>NZ_AP017928.1:0-319423 GCF_003584645.1 Methylocaldum marinum
CCAACTAAAATAATTTTAGCAGATTCCTGTAGCACATTAAACATTATTTATGTACCGTCCAACCTGTTTGCCCAACTGAGGTGGGTGTTTTTTCGATTCTCTCCATTATATTAACTATATTTGGATAGCCGATCAATTACACCAAAATCTATTTTTGCTTAGCACCCGCAGCACCTAACTTAAAAGTTTTACTCCACTCTTTCGCAAACCCTTCTGTATAACAGCCGTAAAATTTTGATACGCTCATTGATTTGCTATTAAACTTTTTCTTCAAACTAACATATTTAGATATATCTGTATTCAAAATCATATCATTAGGTGAAGCTTGAGCTACACATGTATTAGAATGTGTAAGGGCAAGCATTAAGCCCGAGCCACTGGCATGACCGCTATACCAAACTCTAGAAATAGAGTTATCACCTAATGATTGTAAATAACTCCAAAATTCACTAGGCTTGTTAATCCCTTTGTATTTAATGCCATTAGTATTTGCAATAGTTTGGATTCTGTTGACATAGCTAGATGCACCTTTTCCTATAATTTTATCTGCAGCCGCTTTTCGTATACTGTGGAGGTGATAACCATCGACCTCCTTTTTTTCTTTTTTTGTGATGACTGAATCATCTTGCCATCGTCTTCTATAGGGGGCTCGTACAAAACCCAATGAACCACTTCGCCCGATTGTTTCTTGTACAGGTTTTTCTGCGCGGCCAGTTGCAATGGTACAATATAATTTGTCCATGTCTGGTCATGGGCTTTATCGCAGCCTTTAAATAAGCCTGGGCCACCAATTAATATTACAAAATTCGCCATACTGATTTCTCCACTTTTTCACTTGCTACACTGTTACTTCTAAACCGCATAACGTAAAGCTAAGCCGACCGCTGGAGCGTAGCGGAAGCGGGTCGGCTTGAGCGCCATGTTATGCGTTTTTGGCTGGGCATGATTGAGTCTCGCGCAGTAGGATTGCCTTTTTATCATTAAAACCTATAGGCACCGATGTATGTTCGTGAACGATTCTCACAGCATTTCCCTCTAGTTTGAGTGCCCAGGTAAGGCGATTCTGCAGGGAGCGCAGATTCTTACCCTCAGCGGAATAACCAGTATAGGTGACTATGGACGTGACTATGGTCAATCGCTGCTCATCTATGGTTCGCACCTCATCGAAACTAACCTTAACACGTTCGTTTCCGAGTGATGTAAACCATTCAGCAACCATTGTCCGCCAGGACTCTGGGTTGTCGTAGGACCAGACGCCCCAGGCGTCGAATACCCACATATCCTTGCTGTATAAACTTATGAACGCGTCGACATTCTTCTCAAAAACCGCAGCTTTGTAGGCATCAATGATCTGCAACGTCGAATTTTTAATATTGCTCACTTACATAACTCCATTATGCAACTCATGGGACATATTCATGCTTTGAGGTTCTACGCCAATCTCATCAGTCTCGTCTACCGAGCAGCCAGTTCGTTCCAAACCGCTCTTACCTCAATCGTTGCAACCTTTGCCATTGGATGCGATGACGCAACTTCGATTGCTTCCTCATCGCTCGCACACTCAATCAATTCATAGGCACACATCTTTTCAATTGAGTCGGAGAAAGGGCCTTTCTTTAGTACTACCTTGCCTTCTCGCACACGGGCGGTTGTGGCATCATTGGCTGGCCGCAATGGATTGCCATACATACGAACTCCCCTGCGCTCCATCTCTTTTATCCAGGAACCGATGTCCCTTATCAAGGTTTCAGTCGGAGTAAAAGAGTCATCATGACTGATAATGAGCAGATATTGCATGTCATTCCTCATATGTGTGCATAACGATAAGGGTAACTTGACGGCAAATGCGTAGCGACGATAGGCGCGTAGCTTTTGCCGGTCAAGTTGACCCGATGGTTATACTAAGCGCAAACATTCCAACTATTCACGTTCCCAAGCACTTATTTGTGCAGGGCTTATTCTACCCTGTTCAAGTGCTTCTTTTTGTTGGTCTTCATCTAGTTCATTCCAATGAATATAAAACCCATCCTCAACAGAAGGCTTAGCTAAATAAAAAGTATTTTCTTTTTTTAATGATAGCAGACCAATCGGCTCTCCATTTTCGTAAGTAGCCCATACACTTAACCGAAAATAATCAACTTTTTGCGTTCCATTACTACTTCCCTTGCAACAATAAAACCAATTTTCCGCATTACTTGTACAAATTATTTTACTTTCCATTTTGCTATCTCTCTATAAGGTATAACGTTGCCATAAGCCGCGCGAGGTACGAGCGTCGGTTTTAATGGCTTGGTTATGTTGATTTTGCCGATTACAATGATTTGACATAATTAAGCCACCTATCCAGTAATGAAGCATAATGCGAAGCCTCGCGCGTTGTATGTCCTTCGGGGCTTACTGACTGCGCTTCTAATGTGCCTAGCGCTTCAACTATTTTCTCTGCGTCTTCAATGGTAATTTGAACAAGAAAATAATCTGTTTCCTTGCCACCTCGGTGTTGAGCAGGTTTTTCCACTGGCTTTGATTTTAGCGTGTCACTTATTAAACCCATTTTATTGATTCAACCTTTTCTAAAGCCACCAGTGTTTGCTCTATCTCCTGCCTAGAAAAGGAAGAAGGTTTGCCACATATTCGTGATACGCCCGAGTTTCCATTAATTCTTTTTTCAACATAACGTTCAAGGTAACGACCTGCCGCGGCTTTATGCGGCAGGTCCGGTTGACCGCAGGGTTCGGCCACATGTCGTCCCTACTGGAGGCCATACGCTCGACGAACGAAGAGCATAGAGCTCCAGCGCGAGGCTCTTGCCGCTTTGTACTTTCAGTTCGGATTGTGGCTTACCACCCTTCTCTTCCATGTTCACGTGCCAAGTAGTCACGATACATGCGCTCCGGTATACGCGCTCTCGGTCGGGTAGGTCGGTTCCAAGAGCAGCGCGATGGACTCCGCATTTGCTCCGCTTGGATGGGGTGGTGCGACGAGACGCCCCTCAAACTTCATGATGTCTTGGGGAATTCGTTCAGCCAAGCGACAACCTCAAGAACGGTATCACCGAGCGGGACAAGCATAGCGTCGTGTGGAAGCGCCGCCATGTCTTTGACGAAATGCTCGCTTAACAAGCGCTTCAGATCTTCGTTCTTGTGTGCTTTTGGGTTCCCGTTGTAGTCGTTGCCATTCACGAAGACGGGGAACTTCAAAAGGGAGCAAAACTGTACAAGGTGGTCATGCGTGTCCCATAGCTTGCTGGCGCACGTTATGCCGAGCTTCTTGTGGTACCCAAGACGGTTGAGCGTATTGACAATGTTAGGTCGCATCGCTCCGCTGAAACTGCCCTCGCGCTTTACTTTTCGAATTGCCTCCGCGACGGGCGTACCAGTTGCGAGTGCTGAACGCGCTGCGTTTAGTGCTCGGTTCATTTGTGTGCCACCGGGCGTAATTCCGACAAGAATGAGCTTCGCATCAGCATTGAGATACTCGAATGGCGCGTAGTAGCAGGAAAGTTTGGATTGCGTGTCTTCCCACAACTTCATGTTTGCAAGTGGAGGATGATCATTTGCCAGGAATGGAAGGCTTCGAATCTTTTCGATCTGTGCGGTATCGATGGAAAATGCAGGCAAGGTGAGATGTCCTTCAATGTTGTGAGAGTAAGGCGAGCGGGCCTTGTCGTCTTATGGGGCCGAACGCCAGCGGTAAGCGGACCGCGGAAGTGGGTCCGCTTGACCGCTATTGTTAGGCATTTTTCTTAAATTCCTGTGTATCTGATTTTGGCCAGCTTTCAGGAAAATTAACCCAATCATGTTTCGATCTATTCCATGCTGCCGCAACTGGCTCTGGGAACTTCGGATCTTCAAAACACCCAACAGCCACACCAACTGCGTTTGGCATGAACTCAGCTTCCCAATGAACGGTAGAACCGCAATTAGGGCAAAACGAACGGTAGAGTTTTCTCCCGTCATCGCTCGTATCAACGAACAACTTAGGATCGCCTTGTTTTGATACTATTTGGTCGTTACCAAAGTACGCCCCAACTCCAAATACCGAGCCCGTTCGTTTTTGACAGTTTAAACAACTGCACGTAATCACCATCTTTGGGTCACCTGCAAGCTCTATTTGTACTTTCCCACCACGAACATTTTGCTTTTCTGTTCATTATTGGCCTCTTACATATAATTTCTTGACGGAACGAGTAATGCCTAACGCCGCCGCTCAGCCGACAGGCAAAAGCGGCCCACGAAGGCCAGATAGAAAACTGAAACCGCGCCGCTTTTGCCTGTCGGCTGGAGCGGCTTGTTCGGCGGAACTGACAAAGGAAAGAGCATGAGCGAACCAAAATATGTGTTTTTCGACCGCACAGAGAGCTTGATGGAAAGCATCCTCAAAGACGCCGCCACATTCGGATTCCTGCTGTTGTGCATCTACGTGAGCCGGGACAGCGCATGGTGGACGTTTGCGACCGGCACCATGGCGGTGCTGATGATAGGCACAAAGGCGCACCTGGCGAGCAATCGCGCTTTCAAATTCCGCACCACGGCAGAGATCAAGGCCTGGGCGGAGTCGCTGCCGGAATGACGCCGAACGCTACCGATAAGCCGCGCCGCCGCGGCTGCTGAAGAGAACCGCCAAGGTACCCGGCGTCGGCTTCATTGGTTTGTTAGGCCAAGTCCTTACATCTCTACCGAGTTGTCCCACAAGACGTTTCCGTTTCTGGCGACAGCCACTTGAACTATCCTTTTGTTGTCCCCAAAAGAAAATATCATTGCTTCACGCCCTTGGAGGTCCGGATTTGATTCTGGAATTCTCGTCATGCCTTTGAATTCCATGCCCTCCAAGCGCAACTGCTCTGATAGAGTCTCAATAGCCTTAAGAAACAGATATTCGTCAGGGTAAAGTGCATTTCTCCCCTTCACAAGCCAGGCAAAGAAGGCATGCAACTCCCGATATATGAGAATCCATTCCTCGACACTTTCACGGACTTTCTTATGGGCTTGGGGAATCGCAACGGCGGCCAACCCAAAGAAGACAGCTAATACAGTCCAGTCCGCGCCGCGCCCGATATTCGTTGCTTTTGCTTCAGCCTTCAGAAAATCACCGCCGCTGTAGGACGCAATTCGTTCCCGCAAATATGCCTCTTCTGCGGCTACTGTTTCCTTCCAGTCCTCGTCGGATAGCTCGCCAAACGCAATGATCAAAAGACTCTGCATCGTTCGATCTCTTATGGCCTAACGTTCGACATGAGAGGCGCTGCCTGGCTTGCCGGGCAGCGTCCTGTTGATGGAAATGTTAGGCCTCGCCACAACTACCGTTCCAGCAGACAGCGACATGTAGCCATGATTCGGACGTTCTTGGAGTCGTTTATGGATGGTGTGTGCAGCGTGCGCATGTCCATCAGGTATACATCGCCTGCCTGTCCGGACATCTCGAGCACCGTCAAGCCGATATCTCGAAGCTTGTCCTCAAGGTCGACGTGCGACTTGAGTATTTCTCGCAGGCCAGACAGAGAGCTCGGGCCCGCCCTTTTGAGCTTGTGCGATCCTGCCAATGCGAGCGTGGCCCCACCATGTGGCACCACGTCGTCGATCAAAAAGAATGCTTGGACGCCAGGCACTCGATCTGTCCCGTCCGCCTGGACATCGACGTGCCAGTTCATTCCTGCCAAGGTCCAGCTTCCTTGATTCGGTGGCGAGAGGAGGAACTGTGTCTCTTGAATCGAGGACGGTGGTTGTTCGGCCACTTCGCCAATGATCTCAAGGAGCTCTGATGTCATCAGTTCCTCGTGCGCGCCGCGCACCTTCACGAGCGCAGACAATCGCACGATCTGTTGAAAGATAGGAAGCTTGCGGTGCGACTTCGACGTTCCAGCGTAGTTGGGGGATCTCTTGAGCTCCTTGAGCACACCTGCCTTAATTCCCGCCAGCCGAGCACGTGAATGGAAGGCCGGCAGCTTCAAAAAACCGTTCTGGGCAAAGAAATCTCTATGTGCTGAGTTCATCAGTTTGGGATCAGTCGCGGCGAGGCCTAACGCTCCGGCTGAGCCGCGAGCAAAAGCGCATCGCTTTTACGAGTCGGGCGCGCAACGCGCGCGGACTCGAAGCTGTTGTTAGGCTCCAGCATGGACGGCCAGCATTTGGTTCATGAAGGTGACCGTGTTGCTGTACTTTGCCTTGACGTCGAGCGGCAGATCTTCGAACAAGCCAAAAGCTTTCACGAACGCCGCGTAGAACTGCGGAACGGTGATTGGGGGCTTCGCCTTGAGGTCGTGAGCGACGACGGCGGGCCAATTAATGACCGCACACTCGACGGTTCCGGCCTTGACTGGAACGGGCCAGTCAACCACGACATCGCTCTTGCCACTTTTCATACCCAGCGTTCGTGCCTTCTCGCGGATTGAATCACCAAGCGCGATGCCGAGCCACTGAGCGGCTTCACCAACTCGATACGCTTCAATTAGCGCCGGACCGGCATACATGGCTTTGTCCAGATTGAAGCTAAAAACTCCGTGAGCTAGTCCTGCTCGTATGGGAACGCAGCGGCAAAGCGCTTTGTGAAAGATTTCGGTTAGCAAGACAATCATGCACTTCAATTCAGGGGGAGACTCGCCTTTAGTGAAGAGCAGAATGGTGTCGGAGAACGTAACCATGTGGATTGCATCGATGGCGCGTATGCGCTCTCCGCTCTCCGTAAACTCAAGCTCCAATCGCCCGATTCGATCGCGAACGGCAACCAACTCCGAAAGCATTGTCCAAGCTTCGTCAAAATCGTTGCCGACGATGGACGACATACCAAGAATGTCGAGGTGTGCAACATACCTGCATTCGCGCGTGCTCATTGAAGCCTAACGTTCCGGCTCAGGCGCCCGCAAAAGCGGCCAACCGAGCGCCGATAGGAGCACAAATGCCGCGCCGCTTTTGCGGGTCGCCTGGAGCCGGTGGTTAGACCTTTTCACTGCAATTGCCAAAAAGAACTGGATTCCCCATGCGCTGTAACGCTACGTGCTGTCGTTTCGCGGCAGGCACAAAGAGGCCCGAGATTCCGAATCCGAGGAACGCACCTGCGGCCAAAATAGCAGCGGCTTCTCCCTTTCCTGTAGCGGCGGAAAACGCCGCAAACGCTCCTTGCAGTGCACTAAGCAACCAGAGCGTCCATATCCAGCTCGCTGCATTATTCGCTGAGATGCGGGCGCGCCAATTCCTGTGGAGGAGATAGAACGCCATCAGCTTGAATATAGGCTCGTTCATAGGTCTAACGTTCTAGCTAGCCCGCGCCGCTGCTGCGGCATGAAGAAGCGCAACGCTTTCCGGCGTCGGGCTGAGCGCCTTGTTCGGCCAACGGCCGGATTCCCACGCGGAAGCGACCGACTGCAATGCGGCAAGCAAGGGTCGCTTCAAAGAAGCCAACGAGCCGCGCCTCCGAGAAGAACCTTCCATTTTCATTTCCGCTTCCATCCTGCGCCGCACTTTCCGCTCGCGCTGCATTTTGAATAGGACCGCCATGATTCTTTTCTATGCGCCCTTGGCGGCGGAGCGCTGTCCCTCGACCGACCCAATGAAACTTAACCGATAGTTCTTCTATCTTGTGGGGCCCAACGTCTGAATTCACCGGCGCTGCGCGGCTTGATCGCGCAGCGTCCGGTGGAAGGATGGGTTGGGCGTTGCTGCGCCACATCAGTAGTCGTGATTTGGAACGAACCCATAGTGCTTCGCTATGTAGTTGTATGCCCGATTGATTGCCTCAGTCAGATCGGTCATTGTCGTCTCTAGCTGCTTATCGAAAAGACCGAGGCTGATATCTCCTGCATGGACAAGAGCATTTCTTTGTTCGACAAGCGCTTCTATTGAATCGTATAGAGGCACTCGGCGACGCCGGTATGGTTTGCGCAAGGGGGCAGCTAAGTCCAACTTTGGATCAAGTAGCTTGAATGTCTCGGCAATTGCACTTGGTCGTTGGAACGAAAAGAACTCGGCTACAGAGCGCTCAACCTGAACAGAACCTATTGCAAGCTCTTCTAGGTCTGCATGGCTTAGCTTCGCGCGCTTTAATGCTGCCTCCCGTTGCTTCGAGTAGCGAAGACACGCTGCAAATGTGGCCCGGAAAAATTCTTCCCAGACCGCAATCATGTATGGAACGAGCAAATTGTTTGAAAGCAGTCTGGGGTTCATCCCGTCAATGAAATCGAGCCCTGTCGAGGAGTCGCGAGCTACAGGACCCTCGTAAGCGTCCGGCTGTCCGCATAATTCCCACCGATTAGCGCCTGAGTCACAGTATCGCCATATTCCCGAAGAGGAGGAGATGGCGATGACGAAACAAGAACGAGAGATGCATTGGCGGGTCCTGCTGGAGCAACAGGCAGGGAGTGGGTTGTCGGTGCGCGCTTGGTGTGCGCGCGAGGCGGTCAGCTATGCGGCGTTCATCTACTGGCGTCGACGCGTAGCGCAGCCAGCGGTGGTGGCGCCACTGACGTTGATGCGGGTAGATGGCGGTGAGACAGCAGTCGGTGGTCTGTGGTTGTCGGTGGGCGGGGTTCGCATCGAGGTGAAACCGGGGTTCGATGCCGGGTTGTTGAAGCAGGTGGTGGCCGCATTGGTCTCGTGATGCTGGCGACGATTCTGAGTGCGGCGGCGGTGTATGTGGTGGCCGAGCCGGTCGATTTGCGCAAGTCCATCGATGGTTTGGCGCTGGCGGTGGAGAGCAGTCTGGGGCATTCGCCGTTATCGGGTGCGGTGTTCGTGTTTTTCAACCGGGGCCGGGACAAGGTGAAGCTGTTGTGGTGGGATCGTCACGGTTTCTGGCTGGCCTACAAGCGGCTGGAGAAAGGCCGCTTCCGCAAGCCGGTTCAGGGGACGATTTCGCGCTCGGACCTGCTGCTGTTGCTGGAAGGCGTGGACCTGACGGTGGCCCGTTTCCGCGCGGTTCGCGCGGGTCGGGTCGGCTGAGTCGAAAGTGCCTGAAACCCGCATCAGAGCTGGGCTTTCGGGTGGTCCACCGGGTATAATGGCAGCCATGAATGCCGCCGCTCTCGCCGAAGAAAATCGTACTCTAAAGGCCACCCTGGCCCAGCGCGAGGCGCGCATCGAACGGCTGGAATTCGACCTAGCGCAGCTGAAGAAGCTGCTGTTCGGCGCCCGTTCCGAGCGACTGGCGACCCTCCCCGACATCGACCAACTGCCGCTGTGGGATGAGGTGCCCGAGGACGCCCCCGTCGCCAGTCCGGTGGCGTTCAAGACGGTGGTGGTGCAATCGCCCGCCAAGAATCAACCGAAGCGCACCGCACTGCCGGCGCATCTGCCGCGAGAGATCGTGGTATTGCCGTTGTCGGCACAAGACCGGCAGTGTCCTGCCTGCGGTGAGGAACGGCCGGTGATCGGCTACGAAAGCTCCGAACGCTTGGATTACGTCCCGGCGCAACTGAAGGTCGTGGAAACGCGGCGGGAAAAGTGCGCCTGCGCGAAGTGCCAAGGGCAGTTGACCACGGTACCGGCCCCGCCGCAAATCATCGAGCAGGGCATCCCTCTGCCGGGTCTTCTGGCACATCTGCTGATGGCCAAATACGGCTATCACCTGCCGCTGTACCGCATCGAGCAAATCTTTGCCCACCAGGGTGTCCCCATTGCCCGCACCACGTTGTGCGACTGGGTCATCCAGAGCGGCTGGCAGCTGCAGCCCTTGGTCGAGCGGATGCTGGCGTTGCTCAAGCAACAGCCGGTGATCTTCTCGGACGACACCACTGTGGCGGTGCAGGACCGCGGCAAGACGCGGGAAACCCGGTTTTGGGTATACGCCGGCCACTCGCCGCCCATCGTCGTCTATGACCACACCGAAACCCGGGCGGGCAAGCATCCCAAGGCCAAACTGGAAGGCTACAGCGGCTACCTGCAGGCGGACGCCTATGCCGGTTACGACCAGATCTTCGCCGCAGGCAAGGTCCTGGAAGTGGCGTGCTGGGCGCATGCGCGCCGCAAGTTCTTCGAGATTGCCCGACAGACCGAGAACGGCAAGCGCATCAGCGCCCATGAGGCCTTGGAGTACATCGGCCGGCTCTACGCCATCGAACGGGAGGCCAAGGAACAGCAACTCGACGCCGAAGGCACCCGAAAGCTACGGCAGGAACAGGCGCGGCCGATCCTGGCCGAGTTCAAGGCCTGGCTCGAAGACCGGCTGCGCCAGCTGGCGCCCAAGACCCCCACTGCCCAGGCCATCGGCTATGCCCTCAAGAACTGGCCGGCGCTGGAGCGCTATACCGAAGACGGTCGCCTGGAGATCGACAACAACCGCAGTGAGCGGGCGATCCGCCCCCTCACCATCGGCCGCAAGAACTGGCTGTTCCTCGGCTCGCCCAAGGGCGGCCAGGTCGCCGCCACGGTGTTCAGCCTCATCCAAACCTGCAAGGAACTCGACCTCAACCCAGAGGCCTACCTGAAAGACGTCCTGACCCGTTTACCCACCACCAAGCAGAGGGAGATCGACAGCCTGCTACCCCACAACTGGAAACCAGCCAACGTATAAGGTCCTGACGGTTAACTGTTCGGCGGCATCAGGAAAAGACTGTCCTCCAGCGGACGCTTACGGACCCTCAAGCTTGCGATTCATTAGGTAGACCTTGGCTCTACCGAAATTATTGTGAAACCTCCACCTGGCCAAGTAGCAACCCGACGAGATGGGAGGCGGCGGAGGTTCATCAGGGCGCCAGTATCTATTGCGGCCTGCATCGGTTTCGAAGTGGCCGCCAAACAAATCGCGCAGGAGCTTTAACGTTCTATTTTGGTGGGTTAAATCCCAATAGCTGCGAGAAACAGTTGATCGGGTTGTTACCTTTACCGGGCCTTTGGGAGTTTTGTAGATGTCTAGCTCAACCCCCGACCAGGATCGGTAGTCTGTTTCGTCGTACCAAAAATACCCAGCAACACGATTTGGTACTTTCAGGCCGTCGCTCGCTTGCTTGTAGCCCAGCAGACCGATGATCTCCCTGACCTGGGCAACCGTAGTTGAACGCTGAAGGACGGAAGTGGAGGTGTAACTCATGTGCCAAGAACTCTAGACGCCCAACGCTGCCCATCACGCGCGTGCGTTTCGCACGTCGCGTGCATGGGCTTGTTGGGCGCCGACCAAGATCGGCTAGAGTGCATCCGTCATTCTCCGAGTCTTTACGGCAACCAGCTGCCCGGCTTCGTCAAACGCCCAGAAGGAATCGAGGTCTGTCCGGAAAACGTTCCTGTAACCACCCAGGTAAATCCAGACCACCGTTGCACCGTCAATACCGCCCCAATCAGTATGGGACTCGGGGCGATTTCCTTCCCACACCCCATTCACTCTCCAATCGTTCTCTTGTGCCGCCGACATTAGAAGATCGATCTCGGATCCGACTGGCACTCTGCTGAGGAGCCACGACTGAACAGCGTCATCAGACCTGCGCAGTGGATTCGAGAGAACCACGATCGAGATAGCAAGGGTCCCGAGCACCGAGATTGACAGGCTCAGCTTCTGCCACCTCTTCATTTCACGCCCAACGCCCAAGCTCACCGGCGGCAATGGAGCGCAGCGGAATTGCTGTCCGGTGCAGCGCCTTGTTAGGCCGTTTCATTGATGAGCCTGATCCTTCGATTCTTCGCTTTGTATTTTTCGATACGTCCACGTTTCTCCAGAGAGTCAACGCCCCGCATGACTCTCCTTTCGAACTCCAATCGGGGATTTCCACGAGTTAGCATACCCACTTCTTTTAGGACGCGCGAGGTCACGGAATGTAACGTACACGACTGATTCGGGCACTTCGATAAGGCAGAAAGGATAGCGTCCTGAATTTCAACCGCCGTTATTTCCTCTGCTCGGCGGCCTGATGGACTGAAGTCAGTTTCCGAATCAGCGGATGGGCAATCTTCATCGTCATAATCGCCATCATCATCTTCGGTAGTATCGTCGTCGGACTTGCTGGAATTGCCTTCCTCTGAATCGCTTTCGCGAAGTGCATTTTCACTCCGCGAACCCGTAAAGATGTCTCGTTCCTCCAGCGCTTGCCAGAGTCCGGCAAGTGCGCTCTCCTTGTTGGCGTAGAAGGCCGACTCCCGTACCCGGAAGAATTCCCAGCCGCAACGCTCTAATTGGCGCTGGCGTTGCATGTCGTCTTCATAACGGTCAGCTCCATGCCAATGATCGCCGTCGCATTCGACCGCCAGTCGTGCCTGTCCACCTTCAACCACGAGGTCAATTCGCTTGCCTGCAACTTCGTGCTGGGCGAGCACTGCGAAATCCTTGCGAAGGAGTTCTAAGGCAACATCAACTTCGAACCAGCTATCGAAAGGTAGGGGTGGCTTTACGACGCCTCGGTTATCTTGGACGGCCCGGCGCTCCAGCTCTTCCCGGTCGATTCCGGCAATCTGCTGTGGCCTCGTGTTCTCAAAGAAATCAAGTAACTGTTTCCGAAGACACGAGGCGCTGAGATCGTTACTGGTGACAGAATGGAAAAGAACCATCATGTCGCGAGCACGGCTGGCAGCAACATTGAAACGCCGTTCATCAGCCGTCTTTGTGAGAGGGCCGATTCTTTCGTTGCTGGCGGCGACAAGCGACAAAAACATGATGTCCCGCTCGTCGCCTTGGAAGCTGTAGGGATTGCCGCAAACCAGGCGTCGTCGCTCCATTTCCTCAGCGCCCAAGTGTTCGAGCAACTGATTCTCGATCAAAGCCGCTTGCGCTTCGCCCTGAAGCACCACGATTCCCATCGTCTTGTCATCGTACCGGCTGTCGTCGGACATTTCCGCGATTCTTTTGACAATAGCTTCAGCTTCCGGTCGATTGATGATCCGGTTGTTTGAACCTTCACGATACCCACCGCTAATAAAAACATGTTCTAGTGGCGGCAACCGGTTCGGGCCATATTGCCTCAACGGAATCAACGGCGTATCCGAATAGCAAAGGTCGTTGCTGAATCGGATGATCTCCGGCATGCAGCGGAAGTGCTCGCGTAGCGTAATCCGGCGCGTTCCGTACCGCAGTTTTCCATGATCGAACAGGCTGCTTTCAATATCGAACGACGACTTGAAGTCGAAATCATGAAGGAACTCTTCCATCAGGCGATGTACCGAATCGCGGGGCAGACCCACGGCATCCGGGCTGATCTGCTTGTCGTCGCCAACGATCAATATCTTCTTGCCGAGATAGAATAAGGGAAGCGCCTCGACACCGCATTGCGACGCCTCGTCAACGATAATCACGTCGAACATGCCGGGGGCGGGATGCACTGTGTCCCATACGCGATGGAGCGGCATCACCCACGCCGGAACTGCCTCGCGGCATTCATTGAGATGCCCTTGAGCTTCGCGCCGGTGGCGTGGCGCGTGCTTCCCCGTTCCCTTGCCGAGCCGTCGCATGGATTGCTGCCAGGCTTCCATGTGGCGACGATGGCCTTCCTTGAGCCGCGAGAAACAGAACGACCAGGCGTGAAGCGAGGCAAGCTTTGCAATGATGCTGTTTATCTCATCCTCGATTTGTTTGGCTCGCTTGGCGAGCGCCGGGACATCTTCCTGCCGTATGTAATCCTCGATCCAATACCGCGTCTGAGCCCAATGCCAAGCATCGCCAATACGCTGGAGTCTTTCCTCCCAATATGGCTCGTTGCAGGTTTGTTCCAAGGATTTGGTGAGCTGCGGAAGTAAACTACGCAGTTTTGAGAGATACTCATCCACCTTCTGAAGAAGTTGCCGCTGTTTCTCCAAATCTTGAACAATGTTCACGCAGCGCGAGAACTTCTCCATGTCGCGGCTGCGAATGGCGCTCAGCAAATCGTTTGTCACCGGATGAGTGCCGCCCCCGGCCGCCATCCGAGACATTGGATCCTCAGCATCTTGGATTTCCTCAGCGGCAAGCCGCTTACGAATACGGGCCAGCGCAAGGCGGCATGAGGCGACAATCATTTCTATTTGGGATTCGTCAGCCCATACGGGCTCGCCCATTCCTGAACACTGACTTATCGCTTCCCGGCACTCGGTAATGCGGCCTTCGAGCGCTAAGGTGTTTTCGAGCGTATCACGTAACAATTTGAGAGCGGTCAATTGCAGGGTGTACGGCCCTTCTACCTTTTCACTTCGCCCTTTCCAGAAGCCCCATGCCTTTTCGGATTCAATACGAACGTGCAGCGCGTCGGCAAGATTTGAGAAATGCTCGACGGTGGAGCATGGGCGTCCGCCAATCTTTACAGCCCTGATAACGTACAACCGTTCTTTTACTGGTTTAGGCCGAAATAACCCCCACCCCAATTTCCCGCCATTCTCCATGTGCTCTTTCAGAGTGCGGGCGTCTTCATACAACGACCGGATATCGGCAGTGTCCGGAAATTCGACTCGGGTCTCGTCGGCGGTCGCGACGAGTTCTTCGATTGACGCAATAACATCGCGCGTAACACGTAGAAGTTCATGCCACAGGGACGAGGCGTCGCCCAGAACATCGCGCAGGGCATCGTTCATCCATGAATGAGGCGTAGCGCGGAGTCTGCTGTGAATTTCCCGAAAGTTTGTCACTGCGTTACAGATCGCCTCGATGACAGAAGGACTGTTTCTTGCCAACAGATCGGCAAACCGTTCATCGGCCCCACGCGCCGTGCTTTGCTCTTCTTCAATTGCGCTTGCCTCTTTCCTCACGAGATTGGCAAAGCGTTCAGGGGATGACAATTCTTCGGGCCATGCAAGGCCCAGTTCCCGGCGCTTTTCTGGCGTGAATTCGCGCAAAGCTATAAGCACGCTTCGCAACTCATTTGTGGAAATTGGACACGTCTTGTCCAACGGAACGGAATCCGTGAACCATTCGTAATCGGCACGATCCCGGTTCACCGCTTCGGCGATTCTAGCCGCCGTGCCTCGATAAGATCCCTCCGCGGTGGACTGCGTATGCGTTTCGGACTCCCGGATGTCACGGAGCCGCCGGTTGACCTTGGCCTTCTCCTCGCGGAGTTTCCGCAAACGTTCTTCAAGTTCCGTGCGCTCTTGCTTGGCGCGGATTTCGTTCCAATCTTCATTCTGGCGGAGAATGCCATCCACACTGGATTCGAGAGAGCGGCGTTCTTCAAGTCCGCTGCCAAGCAGATTGATGCAGAGGGGACGCAATTCATCCGGCACGAGCCCTTCAAGCACCTGAAGCGCGCGCGGCGTTTTCGCTGTAATGAGCGTTCGCTGTCCAGTGGCAAGCAGATGGCAAATCAAATTGGCAATCGTATGGGATTTCCCGGTGCCGGGTGGCCCTTGCACAAGCACGCCGCTTGCCGCTCGAATCTTGTCCACAATGCGGCGTTGCTCATCGTTCGCTGGCTTGGGAAAGAAAACTTCACCGTCGAACGCAGCGTTAGCCTCTACTGGTTCGTCGCTCGGTTCGCGGTCCTCCTTCGGACGGATTTCCGCGAGGTCTGCGAATTCGCCGGGGATGACTTCGCCGTCCTCAACTTGCTCCTTGATCCGTTTCAAGGTTTCGGTAAGGCCCTTGGCGGAACGCTTGCGCAAGATCAAAGCGGGAGCATATTCCACGATGGGCTTCGCCGAAGCGCGGGGGTTTTTCGCTTCCAGCGAGTCGTCATAATCGCCTTGCGAGCTGATCGAATGCACCAGGGCCTGAAGAACACCTTCGACAGGGCCTTTTTCCCACGGATCGTCTTCGGCTGCGGCCAGTGACGCCTTCGCGGTTTCCTCCGCGCGCGCCGGTTGTTCTTCAATGTCCAGCATGTCGAGTTCGGGCCGCAACTTTGCGCCTTCGGTGTGGGGGCGGACTATGAATTTCCCCAAACGGGCTTCGAACTCAAGGATGGCGTCGGCGACAACCAAATGACGCCGGGCGCGCAGCCCGGTGGGTGTTTGCCAGGTCAGCAGACCCAAGCCAAGCACAAGTTCATATTCCTCACCAAGCCGAAGCTGCTCCTGATGGATGGCAAAGAGCGCGGAATAGGCCTTGTGGACCTTTTCCCACGCATTGTGTTCTTCCGTCCACGGCAACCATTTGTCTTCGACATACCTATCCCATGTCCGTTGAATCTCAGGATTATCCTCAAGACGTTCCTTGTGTGTGATCGTTTCCGGCTGGTCCGTTTCCTCGCGCCAGTCAGGATTCGGGATTTGCCGGGTGATTTCCGGGAGGAGTCCGGGCAGGTCGTCCTTGTTGCGGAGCACCGCCAGGTTTACCCAGTCGTTGCATAGAGCAGGAACGGTAGGTAATTCTGGCTCGCGTCGATTTTGCACCTCCAGCCATTCGTCCGGGTCATGCTCCTCATCGCGCCCCCATGCCTGCGTGAAGCAACCCCGCTCATGTGGAACGCTCGAAACCCAAAGCACTTTCTCGTAATCCGCAATGTCCCGGATCAGCTTTGTGCGCAAAGTCGCCAGCCTTAGCATGTAATCGACAAGTCGAACGACCTTGTGCGTTTCAGGACCATGTGGTTGTTGGTTGTTCAAAACGTCGCGAGTCTCCATGCGTTTATTGGCCTAACGACAAAGCTGAGCCGCGGCGAAGCCGTCGGCTCCAGCGATTTGTTAGCCGCTCTTCTCTCTCTTGTGGAGCTTTCCGCCCACGGCGGTCGTGACCTCGGCGTGCGCGACGTATCTCCTAGCTCCTTGGCTGGGGCCATATGAGCGATCCCAATCAACCTGCCATACCTGCACTTCCTGCAGAGGATCCGTGTAGTCGCTTGGGTATTCGAGGAACTCGAATATTGCTACGACGGACTTAGCAGCAAGGGGCTTGAGAGACGGTTCTGGCACAACACTGTCGATCGAGACGCTGCTCACCCGGACCTCGGGAGACGCTTCCCTCGCGGCATCATCAAGGGAGATGGGCCTACTCCAATCCTTTATTCCGTAAAAGAACTGAGGAGGTAACGGGTCTCGTTCTTGCGTTTCCTCGTTATAAGTAGACAGGGTCCGGTAGAGCTCACTACGAGTTTTATCTTCGTAGAGCCTGTAGGCCTTAATGTACTCTGGCGCCTTGATCCCTCGACCAAGGGCCGTTGCCTCAAGAAGTACGCGGGCCGCCCGAACCCAGATAACCCGGTTGTTGTTCTGGTCCTGTAGAAGCTCGATGACCTCATCAAGGCCTGCCTTGGCCTGCTCTAGAAGGATCTTCGAGCGATTCTCCTCCCGCTCGCGCGCCAATTTTTCGCGGTCCCGGGAGAACGCCAGCAAGGCAACAAGGACGCCTGAGCTTGCTACAACGGCCGTAAGTAGCGGCGCTACCTCCACATACGTTGGCTGCGACGCTCCGCTGAAGAAAGCTTCAGTTGCAAGAGCAGCGGCAGCGATCGCTAGGACAAACACGACCGCTACGACGCCGATCAATATCCGAATGGCTAAGGAGATGAGGCAGTTCTTCATGGTCTTCCGGCTAACGCCTGAATTAAGCCGAGCCGCGAAGCGGCTTCGGCTTGAATGAATTGTTAGGTGCCATGCCCGGGCTCCCGCTTGGCAAGCGCTCGTGCCGCGGCACTGAGACCAGGCTCATAGGCACCCTGCTGTTCGTACCATGCTTCGGAGTGCACGTGCTCCTGAGCGAGTGCCAGCGCCTCACGGACGATTTCTAATGGCAGTTGGACGGCTTGATCACCGACGTACACCTCGAACCAAAGCGACTCGTCTGCGTCATCCGCGATGATCGTGGCGAGTGCGTGCGACATGTTGCCAAAGACTGAATTGAGTTCGAGCTGGCGCCCCTCACTGACGGTTGAGAGGTGCAGGATTTCGACTTTCGGACGGATAGCAGACTTTCCCATGGCACCTAACGCCGCCCATCACGCGCGTGCGTCTTCGCACGTCGCGTGGATGGGCTTGTTGGAGCGCAGAAACTGCGCGGTACCGGCTGCGGCCGCTGAGACTAGCCCCCATGACACGCCGAGAAACACCAGACGCAGAGCTACGTCAGCGACGGTGAGCGGACCGCCTTCCAACACGGGCTGCCACTGTGTCAGGAAGATTGCGGAGTAGATAACGTTTCCCAGCAGGCCAGCCAAGAAGCCAACGAGAATCGGGTTGCGCCGCGCCAGCCAGCCGGCTACGAAACCGGGAAGGAGCGATGCCAAAGCGCCGATTGGCGACGACACGGCTGCATACCAAAGCGGCGGAGCAGATGCGAAATCTATGCAGCAGCGATACGTAACTTCAGCGAACGCAGCTGCCGACACCTGCAGAATGAGGGCTGTAGCTATCCCTGCGACAAGAGGCTTGATCATGCTTCTTCCTCTTCTGCACTCCAACGCCGCCCATAAGCCGAGCGAACGAAGCGCAGCGAAGTGAGCGTCGGATTGATGGGCTGGTTATGCCACTCTCTGCGCATTCGCTATACACCCGACCAAATTCAGCGCCGATAAGAACAGATACTTGGAATTCTCGTTGGCGCTCAAAAGCATGCCATTTTTTTGCAGCAGCGCGATGATGTAAGCAAGCAACCAAGGTTCTTTCTGGAAGCCAACGTATTGCTTTATTGACTCTGCCATCAATGCAGGCGCCATTCTTTCCGTGAACTTCACGGAAGCAACGAGGCGCTGAAGTTCGCGCTCTTGTTCCTCTTCCGTTATTGTCTTGATCTTTTCGCCAGATCCCTTAAGCGCGAGGTGCGTCACCATAAGAGCCTCAAGCACTACCTCTGCGTGCGCTGGAGAAACAGCCATTTTCGTCAGCACCAATACTGATGCGAGAAGATTCGGTTGCTCACGCAATATCTCGTCGCAAATTGCCTCATGTTCCTTGCGATCCATTTTCTGGATCAGATGAATGGCAGAGGTCAAGCTTTCTTCAGTGATTCTGGTCATGGCGTGTGAACTTTATTGGGCATAACGCCTTTCTTCACCCGCGCCCGCACGCAGACGCTTGAGCGAGAGGCGAAACGTCTCGGGCGTCGGGTGGAAGTACTTGTTGGGCATTTTCATGGCTGGTACCCGGCCGGGCCAGAACTCACTAGCGCCTTCACGCGCAAAGGTGACTTGGTTATGAGTTCCGCCACTTGTACCTCCATTCCTTGCCAGTACTTCCTCGCCAACGTCATAACAACAGGAACAAACTCCACGTGGGGCGGCGGGAATTCCACAAGGTTGAATCCAGCACGGTGGCTCGGAGCCTCGGGAGTAACTAGCTCGACCTCATAAAGTGAGTTCCAGGGAGTGAAGTTACCCTTGTACTGGTTGGCATGCTCCATATCTTCAAACACGAAAGAACTGGAAAAGCGGCTTGGCAGTTGGGGATATTCCTTCAGTCGAACGGATTCAAAAGCCAATTCTCGCGCCAAGATCCAGGGATTGCCGGACTGTTGGGTATAACAGCTCATTATTCGTCCCCAATTGCCCGGCTGGATAAGTGCGCCTGGTGCAAGGAGGAGAGGTGAGGAATGGTAGTAGGTTGTCATCTCTTATGCCCAACGCCAATCTCAGCCGTGCGGCTTTCCCGCGTCGGCTGCAGTGCCTTGTTGGGCTCTAGCGATAAATTCTTGAACCTGTCCATCCAATTCGTCAAAGAACCTAACCAGTCGGTCTATGAGGTTGTTAATGAACTCTGAGCCGATATGCACGCGGCCTCCAGGCTCCCCGCGCAAACCATTCGTGCTTTGTACGAACACGTTCAGCTTGTCGTTCGGGTCGTCTGCGAGAACACCACCCGCATGCACCATCTTGTTTCGCAGCCTGTTGACGTCACGAATGAAGGACAACGATGGAACACAACCAAGATCAAATAGAGCAATCTTCGAAAGAAATAATAGCGCCCGCTCTATTCCCTGACCGTTCAAATCAGAAAGCCGAAGGCGCGTGTCCAAGGACTCGCATAGAGTTTCACAAAGACCATTTAGTTGGTCTTCGAGGAAAATATAAATGGCAATCACAAGCGCCGTCCTGTGAATGTCCGGGTATTTGTACTGGTTGAGGTGCAGGTCCCAACCGTAGCTGTCAACGATGTCCTGCTGGTCCGGTTCCGGATATTTCTCAAGAATGCTCGCAAGCTCTTCCTGCAAAAGTTCGTCCTGCTGCTTCCATGAAGCCTCCGCCCTTGAATGGAAATTGGAGTACGTCAGAAGTTCGTTCTTCGCCAGGTGACAGTAAAAACACAAACCGTTTTCAAAGAAGTCTACACGCATGATGCCGTTCCTGTTGCAGCCCAACGTTGGACATAACCGGCAGCCAAAAGCAGAGCGAAGCGGCGCTTTTGGCTGTCCGAGTTGATGGACTTGTTAGGCATTTACGACCTCTTGCCCAAAACAGCCGATTGATACCTGCCCAATAACTGTGGGTCTTCGATTGAGCCATGATGGTGGACTTGTTTCCAGTGGCCATCGATTTTCCGGAAAATTCGGCTCGTGCGAATAGCGAGAGTTATTTCTTCGCCACCCAAGCGGAAATACCCTCGCTCCCTTCCTACGGCGTAAAACATCTCCGCTGTTTCGTGGATGGTGTAGTCGAAATACTCGACGTAAACTTCGGCGGGGCCGCTAAATATGCGCTCATAAACCGGCTGAATTTCAGCCCAGCCGCGTTTGATGCCACCCAAAGGGTTGTCCATTGCAATGTCGTCGGATTGTGCCCAGTTATCCGACATCATTTGCATGTTGCCTGAGTTAAATGCGCAATAAAACTGAATGAGCGCCTGATATGAGGATGATAAATCTCCGTGGTTTTCTTTGCCTGTGATTGCTTCTTGAGTCGGGTACATGTACGTCCCTTTCTGTTGCCTAACGTTTGAGTTCAGGGCCTTGCGCGGCTTTATGCGCAAGGTCCCCTGCAACGATGGGTTAGCCCTCACGGCCGAAAACTCTCAGGCCATAGGAAATACGGGCCAAACTTTGGACTCATGCGGAACTCGCCACCAGCTTCCTTTCCTTTGGCGGTGATGTAGTTCTTGCCTTCCTTTACTTCGAGGTATCCGGCCTTCACCAGCCGTTCAATCAGCTCGTTGGTCTTTACTCCGACCTTCTGGGCAAGCTTCGACGTAGTCAGTTTGTCGGGCGTTGAGTCTTCTCCTTCGGCGGAGGACTCTGCTTCCTTTTCGACGGTTTCTACGGAAATGCGGATTTCATCGCTGATGCGGATGATGCGTTGTGCTTCTTCGTAGGCTTCTTTGTAGAGTTCCGGATCTTCGGAGCGGCGAACGAGAACTCCCATTTCATTGTTGTTCACTTGGCTGAACTCATAGAGATTCAGGCTCGTGATGATGCACAGCTCTTCGTTCAGATAGCACTTCGCGTGAAGGTTCTTGCAGAAGCTCGTTCTGAGGTAGGTGAGTTCTCTCAGCCAGTTGATCTCTTCGGGCTGTAGCTCGCTCTTGCCATACACGACGCGCACATCAATCTTGAGGCGGTTCTTGTCTTCGAGGAGTTCCTTGATTCTCTCATTGAGACGAAGAAAGGGACTGATGAGGATGAGCCGATCCTTGGCGCTCTTGATGAGTTCTTCGAGGAAGTAATTCGTCGCGCTTGTGTTCAGGAACTTTGCCATCGTGACTCCGAATGGATGGTGTGGATTTGTGAGGGCTAACGTCTCGCATAACCGGCTGCCAATGAAGCGCAGCTTTGTTGGCAGTCCGGTTAATGCGCTTGTTGGGCGCTATTACTTCGTTGTTCACCGGATTTTGATTTCTTCCCTTGCGAACGACTCAAGAAATGACCGTACTGCCGAATCAAGGAAGCTCTGTGTGCGAATTATGTACACATTATTAGCTTCCAACCGAGCTGCGTACCTTGTCAGAACTTTTCCGTCCGCCACGGTTCCAGTCTTCTCCGTCGGTAAGCGGCTAAGAGCACGCATCGCTGCTTCATTAGAGGCGAAATGAATTCTGTATAGAGAAAAATCGACCCCAGTGGATTCATTGTGTCTCTGCACTACAAAATAGCGCGCCATAATCGCATTATCTGACGCTGGCAATTCGTTCGCCGGAATAAGTTTGATGACGTATGAAAGCTTATTAGATCGATCTACGTGCTCGCAAATGCTATACGAATCCGACCCGGCAACTATAGCCGATATTACTTTGTCTTTGACGGCCTCGAACGAGTGGTTATCGCTTGTGGATTGCTGCGCGACCGCAATTGTAGCAAGAATTAACTGCAAGAATATGAAGCCAATTCTCAATACTTTCACGGGTATCTCCTCAAAAGAGGGCGGCTCGCCTTCTCGTATTCAATAGAGATATTGCGTGCTCTGCCAATCTCCTTTAGCTGTTCTGCTCTGTTGGTGGATCTAGGTCCAGACAATTGAATTAGGTAATCATTGAAATCAACAAAGCCGTTTGGTCCTCCACAGATCTCAATGCACCCGATCGAAGCGTACACCTGACGATGTGGATCATCAGGGCCGTCATGTATTAGGAAATTTTCATACACTTGCCAGGCTCCTTTCTCAGGCGATGAAGCACTGTGTACAGTATAGTCTGGCAACCATGCCTTGATTATGTGAGTCTGGTGATTAGCGAGCCCTACTACAGCTGGCTGACCTCGCTTTCCCTTCTGATGCACACCAAATCGGATTACCTCGAACTTTCTTTGGTACGAGACACCGCCGTGATCTTTGCCCGACATGGTCAACTCATACGTTGGAATGATATAGTTTTCGGCTCCCCCATCCGGATAGGCCCAAGTGACTGCGGTCCCTATTGGCTTCGACCCGACAAGCAATTTAACTGGTCTCATTCGTAACTCTCCTCTATATGGCGTGTACACATAAGGCAGCGAAATTTAAAGATAATCGACACGAGGCTACGCGGTCGCGAAGTGACTCCCAACGCTGCCAACACGCGCAGCTTTGCAGTGGAGGCGAAGCCGCAACGGAAAAGCTGTCGCGGTGCTTGGCATTGTTAGCGAAGGCACTTGCAGCGACACTGGGCCGTAAAGGCTTAACGATTTCCTATATAATTTCATCAAGCGGGATGCCTATTTCCGACTCCTGCTTTTTATACTGTGCTTTGACTTCTGCGTAGAATTGGCTTATCTCGACCAAATGCTCTTCATACTCAGACCTGTTTCGCAGAGTTTCACTCTTCAATAGCTCCTCGTTGTACCTCACTGCGTCCCTCAACGCTTGAACCAAAAGAGGTGCTGCCGCATTTGAAATCTCTATCATTTTGCCATCCTCTCGATCTCGGCTGCGAAAGATGCCAGAAGAAGTCTAAAGTTGGCAATAGGCATGTCATACGCTGGCGCAATTGTGTAATGTGTAGCGCCAAAAGATTCGTTATAGGAGTCTTGTACGATAGCCAAGCCAGCGGGCAACCGAGTTCCAGCAGGAATTTTGTAATGAACCCAGTCTTTTCCGCTTGGAATTCCAGGCTTGTCGAATGTCGAAATGCCCCTTGGCCAATGCTTCACCCGGACCCAGCCATTTTCAATGGTTAAGTCCGGTTTTCTCACCTTGCCGCTTGACATTTTGAAGGGGTGCTCGATTAAATCAAAAAGGGCAGAATTTCTCTTTTTATTCATTCCCCGCCACAGGTTAACGGGAACGACGCCATCGAAATAGCGCTCTAGCTCGCCCATGGATATAAAAACGTCTTTCAGAGTGATAGGCTCCATTGTTGATCTCCTTATGGTTTATTGATTGGTCGCTAACGTTTCGGCTCAGGCGCGCACAAAAGCGCCGCTTCCGCTGCCTGAAAGAACGAAAAAGGCGATGCGCTTTTGTGCGTCGCCTGGAGCCGATGGTTAAGCTCCACCTGCACAGCCCACACTCCGAATAAGAGCCTCTAAAGCAACTTGATAGCCTTCATGCCCAAGGTTGTGCCCGGCCTCTGGTGCGACAACTGTTTGCCCACCTCTGAACCGTGTCTCTCTTAAAGCGCGAATCCCGCTCGGAATGTTTGGTAGCTCTCGCTCGCCGTACACAAAGTGGTATGCCTTTCCCAGATGAACCGACGGATATTCCGAAGGTTCATCGCCTCTGTATATGACCTTTCTCGTAAAGAACCGCAGAACGGCCCCCATGTGCGGTATTTCTTCTTTGAAGAATGACATGGAGCACAAGATAGCTGCCTCGAAGCTCACTTCCTCCGATGCTTTAAGGATACAGAGCGCCCCTAACGAAAATCCCAAACCGTACACAATCTTACCGCGCAGCGCGACTTGGCGTATTTGCCTGGATGCCTCGCGAGTAATCGCGTCGACGGACGGGAGCTTCCAATTCGGCTGAATGTATTCAGGCTTGATACCAATTTCTTCAAATACGAAACCAAGCCTCTGGTACTGACGACTAGATACGGATTCCCGTCGTCCGGGAAGAATGATTGCGAGGTGTTGATTCACTCCCACTCCTTGGCGATGGAGCTTAACGCTTCGGCTCAGGCGACCGCAAAACGGCGCACCAAATGCATGAAAGGGCACAAAAGCACCGCCGCTTTTGCGGGTCGCCTGGCGCCGATGGTTAGGCCAACATGCGGACCATATCGACCTTCGTAACCGGTTTTCCATCCAAGCTCTCGAATCCAGTTGCCGTTACTTCATTGAAACTGCAGTAACCGAGCCGTTCAAAGATCCTCGGGTTACCAGTTTCCTTAATCGTGCTCAGAGTCACCTTCGGCTTTCCTTCGCGAGTTGCGATTGCTTCTACCTCGCGAACCAACGCCTTTCCAACACCAGAACGCCTCTTTTGCGGATGAACTGCTAGCCCCCTGATGTACAGCGAATCCGCCTCTCGACAGTATTCGACGACACCAACGATAACTGACCGCTCAACCGCAACGAGAGACACCACCTCCTGCTCAGCGTCTAACGAAGAGAAACCATCAATTGTCGGCGCTCGGCGATAGACGCGACGCAGGTCCTCCGTTGCTAGGGTAACGACTTCGGCGACATCGTCCGTGTTGGTTTTTTCGCGTATTTCCATCATGATTTCCCAGGCTTAACATAAAGTAGACCCCCTAAAAGGCGCCTTATCTTACGCCATTTGTGGGGTATAAACTGATTTCGCTTTCAGAAACCGCCCAAATATCAAGGCTTTGCTATCTTTAGCGGGGTCGGTCGCCGTTGGTTTTATACACCTGCCCATTATGCCGAGCAAGCCGAAACTATTGGATCAAGTGCGGGACAAAATCCGCGTCAAACATTACAGCCTGCGTACGGAACAGGACAGGCCCCTCGTCTCCGCTCGGGACAGGCCCTTCGACTGGCTCAGGGTAGGCTCCGCGTCACCCACCGACCCTTCGACTGGGCTCAGGACAGGTCCGAGGTCGCTCGGTGGGTTACGGCCCCACAGCCTAACTCACCTTACAAAAGATGAATGCCTGATTGAAAACGATCCGGAATAAGGCAAAATCGGATGGGGCGTCCCGTTCGGCGGTGCCGTCAGGCGAATTTCGGCAGCAGTATGAGCAGCCAGGTGAGGCCGGCCAGGGTCAGGGCCAGGAATACCGCCGCGGAAGCGACATCCTTGGCTCGTCCGGACAGTTCGTGGTGCTCGAAGCTGATGCGGTCGACCACGATTTCTATGCCGGTGTTGAGCAGTTCCACGATCAGGATCAGGAGGATGCTCCCTACCAACAAGGCCTTTTCGAAACCGCTCTCCCCGAGCCAGAGTCCCAAAGGACCCGCGACAGCGAGCAGATAAATCTCCTGGCGAAACGCTTCCTCGCTCAGCCAAGCGGCCTTGAGGCCGTTCATGGAGTTGAAAAAAGCCGCATGAATACGGGCCCACCCGGTGAGATTCGGACCTGCCATAAATCGGTATTATGCTTCGCTTCTTTGAACCCGGCTCCAGATGCTGTCCACCCAGGATTTGTCGACCGCCAGATCGCCTTGCATCAGCCAATCGACGACGGACTGGGCCACGTCCGGATAGGCGACCCTGGAGGCCCGGCTCTGTTGCAACCAGGCCTCGATGGTGGGGCCGTCGAGGTTTTGCATTACCTGGCCGAGTTGCAGGAGTTCCAGGGCCAGTGCATTGGAGAGTTGTTCCATCTGCCGATGCAGCGGCTTGACCAGGAGCTTCTTGCCCAGATGCAGGGCTTCGCTGGTCAACTCGAATCCGGAGTTGCAGATCACGCCGGCGGCGTCGGCGAAATCCTGCCGAAATCCCGTGCGGGAAAGCTGTTTGACATGGATGTGTTCGGGCCGGGGGTGGCGCTCGTCGGGCATGGTCGAGCTGTAAATGTGAAACTGGCGCTGACGGAAGGGCTTCAGCAATCGGATGACGTGGTTGACATCCTCGAAGGGCAGGTAAACGATGATCTTGTCCTGTTGAACCGAGACGGACTCCAGATCGGTTTCGATGATGGGCGGAAGGATGGGGTAATGGAAATGGTGCCAGTGTACGCCCAAGCCGACGGCGACCGGCGCGAAATACTTGAGTACCTGGCTGCCCATGAAATCGACTTCCGCTTTGGGAATATCGTAGCCGAAGGCGTACTGATGGCCGATGCCGACCGTCTTGATGCCCTGTATCCGCGCGGCCCAGGCGGTTACCGGTTCGAAATCGCTGATGACGATATCGTAGGAGCTCAGGTCCAGGTTTTTGACGTCGCGGACGAAGGCGGCGAGATTGTTGCGAAAGGCGGTCTTGAGGTAACGCACATTGCCGAACCTGGTTTCGAATGTGAGCCCGGCTCGCCATTGGTAATCGCCGAAAATTTCCATTTCAAACAGCTTTTCCCAAGGGCGGCCGGTAAACAGGTATGTGACTTCGGCTCCGGCTTGCTTGAGCTTGGGCGCGATCGCTCTCGCGCGCGTGATGTGACCATTGCCGGTTGCCTGAACGCCATAAAATACTTTCACGTCAGTTGTATTTCTAAACTCAGTAGGGCCAAAAGGGTCCCCATCAGTGCTCCGATCAGCGTGTCGGTGGGAAAGTGGACGCCGAGCACGACCCGCGCCATGCCTATGGACACCGCCCAGGCCACCAGCAAGGGCGTAAACGCCGGGTGAAAGTAGCTCGCCAGTGTGGCCACCAGAAACGCCGCGGAGGTGTGTCCGGACGGGAAGCTGAAACGGTCGGACGGGATGATGAAGCTCGGGATGTTCAGCGCGGCCTGCGGCCGGTCGCGCCGGCATAGATTCTTCAGGATGAAATAGACCGGACGCTCGATGGCGAAACCCAGCAACAGGCATTTGAGAAGAACCGATTCCGCGGCGTGTCCGAAAAAGGCTAGCGTGAGTCCGAGCATCAGGTACAAATGCCCGTCTCCGGTCCTGGAGATGTAGCGCGCGCCGCGGACCAGCACGCGCTGGGATTTGCGTTGCGTTATCCAGAGAAACAGATTGACGTCGTAAGTGTGGATCGTCTGCATGAATTTCATGGCACGCTACTCCCTGAGGATTACGCTTAAACCTTAGTCTTTACAAATGACAATGCCGTGACGGAAAGATGAATACTCGATGACAGAGAGCGGCGCGCGAATCAGGAATACCGCTGCCACCAGGCGGGCGAACGCTGGCCGTTTTTGGGAATGGGAACCAGATAGCTTTCGAACAGGAGGGCGCAATCGCGCCAGGAATAGCGGAGGGCATACCGGCGGCAATCCTCGGCGTCGAGTTTCAGCGCTACGGTGACGGCTTTCGCCAGGTCTTCGTCGAGACAGCCGACGCGGTCGCTCAGTATTACGTCCTTGGGACCCTCCACCGGAAATGCCGCGACCGGAACGCCGGAGGCCAGCGCCTCCAGCATAACCAGGCCGAAGGTGTCGGTCCGGCTCGGAAATACGAAGACGTCGGCGGCCGCGAGATAGCGCGCCAAGTCCTCGCCGTATTTGTAACCGACGAAGCGGACCTCGGGATATTTGTGCTCGAGTTCCTCCCGCTGCGGTCCGTCGCCGACCACGTACTTGGTGCCGGGGAGATCCAGGCTGAGAAAGGCTTCGATGTTCTTTTCGATCGCCACCCGGCCGGCATAAAGCAGCACCGGGCGGGGGTCCGAAAGGAAGTCCTTGCTCCGGGGACGGAACAGTTCGGTGTCCACCCCGCGCGACCACAAAACCGGATTCTTGAAGCCGCGAGCCTTGAGCTCCTCCAGCAAGGTGGGCGTCGCGGTCATCAGGCGTTCGCTCTCGCCGTGAAACCAGCGCAGGAAGGAATAGCCCAGGGAGAGCGGCAGGCCGGTGCGAAGATGGATGTATTCGGCGAAACGGGTGTGGAATGAACTGGTGTAAGGCAGCCCGCGCCGCTTGCAATAGCTCCGGGCCGCCATCCCCAGAGGACCTTCCGTGGCGATATGAATGGCATCGGGCTGAAAGGCGTCCAGCCGGGTGCGGAGCTTCGGTCCGCAGCCCAGCGCCAGGCGAATTTCCGGATAGCTGGGACAGGGCCAGGTACGAAACTGATCCGGGGTGAAGGTTTCGACCGTATGTCCGATCGCGCGAAGCTGCTCAGAGATCGTGCGCAGCGTGGTAACGACGCCATTAGTTTGTGGGGGCCAGGCGTCCGTGATCAGGGCGAGTTTCAAGCGCGAAGTCCTCCAGGAGTTGGGTGCTTTGTTCCAGCCAGCGGATGACCGACAGCGTTCCGGCATGGCTTTCGGCCAGGGCGGTACAGCTTTCGACCCAGTCGCCGCAATTGCCGTACAGCGTGCCGTACTCCGCGGTCCGGATCGTGGCATGGTGAATATGGCCGCAAATCACGCCGTCCAGCTCCTGTTCGTAAGCTTCGTGGATCAGCGCCCGCTCGAAATCGAAGATGAAGTCCACGGCGTTTTTCACCTTGTGCTTGATGTAAGCCGACATGGACCAGTAAGGAAAGCCGAGAATCCGGCGGACGTGATTGAACCAGCGGTTGACCTCGATCAGGAAGTCGTAGGCGCCGCTGCCGAGAACGGCCAGCCAGCGGCTGGAGCAGACCACGCCGTCGAATTCGTCACCGTGCAGTACCAGGAATCTCCGGCCGTCGGCCGTCTCGTGGACGGCGCGGGGGTGGATCTCGATGCCGTTGAACACGGTGCCGATGTAGCCACGGAAGATCTCGTCGTGGTTGCCGGGGATGTAAATCACCCGAGTGCCCCGCGCCGCCATGGCCATGACGGTGCGCACGATCTCGTTGTGCAGGCGGGGCCAGTAAAACCCGCTTTTCAGTTTCCAGAAATCGATGATGTCGCCTACCAGGTAGAGGCGTTCACATTCGATATGCCGCAAAAAATCGAGGAGATACTCATCCTTGCAGCCCCTCGTTCCCAGATGTACGTCGGAAATCCAGACGGTGCGGTATTTCAGCTTCATGGATAGTCCTGGCTTCGGTTGAAACTGGCGAAAAATTAAAGGGTGATTCTTAAAACGCCGTGACGGACCGGTTACGGGTTCATGACGGCCAGGCCGCATGAAGGACTATGGGTTTCGAGCGCGGCCACGATTTGCCGGCGCGTGGTCTGCGCCAGTTCGTTTCGCCCCGGCCCGGGCGCAACGGAGGCGCAATAGTGCACATGGAGATCGATACGATCGAGCTGGAGAATGCCGAGGAGATGCGGCAGAAATTCGTCTTCGCCGACGAAGGGCGCGCATTCCCTGGCCTCGCCGTGGTAACGAAGAGCGACTGCCTGCACGCGCGCTCCCGCGAGCTGCGCAGCCTGGAACAGCTTGCCGTGGAAACGCAGAACCCGGTCGCCGGTGGTGGTCGTGCCTTCCGGGAATAGCACCAGGCGTTTGCCCTGGCGCAATTGCCAGGCCATTTGTTCGGCGACGGCCGCGCTCTGCGCCGCATCGCCGCGCTGTACGAAGAGCGTGCCGATGCCTTTCGCCAGGTAGCCCATGATCGGCCAGTCCGCCACTTCCCGTTTGGCGACGAACAGGCACGGGCCTTGCGCTCCGAGGGCGATGATGTCCAGCCAGGAAACGTGATTGGCCACGACCAGCCGGGCGTTCCCGTCGGGCCGCCCGTGGATGTGCAAGTGCAGATTGAGTATCCGGCACACGGCGCGATTCCAGCTTACGACGATGGCGTCGTTGAAGGCGGCCGCCCGCCGTCCCGCCAGCAGCCGCAGCGCCGGCATCAGCGTGCTCACGGCAGCGATGCCGGCCGCGAACATGGCGGCGATCGCCAGGGCCTTAAGCCACGACCGGCAGCGCCCCATGCGAACCCTCCTGCTTGCTGGCGATGAAACGCTTTTCGTAGCGAGCCTGCATGCGGGACAGATCCAGCAGAATGAACACGTCCATGACGTTGAAATCCTCGTCCCAGAAAGGATCTCCCAAAACCCGGCAGCCGAGCCGCAAATAGGCCTGCAACAGGGGCGGGATGCCGCTTTCGTCCTGAATGCAGCGCTTGCGCACGGGAACCGGAATCTTCGGCCATACCGAGAGTTTCTCCGGACCGAACTGGTGCGGCTCGATCTGGCGGTAGACCGCGTCGACCGCGAAGCCGCTCGGCCCCGGCGGGATGCTGGCGCAGCCCATCAAATACTTGAAACCGCCGTTGTAGGCATATTCCGCCAGCCCGTTCCACAAAGTGCCGAGAACCACGCTGCCGCGGTGCGAAGGATCGACGCAGGTGCGCCCGATTTCCAGGAAGCGTCCGGGCAAAGCCAAGACCTCGTCGAGATGGAATTCGCCCTCGGAATAAAACCGCCCCAGCCGCGCCGCCTGAATATCGCTCAGCAGACGGGTACAGGCGACGACCTTTCCGGTCTGGGTGTCGCGTACCAGGAGATGGTCGCAGTAGTCGTCGATCTCGTCATAATCGAGACCCTCTATCCTGGAGTGCAAGCGAGCGCCCATCTCTTCGGCGAACACGTGGTAGCGCAGGGCCTGAGTGGCGCGAACGGTAGCCGGGTCGCGCGCGACTTCGGCGGCGTAACGGCGGGGACGGGACGAGAGAGAAACCTCGCATTTTGCAGACATGTGAGCCTTCCGTAGGTATTTCGATACGAAAGCACTTTACGGAGGCTGTATGACGCAAATATTGCGGGTGGGTGACGAAATGATGACAGGCGTTGGGATTGGAAGGGGCTATGGTGGGTCGCTGAAGTCCGTTTTATTGCTGCCTGGGACAACTCCCAACGAGACTTATCCATGCTTGTTCTCTAAGGAGGCTCTGAATAAGCCCTCTCTTTTTGGGAGCGGGTTGGGTGAGGGCCCGTTATTAATTAGGCCCGTAAATACCCTCCTGGTATTTACGGGCCGCCGCCCAGGCCGGTACATGCCCGATTTGGGTTCACGCGGCTTGTCGCCGCGCCGGGGCATCCCTGCCCCGGATTAACCCGGCCTATATTTATAGGCCGGGTTAATAGATCAATCAGTTGCACGGGCCTCTCCTCCGGATTGGAGACTTGAACGGCGCCTTTGGGCGCCGTCCGAAATGGCCATAGGGTCGCCGGCAATCAGTGTTCCCAGTTACGGCGAAACCCGATCATCCCCGCCATCGCGATGACCATCAGGGCCAGGGTGCCGGGTTCCGGCACTCCGCCGACGGCGGGACCGATGTATTCGAGCAGGAGCGCACGACTTCCGACGCTTGGGTGAAACCCCACGGCGGCGATATCGCCGGATTCGTTGATGTCGTGTGCTTCGGCGATCGTCCAGCCCGAGAGCGGATCGATCAGGTCGTTCAAGTTCTGCAGGATACTGTTGCTGTATAGGAAGCCTTGTTGACGCCCGTTACTGTCATTGCTACTCCCGACGACCTGTCCGGTGTCGTTGATGGCCCATGCCTCGCCGTATAGGCCGCCGAATGTGCCGAGGTCGATCATCGTGCCGTTGCTGTAGAGAAACGGATGGATTTCCAGGTCTTCGATCGTGAAATACCCGACTACCTGCCCGTGGTTGTTAATATCCCGGGCTGAACTCTGTCCGCCGGCATACACACCCACGGGGGCAAGCCCGCCCAGGTCCGTCATCTTGCCGTCGCTGTACAGGAAGGCATAGATGGACAAATCGCCACTTCGCTGCGCGGCTCCCACGACCTGCCCATGATCGTTGATGGCACCGGCCGAGCTGTATTCGCCGCCGAGCGTCCCCAAGTCGGCCATCACGCCCTCGCTGTACAGGAAGGCATGATTTTCCGCATCGCCGGGATGGCTACGTCCGGCCACCTGCCCCCTATCGTTGATGCCGGAGGCCCCGCCGTGTTCGCCGCCGAGCGTGCCCAAGTCGGTCATTACGCCGTTGCTGTACAGGAAGGCACGGTAAGTCGTATTGCCGCTGGTCGAGGCAGTTCCTACCACGTGTCCTTTGTTGTTGATATCGCCGGCAAAGCTGTAGGTGCCGCCGAATGTGCCCAGATCGGTCATCACTCCATCGCTGTACAGGAAGGCATGTGATTGATGTCCGCTGCTGGTAGAGCTAGACCCGACGACCTGCCCGGCGTCGTTGAGACCCCAAGCCGCGCTAGATGTCCCACCCAGCGTGCCGAGGTCGATAACGTGGTAGACAGGTGTGGCCTGGGCGAAGCCCGTCGCCCGTCGCCGCCAGCAGACAGGCAAGCAGGGGTAGGGAATAGATTTTCATGGTCTTGCTCCGACAAAAATGGGTTGAATCAATGGGGAAGCAATATTTATTCCCTGAACATGCTGATTCCGTGCATCCCGAACACAGGATTGAGATGATCCTTAGCGACCCTCTCAATCCTTGATGAATTGGACATTTATACTTCGGTGCAGAAGGACTATGGATGAGTCTCTTTCCGGCGCTCGCGGTTTACGAGACATAGTTGCCCCCATCTCTTTTTGCAATCCTCCCCGCAGGCGCTGGAGCATTGTCGAGATCAGCATTCGTAGGTCGGCAATCCTTTGCCGACGAAGACGCTCGGCCGGGAAGTAGCGTCGGGAAAGGGATTGCCGACCTACTCGCTCGCGCCCGTACCGTAGGCATGAAAATGCTCTAGCGCCGCGCCAGCGGCACCTTTTTCAGCTAGTCGTATACCACCACTCCAATCCCTGCCGCCTCAACCGCTCTCGCTCGGCTTGGTCGAGTTCGGTCCAGGGTTCCGGCGAGCGGACGGCGCGGTAGAAGAGATCGAACAGGAGGAGATGGCGCCTTAATGTCCTCCGCACGCGGTGGGGGAGGCGGGGGTTGAAAACGCCGAGGGCGGAGAAGGCCTGCGACCAGTTCTTTTTTACCCAAAGCCACGAACCCAGTTCCAGGGTGAACGGAATATAGCGTCCGTCGGGCCGGGCGGTTCTGTATTCGTCGTAGAGGTAATCCCATAAATCGCCGTGCGCGAGGTACTCGCGGGATTGTGGCTCGATGCAATAAACGTGGTTGGGATGGGTCTTGTCGATCAGATGTTTCAAAGCGACGGCTTCCGCCAGCGCCGGAAACGGCTCCCTCGTTTTCGCGAACGGAAACCACAGGCGGTCGACCTTGCCGTAGCCGGAGTGCACGTCGATGCTGAGTGCGGTTCGGGCCGGAAATATCTCGCGCCGCACCCAATCGCAAAGCGTCTGCGCCTCGATTTCCATGGGAGCGTTTTCCGCCCCCTGATACCAGGGCAGGCGGGGAGAAATGCGATGGCCGGCGAACAGATGCCAGCGGGACAAGCCTTCCGCAATTACCGGCGCGTTTCGCATGAGATCGACCCGGTTGCCGTTGGATCGACGCTTGAGATACATGCCCACCGGATTGACCAGGGGCATGATCAGAAGCCGGGTAGTGGAAAGCATGTCCCGGGTTACGCGGTCCCAGCGCGCCATTTCCACCAAGGTCCGGAGGTATGAGGTTACGACCTGCGTACCGATGCGTTCCAGCCCGTGGACCCCGCCGGACAGCGCCAGCGCCGGCAAGGCCGGGTCGGTCGGACCGAACCGGAAGGCGAGTAGCGGAAACGATTCGTTTTCGTGCCGCAACTCCGCCAAGACTTCAACCCGCGCCCACTCCCAGCCCGCGTTCGTGACATGCTCCGCGAGTATCAGAAGCTCCCTCAGTTCGGGCAGGGCACGCATGACGGGGCGGGCAAGCAATCCGGGCTCGAAGGATGTCGGTCCGCTTCCGGGGATATCGGTCATGGATGTGCGTGAAGAGTGTGGTTCGGACAGCTTAGCAGATGCCTTCCCGGGCGGGCTCCGTAGGCGCTGAATTTACAGCGAAGGGTGTGCTGGATTGCAGGAAGAAAAAAGCAACCTTAGCCGAATTCCAACGAGCGTCATTTGTTGAAATTCGGCAAGCCAAATAGCCGGCGTCCTCCGAAGCTGGCGGATAGACGGGGCACACCCGACACGGTTAGGCCCCCGCACATTCACTGAAAAGGTTTGAAATCGCACTTCGGGCAATACAGAAACATACGGGTTACGTCATCTATGGCCAGTGTGCCGGTTCGAAACCGGTTGATGCTCCAATGTGCCGTTTTACCATCCGCGAAGGTAAGGGTCCCACTAGCGTAACAAGGCGACCAGTCCAGTGTGTAATGGGCATCACGCTCATCAGCTTCCATCGCCAGTGAGAAAAACCGCTGAACTTGTTTTGCATCGAGCTTGAAATCAGAGCAATCGACGTTCTGGTCTTGAGATGCAGCAGCCTTAGCGCCGTTCTCTTGAATTTGAATCGCAGTGATTTCCGGTAGCCGGATCGGGCAAAGAGCCGGTTCGAACTCCGACCCCTCAGTACATTTGTCATTTGCGAAAGGCGTGTTCGTTGCGATCAGTAGGGCGCAAAGCAAAAGTAACTTGTTCACCATCTTAAGGAAATCGATCCGGAACAGATTTCTTCATCTCGCGCTTGTTTTCCATGGACGGATTAAACTTCGCGTTGAGCTTTTGCTCCGCTTCGGAGCATCGGGCTTCCAGCATGCAACGACTTTTGAGTTTGCCGACATGCCACGTTTGCTTTTTGATGGAGGCTGTTTGAAGGAACGGATCGCCAAGCGAGACCTTCTGAAACAGGTAGAAATATAGCAATCGGGAAGCACTGGTATTCGCAGGGTAAACGACGTCATTGGATTTGCTTTGTAGCAGTTTGTAGGTCGGCAATCCTTTGCCGACAACCCGTTAGCTCAACTGCACCGTCGGTAAGGGTGGATCCGGTGCTCCCGAACCGATCGTTTGCGATTGGAAGGGTTGCGGCTAAAGCAACCGTTTGCGATTGGAAGGGTTGCGGCTAAAGCAACCGTTTGCGATTGGAAGGGATTCCCGATCGACTCGCGAGTGCCCGTACAGAGGTATGAAAATGATCTAACAGGAGAATACGCTGCCAGCCGTCCCCGCCCGCCACGGACTCGCCCACGCCCCGCTGCCGTTTCTCGGCTCATAATCTCATCGATCATGCCTTGAATTTATAGCAAAAGTACATGAACGGCCTGTGACAGAACCCCGTGTACGGGAATAACGCTCTTCCTCTCAAGAACTTTGCTCTCCGGTGAAATGGAAATCGAGGCTCTGCTTCAGCCGGCGGGGCAAGGGCGGCAGGGACGAGCGCGGGATCAGGAAGGTGGAGAGGTTGAACAAGTCCTTGAAGATCCGCTTCTTGTCCACCGTTTGCTGAAGGTATTCGTGGCCGCTGCTGCCACCGGTGCCGATTTTGCTGCCGAGCATGCGCTGAGCCATCAGGGCGTGGCGGCCGCGCCAGGCGGTGAACAACTCGTCGATATCCATCAAGTGACTAAGCAGGCGGAACGGCAGGTGCAGGATCGGCTCGTCGCGGTAAAGCTGGATGAAAAGCGCCGATAGCACCGAGGTTTGGCGGAGATGAAACAGGTCCTGCGCTTGCAGCTGTTCGAATCCGGCCGGGTCGAGCAGGCATTCGAATTTCCGCCGGGTGTTGTCCAGCTCGGCAAGCTGAGCGTTGCGCTCCGCATCCGAAAACAAAGAGTTTTTCTCGATGGAGCGGCGGTCCTTGGCCAGCATCGCCGCGACGGCCTCGTGATAGCTTTCCCAGAAGTCGTAACCCTCAAACCGGAGGAACGGCATGCGCGCCAGCCAGGCATCCACCTGCTGGAACAGACCGGGTTCGCCGGCGACCTCTCTCAGGTAGGCGACATCCTCGGCACGGAGCCGGCCGGTAACCGGATACTGATAGTGCACCCCCAACCCCAGGCGCAGTTCGATCTCGCGGAATTGCACGCTCTGAAACCCGGAAGCCGGAATCAGATAGTCGCGAAAATCGAGGAAATCCAGTGGCGTGATGGTCTCCAGGACGTCGATTTGCTGATTCAGCACCTTTTGAATGGCGATGATGCGCTCGAGGCGGGCGACGATGACCCCCATGCTGTGTTCATCCAAAGGGGTGACTGTGAATGCCGCGAGTACGGATTTGAGTTCGTGCAGGATTTGCTTGAACCAGATCTCGTACGCCTGGTGCGTGATGATGAACAGCATTTCGTCGTGGGCTTCGGGGCCGTGACGCCGGCTTTCCGGGAGCTGTGAGTTCAGGAGTCGGTCGAGCTGGAGATAATCGGCGTAGTAGATTTCTTTCATGGAGCGCTCGTTCATCGGAGTGTCTCCGCTTGATTGATGTTATGCAGGCATCGTCGGCAAAGGATTGCCGACCTACTTGGGTTTGCCTACAAGCGTAGGTCGGCAATCCTTTGCCGACACGAACGTAGTCCCGTTCGGCCGGGCGGGAGAACGGCATCAGGCATGATGCGCCCGGCTCAAATCCTTCAGCTTGCAAGCTCCGGCAAATTCCGGAAGAGTTCCAGCGCTTCGGGGTTGGCGAGCGCGTCGCGGTTCTTCACCGGGCGTCCGTGAATGATCTCGCGTACCGCGAGTTCGACGATCTTGCCGGAGCGCGTCCGGGGGATGTCGGCGACCTGCACGATCTTGGCAGGGACATGGCGCGGGCTTGCGTTGTCGCGAATTTGCCCCCGGATTCTCTCGGCCAGCGCTTCGTCCAGTTTCAGTCCTTCCCGCAGGCGTACGAACAGCACGATGCGGACGTCGTCGTCCCAGTCCTGTCCGACCACTAGGCTTTCGACGATCTCGTCGAGCCGCTCGACCTGCCGGTAGATCTCGGCCGTGCCGATGCGCACCCCGCCTGGATTCAGCACCGCATCGGAGCGGCCGTATATGACGATGCCGCCGTGATGGGTGATTTCGGCCCAGTCGCCGTGCCGCCAGACGCCCGGATACCTCGAAAAGTACGCCGCGCGGTATTTTCTTTCGTCCGGATCGCTCCAGAATTTAAGCGGCATGGACGGGAACGGCCGGGTGCAGACCAGTTCGCCTTTGCGGCCTTCGATGGGTCGGCCGTTTTCGTCGAAGATTTCAACCGACATGCCGAGGACCTTGGCCTGGATTTCGCCTCGCCGTACCGGACCCATCGGGTTTCCGCCCACGAAGCAGCCGATCAGATCGGCCCCGCCCGAGATCGAGGACAGGCAGAGATCCGATTTCAGCTTTTCATAGACGTAATCGAAGCTGCCGGGTGCGAGAGGCGAACCCGTGGAAAGCAGGGTCCGCAAGGCGGTGAGCCGGTGGGTGCGTTTCGGTTCCAGCCCGGCCTTGAGCAAGGCATCGATGTATTTGGCCGAGGTGCCGAAATGTGTCATGCCTTCGGCATCGGCAAAGTCGAACAGGACATCGCCGGAAGGATAAAAAGGCGAACCGTCGTAGAGCAGCAAGGTGGCGCCGCAGGCGAGGGCGGAGACCAGCCAGTTCCACATCATCCAGCCGCAGGTGGTGAAATAGAACACCCGGTCGTTCGGCTTCACGTCGCATTGCAGCAGGAGCTCTTCGAAGTGCTTCAGCAGGGTGCCGCCGGCGCCGTGTACGATGCATTTCGGGACGCCGGTGGTGCCGGAGGAATAAAGAATATAGAGCGGCGTGTCGAACGGCAGCCGGACGAAGGGAATCTCGCCGGCCGGATGAGGCGCGAGGTAATCGTCGAAGCGGATCGCCCGCGGTTCCGGCAGCGCGAGCCCGGATGGCTCGGAGACATAGGGCACGACGACGATGCGTTCGAGCCTTGGCAGCTCCGCCGCGATTGTGCGGAGCTTGGCTAGGGCGGAGTGTTTTCTGCCGTTGTAAAACCATCCGTCGGCGGCGATCAGGACTTTGGGAGCCACTTGCCCGAACCGGTCCAGCACGCCCTGTACGCCGAAATCGGGCGAGCAGGAGGTGAATATCGCACCCAGCGACGCGGCGGCGAGCATGGCGATCACGGTTTCCGGGAGGTTCGGCATGAGGGCGGCGACCCGGTCGCCCGGCGCCACGCCGTCCGCTTCGAGAGCCTGCGCCAGACGGCTGACTTGCCGGTAAAGCTCGTTCCGGCGGAGCCTGCGATGGACCCGGGATTCGCCCCGGAAAACGATGGCGTCGCCGTCATCCCGGCGTTTCAGCAGATTTTCGGCGAAATTGAGCCGGGCTTCGGGAAAGAACCTGGCGCCCGGCATCTTGTCGGCGTCCATCAAGATCCGCTCGCCGCGGGTTTCGGCGACGATTCCGGCGTACTCCCATACGCTCAGCCAGAATCGCTCCATGTCCTCCACCGAGAATCGGTGCAGCGCGGCGTAATCCGGCAGGTCGAGGCCCCAGCGGTCGCGCAGCATGTGCATGAAGCGATAGAGATTCGTGGTTTCGATGCGGGAGCGGGCGGGTTGCCAGAGCGGTCGATTCACGATGTTGCTCCAGGTTATTTGATGCTGAGTTTCGCGGACGGATTGATTACGACATTTTTGCCAATACCCGCGGCTGCTCGTCCCGACCGTTCCAGCGCCGTAGGATGGGCAAAGCGCAGCGTGCCCATCTTCCCGGCTGACGGGCACGGCCTGTCGGCCTTTGCCCATCCTACGCGGCTGATTACGCCACTCTTGCCAATACCCGCGGCTGTTCGTCCCGACCGTTCCAGTGCCGTAGGATGGGCAAAGCGCAGCGTGCCCATCTTCCCGGCTGATGGGCACGGCCTGTCGGCCTTTGCCCATCCTACGCGGCTGATTACGCCACTCTTGCCAAGGCCCGCCGCTGTTCGTCCAGGCCATCCCAGAAGACCGCCACGCCGTCGAGCATCTCGTTGCCGTAGCGAATGAAGTCGTTCTCGTCGATGTCGCGGGTGAAATAGAGTTCTTCCAGCTCTTCCTGGGTATGCTGGGCGTGCTGGGCTTCGAGGCGGTCGTGCCAGGTGAAGAAGGCGAGCGGCAGATTCGAGCCGGTGCGCGCGTTGTAGCGGATCAAGCCGTCGATCAGCTCCCGCCAGAAGCCGGCCGCCGCCCAGTTTTCCACGGCATAGCTCGCGGCCTGGGTGATGGCATAGCGCTCGTTGCCGTAGAGCCGGATCAGTTCGTCGCAGAAATGGAGGGTGGACGGGGTGCCGTGCCTGCGGTTTCCCAGGTCCTGGAATCCGAGTCCGAGTTCCCCGGCGATTCGCAGCAGCCACTCGAAATGCGCCGCGCGGAAATGGAAGACGCCGCCTTCCACCGTGCCCTCGGTGGAGACCAGTTCGGGGTCCACCTGCTGGCCTGCATCGCGCGGGGAGGGTCGTTTCCGGCCGGCGTTGAAGACGACGCCGATTTCGTTGGCGAGAATTTCCTTGGAGGCCCGCATGCCTTCCAGGGTGTCGGCGTTGATCATCTTGTACAGCTGGGCCACCAGGAACTGGTTCGAGAACACCGAGAATTGGACGATGAACGCCCGAACCTGCTCGAAGCTCTGTTCGCCCCGCCTGAACCAGGCGGTATAGCGATTCTCGGTGATGATGCGGTGTTTCAGCAATTCGGTATCGATGCGCTGCTGGAACGCGAGAAAGCGCTGGGCTTTGTCGACCGAGTACCCGGTCCGGTTCGCCGCGAGCGCTTCCAGCGTTGGTGCAGTGAGACCCGCAAGATGATGCTCCTCGGCGTAGCGCGCAAGCTTGGAGTCGGCGACGGCTATCATAGGACCTCCTCACGAGATAAGAAGGACGATTACCTATTTGACCGCGGAGGGCGCTCCGAATTTCTGATGATGTCGCTCCATGTGGGATACAGGGGTGACCGATTTCCGTGCCGATCCGGCAGAAACCCCGTGCTCCGGGACTCTTAAAGATCCCCGCCGGCCGGTGCGCGAAGCTCGCCGACGGCATCGCGTCCGGCTCCCGGCGTTTTTCGGATCGCGGGATGTGGCTTAAGGCGTTTCGGCGAACTCGGGTTCGGCCGGGGAGAACGCTTGCGGGGCCAGCACCGGCTCGGTTGCGAAATCCTCGGGCAACTCGCCCGTCAGGCTGTTCAGGAAAGCCACGAGGTCGTCGACCTGCCGCTCGCCGAGTTCCTTGCCGAGCTGTAGCTTGGCCATGACACGCACCGCCTGCGGCAAGCTGTCCACCGATCCGTCATGGAAATACGGCGGGGTCATGGCCACGTTGCGGAGACCCGGGACCTTGAATACGTATTTGTCGTCAGGGACCTTGGTTTCCGCGAAACGCCCCTCGTCGACGGCCGGACTGCCGGTCTCCTTCCAGTAAGGCCCGAACACCCCGAATTTCCGGAACGAGGCGCCGCCCAAGGCTACGCCGCCGTGACAGGATGCGCAGCCGACCTCGATGAACGTCTTTAAGCCATTCTGCGCCTGAGGCGTCAGCGCCCGGTCATTCCCTTTGAGATAAGCGTCGAAAGGCGACGGCGTCACCAGCGTCCGTTCGTAGGCGCCGATGGCCTTGCCCCAGTGTTCGGGCTTTACCGGCTCGGCATCGTTCGGGAAGGCTTGCTTGAATTCCGCTTCGTAGCCGAGCACCTTGAGCTTTCGGATCACCGACGCGGGATCGGGGTTGCCGAAACTCGCGCGTCCGGTCAGCGCTTTCAGCGCCTGCTCCTCCACGTTCGCGCGGTCGCCGAGCCAGTGAGCCTTGAACTGGAGCGCGGCATTGAGGACGGTCGGGGCGTTGCGGGCGTTCAGGCGATGCTCGGCGCCGATCGATCTGGCCAGGGCATCGGTGCCGTACAGGGCGGGGTGATGGCAGGTCGCGCAGCTCACGGTGCCGTCCAGGGAAAGCCGGGGATCGAAAAACAGTTTGCGACCCAGTGCGACGCGCGCGGGTTCGGTCGGGAAATCCTCCGTCGCCATATCCTTGGGAAGCGGTTTGAACAGCTGCCTGGCCTTCTCCGGCAAAGATTGCTCCGCCTCCTGGGCCTGAACGGTCAGGGCGAGCAGAGCCGCTGCGGCGGCAATACGCCGCGTCCGGCGGGGTCGGGATGAAACGGAGCGGCGTTTTTCGGCCGGACCGCCGTTGCCATGCTCGAGCCGACCGGTCATAAGGTGATCACCCTGTCGCTGTCGACCACCCATTCCGCAAGTTCGGCCATGGTGGACCGTTGGGCGCCTTCGTAGTAAGGCTGGTTTTTGTGGATGCCGCAGCGCGCCATGCAGGTTCCGCAGACTTTCACGATTACACCTCTCGCAATCAATTGTTTGAGCATCATGACCAGGTCCTGATCGTAAGCTTCGGGCGCTTTGCAAGCGTCCCGCGCCATGTCGACAGCATCGTTCATCAGGAAAATGCGCACATCCTAACCGGTTTCGAGCAGTTTCCCCGCCAGCCGCAGCCCGTTCCACGTCACGTCGGTGCCGTCGTAGGGCGGTCTATTGAACATCATGAGGACCTTCATCGTCTATCCCTCCGTTCGTGATATTCACCGCGAAAGCGGTTGTTTTCCCTGGACCGATATCGCTCGTCACATCCCGGCATCGTCCGACGGGAGGGCCGCGAGTATTACCGGATCACCGACCAGGGGCGGCATGCCCTGGAAGAAGTCAAGCCCAGACTACGGGATCTGGTCGAGGAAGTGCTGGGTCATGTGGGACGTGAGGGGACCGACGCGCCCGGCTGATGCCGTACGGCCCGTGCCGTAACGACGGCGCCTGCGGGTGCCTGCCGAGCCGGAGGATCGTCTACTCGGCGTCGGCCTGCTGCTCCGGTGCTGCGTCGCGGAACGCGATGAGCGCCTGGCAGTTTTCATCGATTGCCCGAATTCTCGGAAACTCGCTCAATTCGCAGCCGAAACGGCGGGCGTTGAAGACTTGCGGTGTGAGGCAGATATCGGCGAGCGTGGGCGTGTCGCCGAAGCAGAAAAGGCCGCTGCTTTCATGGCGCGCAAGCTGCGCCTCGAACGCTTCGAAACCTTCCCTAATCCAGTGCCGAATCCAGGCGATTCGGGCCGCTTCATCCTGGCCCATTGTGTGCTCGAGATAGCGGAGGACCCGGAGGTTGTTCAAGGGATGGATGTCGCAGGCGATGATCTGGGCGAGCGCGCGGACATAAGCCCGGTCGTCGCGGCGGCGCGGCAGCAGCGGCGGTTCGGGATAGGCGTCGTTCAGATATTCGATGATCGCCAGGGATTGGGTGAACACCGTTCCCCGATCCATGAGCGCCGGTACCCGTTCCTGCGGATTGATCTCACGGTATTCGGGCCGATGCTGTTCGCCTTTTGCGAGATGCACGAACCGGGGCCGGTAAGACAGCCGCTTCAGATTCAGGGCGATGCGGACGCGGTAGGCGGCCGAACTTCGGAAATAGGTGTAAAGCTCCAGGCCCATCATGGCCATACGTCCTGCTCGATGGCGCCGAACACCGAGCGTCCGCTCCGGTCGAACATCTCGATCCGCACGGTTTCGCCGTGCTGGAGATAGGGCGTCCGGGCCTCTCCGGATTCGATCTGCTCGATGACGCGTTTTTCGGCGATGCAGGAATAACCGCGGCCGGCATCGGGATTGCTGACGGTGCCCGAACCGATGATGGTGCCGGCCGGCAGCGGGCGGGTCCTGGCGGCGTGGGCGAGCAGTTCGCGGAAGTCGAACTGCATGCCCTCACCGGCGTCGGGATGGCCGACTAGGGTTCCGCTCCGGTACGTCAGCAGCGGCAGGTGGATCTTGGCGCCGTTCCAGGCATCGCCCAGTTCATCGGGCGTCACCGCGGCCGGAGAAAACGCCGGACCCGGCTTGCCGTGCAGAAAACCGAAACCCTTGGCGAGTTCCTGAGGTATCAGGTTGCGCAGCGAGATGTCGTTGACCAGCATCACCAACTTGATATGAGGCGCTGCTTCCTCGGGCGTCACTCCCATGGGCACGTCATCGGTGATCACCGCGACTTCGGCCTCGAAATCCAGGCCCCAGCTTTCGTCGGGAAGCCGGATCGGATCCCGTGGGCCCAGGAAAGCCGCCGATCCGCCCTGGTACATCAGGGGATCGGTGTAGAGGCTAGGCGGCATGGGCGCGCCGCGTGCCTTGCGCACCCGCTCGACATGGGACAGATAGGCGCTGCCGTCCAGCCATTGATAGGCGCGGGGCAGGGGCGACGCCAGTTCGTCCGGCTTCAAGGGAAGCGCATCGAGCTCGCGCTGAATGAGGGCGCGGTAAGTGGTTTCCAGCGCGGGAGCCGCATCGTCCCAGTTCTCCAGCACCGATTGCAGGGTGGCGAAGCCGGACTCCAGGGCAGGGAATGCCGAGCTCAGATCCCGGTCGACGATCGCCAGCGTGCCGTCGCGGCTTGCGGATTTCAGCGAAGCGAGTTTCATGGCTATTTCCAGGAATCCACGTAACCTTCCCACTCGACCCCACGCGGCAGGTCGGCGATTTCGAGCGCGTCGCGGGCGTCGATCATCACCGCGACCTCGTCGGTTTCGGTGCGAGCCCGGGTCTTGGCCGCCTCCACCGCTTTGGGATGAGGGCCGTGAGTGATTCCCGCCGGGTGCAGGGTCATCATGCCCGGATGGATATTATCGCGGGAGAAGAAATGGCCGCGGTGATAGAAGATGACCTCGTCGTAATCGTCGTTGTTGTGATAGAAGGGCACCCGCAGGGCGCCCGGATCGCTTTCCAGCGGTCGCGGACAGAAGGTGCACACGACGAAGCGCTCGCTGGCGAAGGTGGTATGGGCCGAAGGCGGGAGATGGTAGCGATGGCTCATCAGCGGGCGGATATCGCGCCAATTGAGCCGAACCGGCATCAGCGTGCCCTGCCAGCCGACGGCGTCCAGCGGATTGAAGGGATAGGTCACGGCGCTGAGCCGATCCCGCCGCTTGACCAGTACCCGCCAGGTCCGGTCCGACTGCTGGGCGAGAAAGGCATCGTCAATCCTGGGCGTGTCCAGGACCGCCGGATCGAACACCGCGTGAGCCCCGACGATGCCTTTTTCGGGCAGCCGATAAGTGCTGTTAGAGGCTTCGATCAGGAGAAAAACGCCCATCCCGGAGGTTTCGATACGCCACAAGGTGCCCCGCGGAATCACCAGATAATCGCCTTCGGAAAAGGCGAGGTGGCCGTAGTCGCAATAAAGATGTCCGGAGCCTTCGTGGACGAAAAGCAGTTCGTCGCCGTCTCCGTTCCGAACCAGATGGTCCATGGCGGAATAGGTATGCCAGCACCGGATCTTGACGTGCAGATTGCCCAGCATCGGCGTGGCGTCCCAGGGCGAGACGCTGGTTCCGGTGAGCTGGTTGGTATCGAACGCGCGCGGGCGGAGCGGACCCTCGATGTTGATCCACCCGGTCGGCGGATGGCGGTGGAGCATCTGCGTGGAAGGGCCGTAGAAGCCTTCCCGCCCCAATTCCCGTTCGTAAGTGCCCTCGGGCAGATCGGTGTGAGCCTGGCGTGCCGCGACGCCCTCGACCTTGGGAAACGAGATCCAGCGGACCATCAGATTACCCCGCGTTTCATCTGATCGACTTCGATCGCCTCGAACAGCGCCTGGAAATTACCTTCGCCGAATCCTTCGTTGCCCTTGCGTTGGATGATTTCGAAGAAAATCGGCCCGATCACGGTTTCGGTGAAGATTTGCAGGAGCAGTCCGACGGTCCGGCCCGGCAGGCCGTCGATAAGAATCCGGTTTCGCCGCAGCCGTTCGATATTTGCGCCGTGGCCTGGAATGCGCGAGTCCAGCCGGTCGTAATAGCCGTCGGGCACGTCCATGAAGCGGACGCCGCTGTCGCGGAGCCGTTCGACGGTGGTGAAAATGTCGTCTGTGGCCAGCGCGACGTGCTGTATGCCTTCACCGTGATAGAGGTCGAGATATTCCTGAATCTGCGACTTCGGATCGGACGGCTCGTTGACCGGGATGCGGATCTGGCCGCAGGGACTCGCCATGGCCCGCGATTTCAGGCCGGTCGCCTTGCCGTGGATGTCGAAATAGCGGATTTCCCTGAAACCGAAGATGCGCTCGTAGAATTCCGCCCATTCGTCCATATGGCCTTTGCGCACGTTATGGGTCAAATGGTCGATGCGGGTCAGGCCGACCCCGAAAGGCTTCGCCGGTTCGTTTTCGATGGGAACGAAGTCGACATCGTAGATCGAATGCTCGCCATAACGGTCCACCAGATAAATCAGGCTCCGTCCGATTCCGCGGATGGCCGGGATATTGAGTTCCATGGGACCGGCCTCGCTGGCGGACGGTCTCGCGCCCAGTTCGAGCGCCCGCCGGAAGGCCCAGGCGGCATTCTCGACCCGGATCGCGAATGCGCAGATCGAAGGTCCGTGCCGTTCGGCAAAGCGTTGCGCGAAACTCCCCGGTTCATGATTGATGATGAAATTGATCTCGCCCTGCCGGTACAGCACCACATCCTTGGAGCGGTGCCGGCCCACGGCCCTGAAGCCCATCTGTTCGAAAAGTCTCGCCAGGGCCTGGGTGTCGGGGGCGGTATATTCGATGAATTCGAATCCATCGGTCCTTATCGGGGGGATGTCTTCGCGTGTCATGTCGGATACCCCGGTAGCGGAGTTTTTGGGTTCTTTGATCCGTATGACCTCGAGGGGCGGGTAAAGATTCCCATGGGCCGACGGGGTCGGGATGGCTACCTGGGAGAATCGGGTCCCGGAGGACGGTACACGCGGGTCCCTTGCACTGTCGCTCGGCAGGAAAAGGAGAGTTCAAGGTATGTTGTTGTCAATACAAATGATAATGGCTATCATTTGCAACACAGGGGGGTGTAGGCCCCGCGGCTGACAGACACGAAGGGGGAAAACGTATGAGCCCGAGCGACCGAGTCCAAAACGATCACCCGCATCGTCGGGGGGATTCAGGGTCCGTTCATTCAAGGCGCAGAGTCACGAGCGTCGAGCTGTTGGGCTCCGCCCGTGAAATCGTGATCGAACACGGCGGAGACGAATACCGTTTGCGCATTACCAGTAACGATAAGCTCATCCTGACGAAGTAGTTTCCGTTTGCACCCGCGAGGGTGCAGGGGTGAGTGAGAAGCGTCCGGAGTATACACGGAGTGGACTATGAGACCCGCAGCTTGGAGACGCCGCCGGCAGGCCGTGCCGTAGATTCTCGCACGCCCGCTTAACCAGCCAGCCATCCAGCCTCACGGCATAGGTAGCCAGCCAGTCAGATTGGTTCAGTTACACTTTTGTTGGTGAGGCAGCATCATGTGGGCAGCCGCTTTTCCGCCGAGTCGACGTTCGACCGGCGTCTTGAGAGTCGATCGATATTGGGGAATCCGCACCGCGGGCATGCTGGGAGCCGTGATGGTCCATGCCGCGGTGCTTCCGATGCTGATCAAGGAGGAGTCCATGCCGGCGGTGCAGAGTCCGTCAATGGCGCCGGTCATGGTCGACCTGATCTCCGTGGCAGATCCGCAACCCGAAGCGCCCCAGGCGATACAGAAACCGGCGGAGCCGGTCAAGCCCAAGATCGAATCGCCCAAACCCAAGCCCAAACCGAAACCCAAGAAGGCGAGCCCGCCAGCCAAGCCTTCGCCGATCCTGTCCACGCCCGGCGAATCCGCCGTACGGCAAGCGACCGCCGAATCGACACCGTCGCCACGTCAAACCCCGGCCGAAGCTGCGCCTGCCTCGGCCCCGCCGGCATCCGCCGCAGCTGCGACGGCCTTATCGCCGGCACCGGCTCCGGTCGCTCCGCCACGCTTCAACGCGGCTTATCTGCGCAATCCGGCACCGGTCTATCCGGTCGGTTCCCTCCGCCGAAAAGAGCAGGGAAAAGTCGTGCTTCGGGTTCTGGTGGATGCCGGCGGCAGCGCCGAAACGGTGAAGCTCCAGACCTCCAGCGGATACGAGCGGCTCGACGCCGCCGCCCTCGAAACCGTCAAACAGTGGAAATTCGTTCCCGCCCGTCAGGGAGAGAAGTCCGTGCCGGCGTGGGTGTTGGTCCCGATTTCATTCTCACTCGAAGGATAATCCTATGGAAACGACAGAAACCCTGGGCTTGACCCATTTCCTCGCGCAAAGCGATACGGTCGGCAAGGCGATCTTCGCGATCATGGTCGGCATGTCGGTCGCGAGCTGGTATTTCATCGTGGCAAAAAGCTTGCAAGCAATGATCGCGCGTCGCCGGACGGCCCGCTTTCTGGAGTCCTTCTGGAACGCCTCTTCCCTGCATGCCGTGGAATTGCAATTGGAAGAGCACCACCCGGGCGAGCCGTTTTCCCATCTCGCCTATCATGCGCTGGTGTCGTCCCGGCATCATGCTCGCCATGGCGCGGGACGGCTGAACGAAGCCGGTTCGGCGGCGGAGTTCCTGACGCGTTCCATGCGCCGGGTCATCGACGAAGAAACCGCATCCCTCGAGTGGGGGCTGACCGTGCTCGCATCCATCGGCAGCACGGCGCCGTTCATCGGTCTGTTCGGCACGGTCTGGGGCGTTTACCACGCCCTGGTCAACATCGGCATGAGCGGGCAGGGGAGTCTCGATCAGATCGCGGGTCCCGTGGGCGAAGCCTTGATCATGACCGGTGCCGGGCTGGCCGTGGCCATACCCGCGGTCTTGGCCTACAACGCTTTCGCCCGTTCCAATCGACTGCTGCTGGCGAAGCTCGACGCCTTCGCCCATGACCTGTTCGCCTTCCTGACGACCGGTGCGCATTGGGTCGGGACCGAAGCCGATACCCGAAGCGGCGCGGTCGGCCAAGCTGTTGCGGGAGGTGCGTGATGGCGTTCGGAAGTTTCAGCCAGGGGCAGGGCGGCATGCGTCCTTCGGCCGAGATCAACATGGTCCCTCTGATCGACATCATGCTGGTCTTACTGGTCATTTTCATGATCACGACCCCCTTGCTCACCCACAACGTCAAGATCGATCTGCCGAAAGCGGCCAGCCAGCCGAGCGCGGACCGGGACGAGCACATCGATTTGGCGATCGACGGCACCGGACAACTCTTCTGGAACAACGAAGCGATCGACCGGGCAGGGATGCGCGAGCGCTTCGCGGCGGCGGCACAGCAGCAGCCTCAGCCCGAGGTTCACCTCCGCGCGGACAAGGCCACCGCCTACCAGACCATCGCCGAGGTGCTCGCCGCCTCGGCCAATGCCGGCGTGACGCGCATCGGTTTCGTCTCCGATCCGAACGAAGCCTTGCCGTGAATCCACAAGTCAGCCACCCAGCCATTTCCTGCCAGGTAGCCAGCCATATGAACGTTATCCAGTTACCTAGGGGAAAACATCCATGGTTAATAAGAATAAATACCGGCCTAAATCCGCGGCGTTGGCCGGAACGCCACTCGCGCTTGCCCTGGCGTGCCCGACGAACGGCGCCATTGCGGCGGACGAAGATGTCACCACGCTCGACCAGGTCAAAGTGGTCGGCGCGGTCGAGCAGGCGGACGGCGACACGAAAGGTTACCAGTCCAAACGCACCCGAACGGCGACCAAAACCGAAACGCCGTTGATCGACGTGCCGCAGTCGATCACCGTCGTCACGCAGGAGCTGATCAAGGACCAGAACATGCAGAGCATCGCCGACACGGTCCGCTACGTGCCCGGCGTCGTCATGTCTCAAGGCGAGGGGAACCGGGATGCGGTGATTTTCCGCGGCAACGCGACGACCGGCGATATGTATGTCGACGGCATGCGCGACGACGTCCAGTATTTCCGGGACCTTTACAACATCGATCGCGTGGAGGTGCTGAAAGGTCCCAATGCGATGATCTTCGGCCGCGGCGCCGCCGGCGGCCTGATCAACCGGGTGACCAAGGTCGCGAACTGGGAGAATCCCCGTGAGGCGAGCTTTCAGGTCGGGTCCTGGGATAAGTTTCGTTTGACCGGGGATTTCGGTCAGGCCATCAACGAAAATTTCGCGGTTCGCCTCACCAGCCTATGGGAGAGCTCCCGCAGCTACCGCGAGGGCTTCCATGCCGAGCGCTGGGGTGTCAACCCGACGGTCGCCTGGCGTCTGGGCGATCGCACCCAAGTGACCTTCGGTTACGAGCATTACGAGGACGACCGTGTCGCGGACCGCGGCATTTCCTCGTTCTCGGGGCGCCCGGTCGATACCGATGTTTCCACGTTCTTCGGCGATCCGAGGCGGAGTCCGACCTGGTCCAGGGTCGACGCGTTCAATGCCATGATCGATCACGACTTCGGGAACGGCATCAAATTCCGCAACCGCACCCGCTACGCGATCTACGACAAGTTCTACCGAAACATCTTCCCGGGGGCGGTCAATGCCACGGGCGACGGGGTTTCGATCGTGGCTTACAACAATGCGACCCAGCGTGACAATTTCTTCAACCAGACCGATCTGACATTCGAGTTCGAGACCGGGCCTTTCAAGCACACGGTCTTGACCGGCGCCGAGTTCGGACATCAGGAAACGGACAACTTCCGCCAGACCGGCTATTTCACGGCGGCAGGTCCCAATGCGACAGCGGTCACGGTTCCCCTGGCGAATCCGAGATATAGCGGCCCCGTGAACTTCAGGCAGAGCGCCACGGATGCGGACAACCACGGTCTTGCGACCATCGCCGCCAGTTATTTCCAGGATCAGATCGAGATCACCAAACACTGGCAGCTGGTGGCGGGGCTGCGCTACGACAATTTCGAGGTTGATTTTCGCAACAAGCGCAACGGCCAAACCTTTTACTCCAACGATGATCTGTGGTCGCCGCGCGGGGGCCTGATCTTCAAACCGATCGATTCGCTCTCCATCTATGCCAGCTACAGCATGGCCTATGTACCGCGAGCGGGCGATCAGCTGGCTTCGCTGTCGTTGAACAATGCGTCGCTGAAACCGGAAGAATTCCGAAATTATGAAGTCGGCGCGAAGTGGGACATCTTTCCAGACCTGTCGGCGACCCTGGCCTTCTACCAGCTCGATCGCCTCAACACCGTGGCCACCGATCCCAATAATCCGGGGGTGTCGTTCCTGGTCGATGGCCAGCGTACTCGCGGCATAGAGCTGGGACTGAGCGGCAACATCACGGATCAGTGGCGCGTCATCGGCGGATACGCCTATCAGGATGCCGAAATCACCGAAAGCTTGTCGGCCAACGCTCCGAAAGGCAACAAGGTGGCGCAGGTGCCGGAACATACCTTCTCGCTCTGGAACCGTTACGACATCACGCCGCATTGGGGCGTCGGTCTGGGCGCGGTCTATCGCAGCGAAATGTACGCCGCCACCGATAATCGTGTCAGGTTGCCGGGCTTTCTCCGCTTCGACGGCGCCGTTTATTACACGGTCAACGACAACGTCCAGGTTCAGGTCAATGTCGAAAACCTGTTCGATAAGGAATACTACGCTTCGGCGCACAGCAACAACAATATCATGCCTGGCTCGCCGATCGTCGCGACGGCTGCGCTGCGAGTGAGATTCTGATGAAGCCCACCGAGTCCGGCTTTTCGACTCCCCCCGCCCCGCGCCAAACCCTCGGGCGGCTATTTGTTCCTCCCGAGGCGCCTGGCGCGCGGCGCATTCCTCAAATGGCTGCGCCGCACACACGCCTGGATCGGGCTGTGGGGTGTATCGCTGGGGTTTTTGTTCGGCACCACGGGTATCCTGCTCAATCACCACGAGAAGCTGAAAATTCCCGCCACCAGGATGGAGCAGAGCGAGATCCAACTGCCGCTGCTGGAGCCGCGTCCCGCCAATCCCAAGGCCTTGGCGCAATGGCTGGCGGAAGTGCTGCACTTCGCATCCGACCAAGCGAGGATCCGGCAGGAGCCCGGCAAGACCGTCATCTGGAACGGCGTGGAAGTACGGCAGCCGGCGCGCTGGCAGATCGCTGTGCGTGCACCGCAGCGCTTCCTGCAAGCGGACTATTGGGAAGGTAACGCTTTCGTCGCCGTCAAGCTCGGCGAAGCGAACTTCTTCGCCTTACTCAACAACCTGCACCGTGGCGCGGGATTAAGTGTCGGCTGGATTCTGCCGGCGGACACGCTGGCCGGGGGACTGATCGTGCTCAGCCTGACCGGCGTGCTCCTGTGGACCCGGCTGCACGGCCGCCGGCTCGCCGCTGCCGGACTCGCCCTCGCCTCGCTCGGTCTGGGTCTCTGGTTTGTCTGGCAGGCCATGTAGAGCGAGACGGGGCAAGGCCGCGCCCACACGAACATCGGGATTCAGCGCGGCGGAAGGCGGGCGGCTGAAAGCAGGGGAACGATTGGCCGACGTTTTTGGTCATTGATACTTGTTCATCTTAAGTATCTTCAGGACTTATGCCTTGCCCCGGAGGCTTTATGGATTCATCGGCACATGATTACCCCGCCGGGCTCTTCTTCGACGTTCAAGAGACCCCGTGCCTCTCGCTGTACGAGCCGACTCACCGCTCCCATCCGGATAATCAGCAAGACCCGATCCGGTTCCGGAACCTGGTGAAAGCGCTGGAAGACTCGCTGCGGCGGACCTATCCGGAAGAAAAGATTCGCGCGCTCATCGAGCCTTTTCGAAATCTAGCCGCCGATCGCGGCTTCTGGAATCACACACTGGACGGACTGGCCGTACTGGCCGCACCCGGCCTGTTCCTAGCCTATAGGCTGCAGCGGCCGGTTCCGGAGCTGGCGGTGGTGGCCGACAGCTTCCACACCAAACCACTGCTGCGCATCCTCCAGTCGGCCGACCGCTACCAGGTGCTCGGATTGAGCCGCAAGGAAATCAAGCTGTTCGAGGGAAACCGGGATGCCCTGGACGAGATCGAACTGGCCGATGAAGTCCCGCGCACCATCACCGAAGCGTTGGGCGAAGAGTTGACCGAGCCGCACCTGACCGTCTCGACTTATGGCTCCGGCCCCGCCGGTCCGGCGATGCACCATGGCCAGGGCGGGAGAAAGGACGAGGTGGACCTTGATGCGGAGCGTTTCTTTCGCGCCGTCGACCGCGCCGTGCTGGAACATCATTCGCGGCCCTCGGGCTTGCCTTTGGTGCTCGCGGCGCTGCCGGAACACCATCATCTCTTCCGCCGGGTGAGTCATAACCCATTCCTGCTGGAGGAAGGCATCGATGTCCATCCGGACACGGTGTCCGCCGACGAACTGAGGGAGCGCGCGTGGCGGGCGGTCGAGCCTTATTATCTGGAAAGACTGGACGCACTGGTGGAGGCATTCGGCGCGGCGAAGGCAAAAGGGTTCGGTGCCGACGATCCGGCCCAGGTCGCCGAGGCGGCCGTGGCGGGGCGGGTTACGACCTTGCTGATCGACGCCGGCTGCGAAATTCCCGGGAGAATTGATTCCACGACCGGCCAGGTCGCACTCGACGACCTGGACCATCCCGAGGTCGATGATCTGCTCGACGACCTCGCGGAGTGGGTCATGAGGACCGGCGGTCAGGTGGTGGTCGTTCCTTCCGAACGGATGCCGACCGAGACCGGGGTTGCGGCGATTTATCGCTATTGAGACGGCTATTCCCGGATAGCCCGGACAAAAGGACGCGCGCATGCAGATTCAGTTCAACACCGACAGCTACATCGAAGGCCGCGACGAACTCGCCCGTTGGGTCGAGAACTCGGTAGCGGCGTTTTTAGGGCGTTTCGGCGAAAGGGTCACCCGGGTGGAAGCTCATCTCAGTGACATCAACGCTCACAAGATCGGTCAGGACGACATACGTTGCCTGCTCGAGGCTCGCCCTGCGGGCCTAAAGCCGGTAGCGGTCAGTCACCGCGCCGACAGCGTCGAGCAGGCGGTCAACGGGGCCGCGGAAAAGCTGAAGAGAGCGCTGGATTCCACCTTCAGCCGACTGGAAAATCGCTAGCGAATGGCATTCACGCAGGCGTATCCAGCGAAGGATCCGCGCGGACGTCTGTTTTGAGAATCGGCCTGCCTCCGCGAGACGGTCGCAGGTTTGCCGCTTTCACCTTGCCGACCTTCCGCCGTGGCTTTCCGGGGCGAGTCGGGCCTCGGTGTCCAGCCGATAACGCCGCCCACGCCAGTCGACCTCGCGGACGGTGAAAACCCGCGCATAGATCAAAGGGGCGACGAGCCAAAGTGCAAGGGCGACCCACGAGTATTTGAGAGGCAGACGGGCGCCCCCCATGCGATGGTGCAGCTCGTTCATCATGAGGGCGATGGATCCCGGAATGAGTCCGGCGAGCACGGCCGCGAAGACCCGGCCATCCGCGGCGGCCGGCAAAGCGAGGATCAGTCCGGTCCAGAATGCAGTCCCGATCAGCCAATGATGCAACTTGAAGGAGCGAGCGGGCAGGCCCGATCTCGAAAAGGCGATCCAGCGGACCAGGACGGGCAGGAATTCACCGATCGATGCGCCCTGCTGAACGACGGCCACCGGATGCGGAGACATCCTGTTGCGATAGCCGCGTTCGTACAAGCGCAGCCCTAGGAACATGTCGTCGACCAATTGGCCTTCGGCGGTTTCGAGTCCGCCTATTGCCGCGACCGCCTCGCGCTTGAACACCATGAATTCTCCCATGATGAAAGGGAGTTCGCCGCCGAATCGATCTGCGGTGGCGATGGCAGTCGGCTCGTAGAGCCCGTTGATCATCAGCGCATAGCCGACGTCTCCGATAGTGATTGGCGGTTCGGTAGCCACCACGGGAGCGAACGCCACGCCCGCCCGATCGGACGCGAGCAAGGTTTCCACCAGAATCTTCAGAGCGTCACGATCCTGGCGCACGTCGGAGTCGACGAAGGCGATCAGCTCGTTGTGCGCCTCTCTGAAGCCGGCAATCATGGCATTGAGCTTGCCGGTGCGGCGGGCCGGAGGCGGACCGCAAAGAATAATGCCTGCATCGACGGTCTGTCCGGCTCGCTTCCGCTTGGCAAGCGCTTTTTCGACCAAGGGAAGCGCCGGCTCGCGCGCGTCGTCGAAAACGAAGAGCGTTTCGACCTCTCCCGGATAACCATGATCGAGCGCTGCGCGAATATTTTCTTCGATGCCGGTGTCGAGTCCCTTGATCGGACGCACCACACTGAGCGACGGATAGCGTTCCAGGGTAGGGGGAGGAGGCCGTCTGCCGACGGCCAGCCGCTGCCATCGGTAAGCACGCCAGATCCAGTACAGCCATGCTGCGCTCAAGAGTACCGACCAAAAATGGGGAATCATGATTTCTCTCCCACCTGTTCGCTGTCGTCTATCGCCAGAATGTGAGATCTTGCGCCTGATAGCCGGAGGGTACCCGCGGACTTTCGTCGGGCGATATCGAGTCGGTTATTCGGTTCAGAGCCATAACGGTGGGATGTTTGCCGGATAAGTCGACCATTTCGACCGGCACGCCAGCCAGGTCGCTGAATTGGATCGGCGGAACGGAGATGCCGAACTGGCTGGCAAAGCCTTGTGCTTTCGCGGCGAGCCGTTGAGTGAAAGAGAGCAGCGAGCGAATCGTCGCGTAATCATCGGCAGACAATTGCATCGAAGACGGATTCGCAAGGCACAGTTCCGCCAGTTTTGTGGACCCTTGCAGCACCTCCAGCTGTTCGCAGTTGATCCCGGCGACTTGCTTGGCCCGCCCGGTTTTGACGAGGCGCGAGTCATTCACTGGATTGTCGGCGGAACCAATGTGGTCTATCGAAATTCCCCCCAGCATTTCTTCCCATTTGGCACGCTGCTTGGGCGGCAGCTTTCTGAGTTGATCACCGAAGCCTTGGAGCAGCGGCTGTATATCCTGTGCTTGACGAGCCATCCGATCGATCTGTTGCTCGGTTATGGGCGTAAAACGCCGCTTTTTATGGTCGATCAACACCAGCCGTTCATCTGCGCGCTGATAGAAAATGTCGAGATTGCGATCGCCGCCGGCTCCCTTGACCATGATCTGCCCGTCTTTGATGACGATCGGCTGAACTGCCGTCTTCTGGCCTTCTTCGACATTGAATTCGATAGTGCTGTCCGCATTGACGGGTGCCAGCCAGGTCAGATTGGCGGCGAAGACTAAACGGAAAAGTTTTCGATGTTGCATACGCAGATTCCGGAGGAGCTAGTTTGCTGTTTAAACAGGCGGATCAAATTCACCGCGAGGGTCGAAAAATGAAAATTCAGGTTTTGCCTGAATGCAGCAAGAAAAGAGTGGATGTCTTACCCGGGTAAGGGTGACCGGACAGAAGGCATTTTGACATGCGTAATCGACTTGCGACAATCGGCAGGGTAATTTTAGGATTGCATCAAACTTCAGCAAGTTCCAAAGGATAGATGATCACATGTTTAGAAAATTCAAAAAATTCGCCATGTACGTCTTTGGCGGATACCCGGAAGACGGGAGTCGTTGCCGTCGATTACCGCGCTTTCTTCAATTCGGTCCCCCGCTTTTTGATCGAGGCTTTTTCGTTCTTCCTGCGGGGCCGCGGCGCAAACCGATTGCGGCGCGAAACAGCGCCATCGGCCGCGACTACGAAGGACTGTCCTTATCGCCTGTCGGCCGTACCGCTCTAAGCGGCGCGCTGCCCCAGCGCGCATCCGCACTTAAATTGTAGGTCAGACCGTGGCGGGCGGACACACGCATGACCATGCCGAGGCGATCGGCAGCCGAGCAAAATTCCGGCTCGGGCTCTCGGCCGTTCTAACGATCGCGTTCGTCATCTTCGAAGTCTTCGCTGGACTGATTGCGAACAGCTTGGCGCTCTTGACCGATGCGGCACACAACCTGACGGATGTTCTCGCCCTGGTGCTTTCGTGGTACGCGTTGCATCTGGCCGAACAGCCGCCCCATGCGGGCAAGACCTTCGGCTATCACCGGGTCGGAATTCTCGTGGCCCTGATCAATTCCACGACCCTAGCCTTGATTTCCGCCGGCATATTTTATGAAGCGTACGAGCGTTTCGTATCGCCGCCGCCTGTCGTCGCCGACATCCTGATCGCCGTCGGCGCCGCGGCTTTCGTCGTCAATGTCGTAACGGCTTGGTTGGTGAGCCACGGTGCGGAGCATGACTTAAACATCCGGAGCGCCTTTATTCATCTGCTGGGCGATGTGTTTTCGACGGCCGGAGCGGTTGTCGCGGGAATCGGAATCTGGTTTACAGGTTTCTACTGGCTTGATCCTTTGGCCAGTGTGCTGATTGGTATGCTCATTCTCTGGAACGCCTGGGTGATTTTGCGAGAAACGATCGACATCTTGTTGGAAAGTACGCCTCGCGACATCGAGATGAGTTCCATGGTGCGGGATCTTCTTCAGGTCGAAGGCGTGAAAGGCGTCCACGATCTTCATGTGTGGAGCATCTCGAAAAGCTTCCGCTTTCTTTCGGCGCATGTCGTTATCGACGACGTTCTAATCAGCCAGGCAGTGCTGATACAACATGAAATCAAGGAGATGATCCGAAGCCACTACGGCATCGGACATTGCACCCTGCAATTGGAATGCGAAGGCTGCGATCCGGATTCGTTGTACTGTGATATCAATCACTATGGCCGCCACGAGCATGCCGAACACCATCATGCCTCGAGATGAACGTACCGAGTAAGGTAATCCGGCGCTTCGAAACCGAGTGTCGGAGGGGGGATTCTAGAATTTTGCTTAGAATTCCGAAACGCGGTATCATTGTCGCCTTCACGGGGCGTAGCGCAGTCTGGTAGCGCACCTGTATGGGGTGCAGGTGGTCGGAGGTTCAAATCCTCTCGCCCCGACCAATAAAGACAAAGGCTTATCGAGTGGATCGGTAAGCCTTTTTTCGTTTGGGTGAACTGCTAGGTGAACGCAACTGGCATCCATCCAACGCCGGATAACCAGCCGTGCTGCAATAGCAGATTCGATAGACTTGCGTATGGCAATCTAACGAAGAACATCTGCATTGCGAATGCATTTCTGCTTTCTGAGCGTCCGATTTACCATCGGGCTCTTTGTGTCCGCCAACAAAAAACCCGACCAAGTTCCCCCGGCCGGGTCAGTTTGCCTTTCAACACATAAAGAGTAGTGCGACTTTCAGCTTAGTCCGGAATCGGAGAAATACAAGTCGCCGCCAAACGCCAAACATGCGCCGATAAGCTTCTTCCGGCTATATCCGATCGGGCGGCGGCAAATTTTGCCGGATCTTCGGAAAAGGCTTAATCCCTGTCCACCAGCCCTCGGCGGAGATGGCCCTCGGACGGCCGGCACGGCTGGGCTTCGGAGCCAATTGGCCGGTTTCGATGAAGAACTTCTTAAGCACGTGAACGGTGTTCGGGCTGACCCGGAACAGCGTGGCCGTCTCGCGCACGCTGTGCGTCAGGGCGTAGCTGAACATCCGGGTTCTCAGATCGAGTGAATAAGCTTTCATGGCACGACTCCAAGGCAATATTTACCCTTCGACCTCAAGTAATTGCAAACATGTGAATTTGCTGTATGAATGTTGCCCACTCGGCTAGTGAAATCGATAACGGCAGAGTGTAGCGTATGATTCGCGAAGGGTTCGTTTGCTGCGAGGCGGGACGCGGGGCAGTCTCCAGGAGCGATGGGGTAGGGTGATTTCCCGAAACTTTTTCGCGTAGGAAAAATACAATGAATGTTCCAGTTAACGAGCGAGTGTCGGTCGGCGTAACGCTTCGGAGGCATGGAAGTCGCCTGCGGCGGTCTGACGCAGCGAAAAGGCACTAGAAAAAATGGTTGATCTTCGCCGAACACGGACTCGATTCCCGAGACAAGCCGGGCTTATCCACAGAAGCTGTGGATAAGTTTGTGGCTAGCCCGTCGATAAGCCCGATTTTCCTAGTCTTCCGTTCCTTGCAAACAAAATGAACAATCCATTACAACCACGTGATTCACGCTTCAACCCGGAAAATTTGCCCCGGACTCTCGAAGAAGCCGTAGAACGGTTGCTGCTTATGCTGAACGAGTCCGAGAAATACAAGATCGCCGCCGCGTCCAGCGCGGACGCGATCAATTTCGAATTTAGTCTCGGTGCATATATTCGCAAGGTTTGCGGACTTTGGCGCGGCAACAAGGCGCTCATGGCGTCTTGCGGTGCACTCAATCCGGAGGATGCATCGATCGCCATCATTCACGCGCTGTGGGCCAGGTTGCAGCAGCAAACGATGTCATAGCGAACTTATCGCCGCTCGATGATTCACCAACCCATGCCTAGTCCGTGTTTCCGAGCGTGGCGAGCGCGTCCGCATAGGTCGTCGCAGGTATCGGCCCGAGTTCGGCGCGGGCCCGATCGACGCGATAACGCCGCGGCAGGGCAAGAAATTCCACCTCGAATCGCGTCACCGGCGGCCGCCCCGGCAGCCGCAGCGTGCGCCAGACCGTTTCTGCCGCACCCGCGAACGGATAGATCAGTTTTGACGGCAGCGAAAGTTTCGGAGCAGGCAGGCCGTAAGCATTCAGCACGCCGCCGAAAAATTCGGCGGCCGGCATCGGTTCGGCGTTGGTGACGAGATAGATGCCACGATCGACACCGCGCGTCAGAGACGCGGCCAGGACATGGGTTACGGTATCCACGTGTACATGCTCGAATGGTTGCCGGCCGCCGTCGAAGAGAGGTAGCTTGCCGGCGCGGGCACGGTCGACGATGGCCTCGAGTTGAGCCGAGCCGGCGCCCCAGATGAAAGTAGGGCGCAACACGATTCTTTCGATCGGCCCGGTGTGGTCGAAAACCGCCTTTTCGGCGAGTTGCTTGGAGCGGCCGTAATCGGAGCTGGGCCGTGCCGGCAGCGGCGCGGTTTCGTCGATATCGAGCAGCGGGGCGCCGGCCTGCAGTACCGATTCGGAGCTGACGAAAATGAATCGCTTCACGCCGGCGCGGTCCGCCGCAGCGATGAGGTCTTCCGTAGCCCGAACGTTGATTTTGTAAAAATCTTCCCAGCGGCGCCACGTGTCGACGATCGCCGCGAGGTGGATTACGGCGTCGCAGCCGGCCAGCCGTCCTGCCCAGGCGGATACGTCCTCGAGCCGGCCGGCTACCTCATCCGGCGTTCGCGCCTCGCGGACCAGTGCGTGCACCTGGTGTCCTTCGCTGCGAAGCCGCTCCACCAGGCGTCGACCAACAAACCCCGTGGAACCGGTGACGAGAACGCGCATGGAAAATCTCCTGTTAAAGTTGGACGGTCAGTATAGCAATGGGGAGGATGCGCGGTTCCGGGGAGGGTAGCGCTTCTCCGGAAACGGAATACGGTCGTTGGAATCGAGATTCCCTGCAGCCAGTTCCCAACAAAGCGCGCTCTTTGCGGACGAATCGAAGCTTCGGTTGTAGATTCAAACCGGTAACGGCCTTGCGACATCTTCAGTACCGCGTCATCTGGGCCGGCCTTGCATCTCCGGCGGTGGCAGCAGTGACGGTATAGGACCCGGTCTCCGGTGGCTCGGTGTAGGCGCGCACGACGAGCGGCTGCAGTGTGGGGGCGAGGTATTTGAGTACCTGTACCGGTAGGGCGCTGGTAAAGCGAAAATGTGCGGCGGCAGATCCCGTGTATACGCCCTTGACCCGTATCGCCGTGCCTTGCTCGACGACGTCGATCAAGGCGCTGCGCGCTGCCGCCGCAACCTCCGGCGCATTACTCGTCGGCCTTGCGCTTCTTTCAGGTGCATCAGCGTCTCATAAGGCGTCTCCGCAACGAAGTGAAATGTGGCGAAGCGCTCAGGGAAGTACTTCTCGTAAAGGTCTGCGACAGCTTCGGCGGAAAGTCCCTGGGCCGCCCGCTGTTCCGTGAGATAGTCCCGAAACGCAGCAAGGTCGCGATGGGGATAGACCGAACGGTATATGGTGGCCAAGCGTTTCGGGAAGGATCGTATTCTTCCGGCCAGGAGGTCCATGGCTTCTTGCGGGGTTTTGTTCCGGTACTTTGCATAAAAACGCCGCAGATACGCTTTGCCCTCTTGGTCGGCGAAATGCTTCAGATACTGCCGGCGTGTCCCGCTGTCCTCCGCGTCCATCCAAAGTGCCGCGCCTTCGGGCTTGTAGCGATGATGGTAGACGACGTCCCGCATGAGCCGGATAAAGACCAGCTTGACCGATTCCTGCCTGAAAGCTCGGAAGGGCCGTATATCCCAGCCGCTCATCGTATGGGCCGGTGCTCGGATAGCGGATGTCGCGGCTAGCTCCGGGCTCGACCCGGAAGTACAACTGTTCGCCGATCGAGGAGAAATAGCGCGCCCGGTATTCCGATGTCTTCATTACCCGGGCGGTATAAACACCGCCTAGCGGCAGCATTGCTCCGGCCGTGCTCCAGACAGTGATCCTGAACGGTGCGCCGCCGAGTTGGCTCATTTAAGCTAAACGTCCCCGTGCCGTCTGAAAAATGTGCATCAATAATAGACCTAAACCGATATCAATTCCTCAAGCGCAATTTGAGAGCATCCTGCGGCGAACCACATGGGCGGAGTATGAGGAAATCGGCTGGCCTATTGCCTGCGCTTCCGCGAGTTTGTAGCATCGAACCCTCGTTTTCCATGAATCCGATGGTTAGGAGGGGCCATGAGATCGCCGCTCGCGTTGTTCATACTGGCTATAGGGATAGGCGTCGTTCCGCTCCCCACGATATCGGCCGAGTCCGATGGGCCTCACATCGTTCCGATGGCGGTCGAGAGCTCGACCGGAAAACCCGGCATATTGACCATCGACTCGGAAGGATTCCATCTTGCGGCGCGGGACGTTGGGCTGGATGTGCTTCTGCGCGAATTGGCGCGGAACGGCGGGATCGAGTTCGATCGCCCGGAGGACTTGAAAGATTACCCGGTCACGGTCAAGGCGGATGCGGCCGATTGGGCATCGATCGTTCGGGCCGCTTTGCAGGGTTTCAATCACGTCGACCGCTTGAACCGGGCAGGCGCGATCGAACATGTCGTCATCACCGGGCTCAACGGCGACGGAACCGCGCCGGACTCGACCACAGGTCTTGGCGACGACGGCGACAAAGATGCAAGGCCGAGCACCGTTTCTCCCGACCTCGCCCAATTACCGCGGAACGCCGTTCGACCGATTCGCCTCGACCGGGCCAAGCTGGCGGCGATGAAGCCGGGCGAGGAACTGCCCTTAAGTCTGCCGAGCGGACATTATGCCCTGGTCCACGACAACCGCTATACACATGAAAACGGCGATTTTACCTGGGTCGGCTATCTCAAGGAGGACGGCCAGGCCTTTCGTGCGGTGATGACCTTCGGCAAGAACGGCGCCGTGGGGCAGATTTCCACGCCGGAAGCGGTCTACTTGATCGAACCGAACAACGGCCGACAATGGTTGATCGACATCCGGGCGGCTGGGCTGAGCCAGGCTCCGCACCATGGGCAGGCGCCGGTTCCATCGGAAACGGCTGCGCCACTTGGCGAAAGCGGCAAGCCCAAAGGGCAAGGAACCGCCGCGGAGGCAGACAGAACTTCGGAGGGGCTGACGGCGAACGCGCAACTCGACGCTTCGACGCCGACGACCATCGATCTGCTGGTTCTCTACACGTCCAGAGTCGCTTCGGGCAAGGCGGCAAGCCGCATCAATCATTTGATCGCGCTGGCCAATCAAGCCTTCGTCGACAGCCGGGTCGCGATCAGCTTGCGTCTCATGAAAGCCGTGCGGGTCGAATATCCCGAGGCTAACGACAACGGCACGGCGCTGCGCGATCTGACGTTTGCCCGGCGCGCTCTTGGGAAAGTCGACGCCTGGAGGAAGGAATACGGTGCCGATCTGGTGACCCTGATTCGACCGTTCAACCACGCGGCCCACGAGGGCTGCGGCACCGCCTGGCTGAACGGCGCCGATGGAAGCCCGCTGTCGTCGAGCCGCGCCTTTTCGGTTGTCAACGATGGCCGCAGCGGTTCGTATTACTGCTCGGACTACGCGCTTGCGCATGAACTCGCGCACAACATGGGAAGCGCGCATGATCGTTCCAATGCCGGCGCCGGAGGCGTCCTGCCTTATTCTTACGGATACGGCACTCCGGGATCGTTCGGTACGATCATGAGTTACACCCATCCCCGGCTGGGGCTTTTCTCAAATCCCAAGGTTTCCTTATGCAAGGGCGCGCCCTGCGGGCTGGATGCGGAGAGTCCCGCAGCGGCGGACAATGCGCTCTCGCTCAATGCGGTGCGGTCGATCGTGGCGGATTTCCGTCAGGCCGTCCGCTAAGTACATTCCATAAAGCCGTGGCGTCGGGAAAGGATTCCCGACCTACAGGGTGCACGATCGTAGGTCGGCAATCCCTTGCCGACGCAGACGCTCGATCGGGCCGTGGCGTCGGGAAAGGATTCCCGACCTACAGGGTGCACGGTCGTAGGTCGGCAATCCCTTGCCGACGCAGACGCTCGGTCGGGCCGCGGCGTCGGGAAAGGATTCCCGACCTTGTATTATGAATTCCGTGTGGTTCGGAAGGGGTTGGAGAAGACTCCCGACCGGTCACCCCAGGCCTGGAGGGCGCTCCAGGTTTGAGCGACTGGATGCCGTTCCCGCCCTTGGGACACCAAGCCCGTTGCGTCGATCGATGCAGCAGTCGCTCACCCTCATCGAGCGATCGAACAGTATCTTCGGCCCGGCTTGCCGGCAGCCCGCATTCACAAGGTAGATCATTTGAGGTTCATGATGCCCACGTTTTATCTCGGAATTGATGTCGCCAAAGCCAAACTGGACTGCGCGTTACGCCTCCCCAACGGGAAGTTCCGAACCAAAGTCATCGCCAACTCCCAAGACGGGTTCGCCACCCTCGTCACTTGGCTCACCGGCCCAGAGGCACGGAATGTTCACGTGTGTATGGAAGCCACTGGGGTGTATTGGGAAGACGTCGCCCAGTGCTTGGCTACCCAAGGGTTCACTGTCAGCGTCATCAACCCTGCCCAAATCAAAGCCTATGCCGCTTCCCGCTTAACCCGGACCAAAACCGATGCCGTCGATGCGCGCCTCATCGCCGAATTTTGCGCCGAGCGCCATCCGCCTCCCTGGCAGGCGAGAAGCGAAGCCGAAATCGCCTTGCGCGCGCTCGTGTTGCGTCTGGATGCGTTGCAAGCCCTGCGGACCCAGGAAAGTAACCGCCTGGAGGTCGCCCGGGACGCGGTGCGCACCAACATTCAAGAACACCTGAATTGGCTCGATCAGCAGATCAAGAGCCTGATCAAAACCATCAATGAGCACATCGACTCTAACCCCGATCTGAAGGGGAAGCGCGAATTACTCGAGAGCATCCCCGGTATCGGGGAACGCACCATCGCCATTCTGCTCGCCTTCTATGCCGAGCCCAGCCGCTTCGCCAATAGCCGACAAGCCGTCGCCTTCGCCGGGCTCGACCCGCGCCGGCAGGAGTCCGGAACGAGCGTGAAAACCAAGCCGCGGCTGTCCAAGGTCGGCCATGCCTTCTTGCGCAAAGCCCTCTACATGCCAGCCATGGTGATCCTGTATAAGACCGCTTGGGGCCAGCCCTTCAAGAACCGGCTCGCGCTCTCGGGCAAGCCCGCCAAGCTCATCATCGGTGCCATGATGCGCAAGCTCCTCCAGGTCGCTTTCGGCGTCCTCAAGTCCGGAAAACCCTTCGATCCAGCACTCCATGGCACTTGACCCGGATAACAGTATCTACAGGGTGCACGATCGTAGGTCGGCAATCCCTTGCCGACGCAGACGCTCGATCGGGCCGTGACGTCGGGAAAGGATTGCCGAATACGAATGCTTCCGCGCAGAGTGACGCATTAGGCCCGTCGAACCATAAACGGAATCCACTTGATCAGAGCTTCCTTAGCGCGTGCCCGCCCGTCGCCGGAATACGAAACCACCCTCATGTCCGAATTTCGCATCGTTTCGGAAACTGTCACACGACGTTCAAACGGTAGTCATAAAACACCTTTACTGTTTCGCTGCCACGGAACCTCAAGGAAGTTCTGAAAAGGCCCTCTCCCGCAGTGAGAAGGCCGGGTGACGGCCGTTTAGCTCAAGCAGTTGCTCGGAATGGGCGACTGCATCGGAACTTCCTGAAGACAAGCCGTTTCCGGGTTGAGAGTCCCGACGCTCGACCTCTCCGAATTCACGACGCCAGAAGGACAAGAACATGACGCGTAAGGTACTCACCGGAGCGGTGCTCGCGCTACTCGGATCCGCCGGGTACGCCGCAACGCCGGTTTTCATCAACGAAATCCATTATGATAACGAAGGCACGGATACCGGCGAGGCCATCGAGATCGCGGGGCCGGCGGGCACTGACCTGAACGGCTGGAAAATCGTCCGCTACAACGGCAACGGCGGTGGTTTATATACCACTCCCGGCGCGATGACATCGGAAACACTCAGCGGGACGATTCCCGATCTGGGCGGAACCGGGTACGGCGCGATTACCGTCGAATATGCCGAGAACGGCTTGCAGAACGGCGCTCCCGACGGTATCGCCCTGGTGAATGCGCTCGGTGAAGTCGTTCAATTTCTCAGCTACGAAGGCGTGTTTACCGCCGGCAATGGGCCGGCCGCCGGCCTTGCCAGTACCGATATCGGCGTGAGCGAAAGCAGCGCCACGCCCGCCGGCGGATCCCTGCAACTCACCGGTGCCGGCGTGGGCTACGAGGATTTTACCTGGGTCGCGACGACCGGAAACACATTCGGCGCGCTCAACGACGGCCAGACTTTCGGCACCGCACCGCCTCCGCCATCTTCGGTCAGCCTCATCAGCGCGGTGCAGGGCAACGGCCTGTCGAGTCCCGTCGCCGGTGCGGCGGTGACGGTGGAAGCCATCGTGATAGGAAGTTTCCAGGGAGCGGACGGCTTGGGCGGATTTTTCGTTCAGGAGGAACCGGCGGATTACGATGCCGACCCCGCCTCGTCCGAGGGGCTGTTCGTCAAATCCACCGTCGCCGTCGCTCCGGGCGATCGGGTGCGGGTGAGCGGCGTGGTCACCGAAGCCAATGGCCTGACGACGCTGAATGCCTCCTCGGTGGAGCTTGAAAGCAGCGGAAACGCGCTGCCGCCGGCGACCGCGGTGGTCCTGCCGTTCGCCGGATCGGCCACCGACCGGGAGCGCTACGAGGGCATGCTGGTTTATCTCCCGCAGACTCTGACCGTTACCGAGAACTTCCAGTTGGGCCGATTCGGACAAATCGTGCTGTCCGCGAACGGTCGCTTGCGAAATCCGACTCATGTTGCGTTGCCCGGTGCGGCGGCGAATGCCGTGGCGGCGGCCAACGATCTGAATCGCTTGCTCGTGGACGACGGCTCCGATGTCCAGAATCCCGACCCCGTGATCTATCCGGCGCCGGGCCTGAGCGCCGCCACTACCCTGCGCAGCGGGGACACCCTGACCGGCGTGACCGGCGTGCTGAGTTACGGCTTCGGTGCTTACCGCCTGCTGCCTACGGCGGAACCTTCGTTCGTGGCCGACAATCCGCGCCCGGCAGCGCCGCCGGCCTTGCCGGGCATCGGCTCGCTGCGGGTCGCCAGCTTCAACGTGTTGAACTACTTTAACGGCGACGGGTTCGGCGGCGGATTCCCGACCGCCCGCGGCGCCGAAGACCCGGCCGAGTTCTCCCGCCAGAAGGACAAGATCGTTCCCGCCATACACGGCCTGAACGCCGACGTGATCGGCCTCATGGAAATCGAAAACGACGACGACGCTTATCCGGCGATCCGGGATCTGGTGGACAGCCTCAATCTTCATGCCGGCTCCAGTCAATACGCTTACGTTAACACCGGGATCGTCGGCACCGACGAGATCCGCGTGGCGCTGATCTACAAGCCGGCCAAGGTGACTCCGGTCGGTTCGTTCGCGATTTTGGATTCTTCGGTCGACCCGGACTTCAGCGACACCAAGAACCGGCCGGCCCTGGCCCAGGCCTTTCTGGACAAGCACTCCAACAAAATACTGACGGTCGCGGTGAATCATCTGAAGTCGAAAGGTTCGGACTGCAATGACGTGGGCGATCCGGATCAGGGCGACGAGCAGGGCAACTGCAACCTGACCCGCACCAAGGCCGCGCAGGCCCTGGCAGCGTGGCTAGCGGCCGATCCCACCGCGAGCGGCGCTTCCGAAATCCTGGTCATCGGCGATCTGAACGCCTATGCCAAGGAGGATCCGATTCAGACCCTGGAGCAAAACGGGTTTGTCGATTTGGTCCGGCTCTTCGGAGGCGAAGACGCCTACTCCTACGTGTTCGACGGCGAAGCGGGCTACCTGGATCACGCCTTGTCCGGTCCGGCGCTTACCCATCAGGTCAAGGGTGTCGCAGAGTGGCATATCAACGCGGATGAGCCGGTTGCGCTGGACTACAACACCAACTTCAAGAGCGCGGGGCAGATCACGAGTTTCTACAGTGCCGATCCGTACCGGTCCTCGGACCACGATCCCGTCATCGTGGAAGTGCTGGTGCCGGGCGACTTGGACAAAGACGGCGACGTCGACACGGCCGATTTCACCCGTTTCCGCTCGGCCCTGGGCAAGTGTCCGGGCAGTGCCGGCTATCTTGCCGAAGCCAATTACGACGGCGTCGGCTGCGTAAGCTACGCCGACTACCAGCGCTGGTACGCCCACTACAGTGCGTTTCGCGCCAAGGTGGGCCTGTAGAAATCGCCATTCGGCCGCTTCGCGGGGACGAGGCGGCCCAGCTCGTTATCGGAGATAAATTATGCCGACTTTGAAAGCCCACTCGGCGGTCGCCGTTCTCTGGCTATTGACCACCGCTCCGTGTCATTCCGCCGTGCTGTCGCTCGATCCGGTCGACGCTGCGCCGATACGGGCGGGCGATACCTTCAGCATCGATCTGATCCTGACCGAGGCCTTCGCCGGCTTGAACGCCGGCGACGAATTGCTCGCCTTCGGATTCGAAACCGCGTTCGAGAGCTCGGCCGCGAAACTGACCGGTGTGACTTACGCGTCGTCGTTCGGCGATGATGCCGCCTTACTCGGCCTGGATCTGGCCGGTTCCGCTTTCCCCGGCATTCCCAACATCCCGGACAACCAGAGTGTGACGCTCGCGACCCTCGAGTTTTACGCGATACACGCCGGCGCGTTCGGCTTGAGCCTATCGGGCGATCCGTCCGAACCCGATCAAGGCCTGTTTTTCGGCCTTCACGGCCCGTATGCGGCCAATGCCGCCTTGTCCGTCGACATTCAGCCGAGCGCGGTGCCCGTGCCCGCCGCCTTCTGGCTGTTCGCCAGCGGGCTCGCAGGACTGTCGGGCAGGCGCGTATGCCGGACCGACCGCGGGAAAGACGCGGTAGGATAACCGCCGTTGCGGACCACTGCTGCCCAGGGCGGTCCCCGTAACAAGACTCATCTAGCCGGCGGTTTCCCCGCACCCGGCCCCGGCCGAGGTGGTATGCCGCCGGGGCCGGTGACGGTTCAAACACGCTATGCTATGGCGTGTTCCGAACCGTCACTGGCCCTACCGAAGATGACCCCTTACATTTCCACATACCGCGGCAACCGCTTCTATCCCGCCGAGCCCAGGGTCGAAGACATCGACATCGAAGATATTGCCCATGGTCTGGCCTATACCTGCCGCTTCAACGGGCAAACCACGGCTTTTTATTCGGTTGCCCAGCATTCCCTGATCGTCTGCGAACTCGTGCCGGAAAGCCTGAAGCGCGAAGCCCTGCTGCACGATGCGGCGGAGGCCTATCTCGGCGACCTGGTCAAGCCTTTGAAGGCGCTGCTGCCGGAGTTCGTGGCCATCGAGCATCAGGTCATGGCGGCGATAGCCCGCGCCTTTGGTCTCGGCGATTGGATCCACCCCGACATCAAGCGCGCCGACCGCATCGCCCTGGCGACCGAGAAACGCGATTTGATGCCGTATTCGGTCGAGCCGTGGAGCGAACTGCAAGACGTCGAGCCTTTGAGCCAACCCTTGCGTCCCATGAGTCCGAAGCTGGCCAAGCAGGCATTTCTGGACACTTACGCTCGACTGTTCGAACATCGCGCGAGCGATTGATCCCGTCCTCGATGAGCTTCCGCTTAGATGCCGGACGGTTGACGACCGTCCAGGCCGTGTAGGCCGCCTATACTTTTCGGAGTTGTAATGCCATCAGGACAGGCTCCGCGTAACCCGCCGACCCTTCGGCTTGGCTCAGGACAGGTCCGAGGTTGCTCGGCGGGTTACGGCCTTGCGGCCTAACCCGCCCTACGAAAATGAATTTCTGATCGAAAGCGATTTGGAACAATGGGTTTTGACGACCCGCGATGGGTTGTTGCCGGTTCCGCTCGGGTTGGGGGCGGGCGGAACCGGGATTGAACAGCAAGAAGTGGAAAGGAGAAGGTCTTGGATCGGGAGATGACACCGGAAGAAGCGGTTCTGTATCACCTGGCCGCACGCTATCTGAGTCTTTTGTTGCCGCGCAACGTCCGCGACGCGTTGGAGCCGCGGTTTCGGAAGGCGGAAGCGGTTTTGGGCGCGTCGCCGGAACTCGTCGAGTGGAGCAAGAAAGTCCTGCTGAGTTCGCATTGGGACGGAGTCCTGACGTCCCCGGGCGGCCTGGAAGCGCATGCCGGCCTGTTGTCCACCGCGCTTTATGAAAGTCGCAAGGTGTGGATCGAATACGAAGGCAAGGACGAGCGCGTCCAGTTCAATCCGTTCGGCCTGGTGCAGCGGGATCGGGCCTTGCTGGCGATCGGTTCTTATAATCAACAGGCCCACCCCTTCATGCTGGCCGTTCGCAAAATCCGGAACGTGCAGCTGACCGACGAGCCGGCGGTATCGCCGCCGCCTGATTTCGAGCTTCAAACCTTTGTTGATACGCAGCTCAATTTTCCGACGAGCGCCGGGATTTTCGACGATCTCCAGCTGGAATTCGCGGAAAGTGCCTATGACTATGTCCGGTCTCACCTCTTAGTTGCCGACGAGGTGACGCTCGATCCTCCGGGAGAGTATGCCTACCCGGGCTATTTCCGACTGCGGGCCTCGGGCGTCCGGGATAGCCTGCGCTTTCGGCAATGGCTCCTGGGCTTCGGCGACGCCGTCCGGGTGCTGAAGCCCGAAGTTCTGCGCCGGGAGGTCGGGCGGGCTCAGCTGGATGGGCGCACCAATCTGGTCAATGCCGCCGAATTCGAACGCCTGCTCCGGCGGGAAATCGCCCGCTGCCGGCGCGATATTTCGGCCCGTTTTTGCCTGCTGCTGCTCGATCTCGATCATTTCAAGAAGATCAACGACACCCATGGCCATTTGGCGGGTGATCGCGTGCTCGAACAGCTTGCACTGCAGATTCGCGCCTATGATGCCTCGCGCTACGGTGGCGAGGAATTTGCAATTCTTTTGCCGGGAGCGGATGTCGGAGCGGCGGTCGACATCGCCGAGCGAATACGTACCCGAATTGCGGCGTGGCCCTGGGAGAACGCGCTGGACCTGCCGATCGCGGTCACGGTCAGCATCGGGATTGCCGAATTCCCCGGCACTTTCGCGAAGCAGGCCGAGTTCATGCAGGGCGATACACCGGACGGGGATTGCCTGGCCGGTCTTGCGAAGTCGGTCAAAGCCGCGGCGGACCGAGCCCTTTATCAGGCGAAGCGAAACGGGCGGAATCGGGTTGCGAGTTTTTCGGATGCGGAGGATGTTTGATCGCGACAGGAATTTCGCGGGCCGAGGCCGTAATGCAAGTCGTCGCTGTTCGTCCGCGTGACTTCATCAGGGCGCCCGTTGCTCGGCAAAATCGACGATCGCATCCAAAAAATCGGAGAAATGCCGAAAGCTGTGATCCCCGCCGTCGATGACCGTCTGACGAGCGCCGGCGTATTTCCGGACCGCCTGGCGATAGTCCAATACTTCATCCCCGGTTTCCACCAGCAGCCAGAAGTGTTCGGGCCGTGCGATCCGCGGAACATCCAATTGTTCCAGTTCGGCAAGGTGTCGGGACGTGAATTCAAAAGTCTCGCCCGTGTAGAGATTGGTCTGGGGTCCCACGAACGGCGCCAGCGTCTCATAGGCGACCGCCGCAGGGTTGATCAACGCGGCCCGGAGGTCGTGTTTCTCCGCGAGATAGGTCGCGTAGTAGCCACCCAGCGAGCTGCCCACCAGGGTCGGGACCGTCCGGGATTGCGACAGCACCGCTTCGATCGCTTCGATGGCTTGTCGCGGACCGACCGGCAATTGTTCGCACCAGAACCGATCCGCCATGCCGCGCTCGGCCATGTGCCGTGCAAGGAGACGCGCCTTTGCGGACGCCGGTGAAGAGCGAAATCCGTGTAGATAGATGATCATGAAAGCTCCGTCGGGACAGCTTGTGCAATTCGAAACCGGTAACTACTGTTTCCGGGAAAATGGCATTTGGCATTACTTTACGGCATTGTCCGGCTTTCCACGAAGGCGTTCCGGATCGCTCTTGTTTCTTCGGGCGATGAATGCGCCGATTCGTAAGCACGGTTCGTCGGCTTGTGGTGTGAGCATATCCGTCGCTTTGGAGGCTGCTCAGCCGTCGGCTTCCCTGGCATCCCGAGCGAGCAAGGCCCGCAGCGCCGCCTTCGGGGCGTCGCGGAGCGGCACGCCGTGGTCGAAGCAGATCACCGCGAAATCCAGCGCGAGTAAGTTCCGCACGCTTTGCCGGGTCAGGGCCGGGTTTTCGTGATAGGCGGCCGGTACGAACGCCAGAGGTTCGCCTTCCGCGTGGGCTAAAAGATCCGGACAAAACAGAATCCCGCGCGGCTGCGGCAACAGGAAGGCGTAATGCGCGGCTTCCGGCCCCGGCGTATGAATCGCCTGAAGCCCTCCCGGCAGAACATCGCCCGCCCGGTAGCGAATATCCGGTTCTTCCGCCATCGGCCGCGTGTCGACGGGGGCGTACACCTTTACTCCGAACTGGCGCCGGTAATGCCAGGCAGCCCGCTGGTGGCAGGCGGCGGTCAGGCAAATCGCTGCCGCCGGACCCAGCCGTTCGAGGGCTGCTGTTTCGAGCCTTAACGGATCGATCAGAACGATACCGTTGCCGCACGCGATGGCATGCGCGTCGCTTTCGTAGCCGATACGATCGTCCTCTACGGACCAGCGCCACACTCCGGGCGCTACGGCCTCGATTTCAGAGGCAATGGTTTTCGGTTCGGACACGAGACCTCCTTTAGGCACAGGCCTTTCTCGAAGAGGGTGTGCGGGAAGCGGCGGTGCCGGTGAAGCCGTCGGCAAAGGATTGCCGACCGTGCCGCTGTAGATCGCGAATCCTTTCGCGACATTACGCCGCTCGGCCGGCGGTTTGCGTCTTGATTTCCAAGACGGTATCTACGCCGCGATCGGTTGTCATTCCGGACCAGACGCTTCCCACACACTTAGACTCCGGTTTCGTCCGTGTGCTCTGCTTGACACTCGATTTCTGGCGAGGCCGTGAATCCTAGAGGTCCAGGCGAAACATACGGACATCTTCCCGCTCGGCGCGTTTCACCGCATCCTTCTGCCGTTTTTCGCCGCCGATGATTTCCGGCAGATCGTTCACGGCGGTGAAGCAGAATCGCCGCGGCAAAGCGGTGTAGAGCGAGCGGGGCGGTTCCCCGCAGCGCTTGAACAAGCGCCCGCTGTCGTGGCTGTGATACCAGATGCGATGCAAGCCGAATACCTCGACGATCAGCCATAGGGCCGCGGTCAGCGCGGCGTCGTCCCAGTAGCGGCGGTGAAAGGCCAGCCGTTCCTCGTAGTAACGGACCACGTCCTGCCAGCGTCCGCCGATGAGGCGGAACAGTCGAGGACGTTTTTCCACCGGCCTGGTCAGCCACTGCCGGGCGCGGGCGGCGGCCCAGCGGGCGTTGCCTATCCAGTCACTCTGCACCTCCTCGATCAGAGCCTCGCCCCGGGTCCAATCCAGGTCCAGCCGTACCCAGGCCAAGGTTTCGCGCACGCTCGAAATCGGATGGCCGACATATTCGAAGGGGCCTGCACCGGTTTGTCCCCGGGGCCGGACGAGGCGGCGATAGTGTCGTACATGGTCGGCGGAGAAGTCGAGTCGCAGCACCAGATTGATGCCCCGGCGGGATGTTTGAGCCCATCGGAATCGATCACGCTCGCCGCTCCAGGTTCCGATGGACAGCCGAAAATGCTCGACTGTCGGAGACCAGTCCAGGTAGCGGACGGTCTCGGCAGAGAGCTTGCCGTCGCCGTGATGCGCCAGCAGGGCCTTGATATTCGGCTTGTGTAGCAGCCCCGCGAAAGGACCGCCGCGCAGTTCGGCGATGCGAGGGCCGCGCGCTGCCGCGTGGCCGAGCAGGAATACGCCGTAGCGGTCCGGGTAGTAATAGAAATAAGACGATTCGTTGCTCAGGCAGGCGATCAGTTCCTGAGCGAGTAGCATTTCCATGATGAAGTCCTGTGTGTTCGGGTTCGTCTTCGGCGGATGTAGCCCCGGGTCGAAATTCGCCTTGCGGCGGGTTGCGACAGCGAATGAATCGGCACACTCATGGTTAGTCTCCTGGTTGGTTGTGTTGGCAAAGCCGGGCGGAAAGTCGTTTCGCCTCGGCTTTCGTATCATCGAATGGTTGGAGGAACGTGCCGCGTCGATGTCCACCGCCGACGTTTCGGAGGCAGGACAGCCGACACGGCGTTCGCTGCTGAAACGGAAAACGAGCCTTTCAGCCTTTCACGCACACGACCTGCTTCAAGGTATGCACCACGTCCACCAGGTCGGTCTGGCGTTCCATCACCCGGTCGATGTCCTTGTAGGCTCCCGGAATTTCGTCCACCACGGCTTTGTCCTTGCGGCACTCGACGCCTTCCGTCTGCTGCGCCAGGTCGTGGCGATTGAAGCGGCGCTTGGCCTCGCTGCGGCTCATGCGCCGTCCCGCGCCGTGGGAGCAGGAGCAGAACGACGCCGAATTGCCCTTGCCGCGTACGACATAGCTCTTGGCGCCCATACTGCCGGGGATGATGCCCAGTTCGCCGTCCCGTGCCGAGATGGCGCCCTTGCGGGTGATGAACAGTGCTTCGCCGAGGTGGGTTTCACGCGCCACGTAGTTGTGATGGCAATTGATGGCCTCGCCCTCGGTGCGAAACGGCGGCAGATGAGGCCGGATCGCTTCCAGGATCAGATCCAGCATCATGCGGCGGTTCAGCAGGGCATAATCCTGAGCCCATTCCACGGCTTCCCAGTAGTCGTCGAACAGGGGCGAGCCGTCGGCGAACCAGGCCAAATCCTTGTCGGGCAGCCGAGTATGTTCCTTTTCCGCCAGCTTGCGCGCCGCCGCGATGAAATACCGGCCCATGCAGTTGCCGATGCCGCGCGATCCCGAATGCAGCATCACCCATACTCGCGAGGCCTCGTCCAGGCACAGTTCGATGAAGTGGTTGCCGCCGCCGAGGGTACCCAGTTGGGAAACCCAGGTGCGGACGAACTGGCGCTGCATCTTCATCAGCCCCGGATGCTTGCCGACGATGCGGTCGAGCCGGTCCGTCAGCGGGCGAGCCAGGCGGGCATGGGCCGAACCCTGGATCTTGTCGTAGGGGTGCTGTTCGAACCCCACCGGTACCGCGGCTTCGATGGCGCTGCGCAGACGGGCGAGGCCGTCAGGCAGATGCTCGGCGGAAAGGCTCAAGCGCACTGCGTTCATGCCGCAGCCGATGTCCACCCCCACTGCCGCGGGGATAATGGCGGCCCGGGTGGGAATGACGCTGCCCACCGTCGCGCCGATGCCGGCATGCACATCCGGCATGGCCGCCACATGCCCGTGGACGATGGGCAGTTGGGCCACATTGAGAAGTTGTTGCAAGGCGGCCGGCTCGATATCGTCGGTCCACACCATGACCGGTACTCGCCCTTTGTTATATCTCTGTTGAATAGGCATAAATCGAAATCTCTGAATGAAAGTCGGGCATGCGGCGGCCAATAAAAAACCCCTGGCGAGTGCAACTCGCCAGGGGTTTTGGGAACCTCAGGCCAGTGCCCGGAATACCGGCACCGGCCACGAGACCGTGACCTTAGCCGGTGGTGATCGTGATCGACAGAAAGGACTTGGGTACGGACATCGTTCGAGCTCCTGTATCGGATGAGGGGGGAATAAACCCCGGTTGGAAGAAACGCTGTGGGTGGTATTTTAGGAGACGCCCGCAACGTGTCAAGAAATTATCGGAGCGGCATTTCTTAAGTGCGTCGAGAGCAAGCATTCTCCTCTGCATAAGGGGGGCGCCCGGAACCGGACGAACGATTTGTCTTCACTGCCTTGCGGCGAGCTCCCGTTGAACGCCGAACCAGATTCGGGTTTCCTCCCCGGTGAGCTCCAGGAACCGGTTGAATTCGGCTATATCGTTCACCGGAATTTCCGCACGGGGCATCTTCAGCTCGGTGTAAACGGTGACGCGGTCGCGCTCTTTCCGGTAATAGCGATGAAAACTCCCCCAAAGCGACTGGTAATCCACTCTGGGTCCCAAATTGTCGATGCGGGCTCCCGAATTCAGCCGATACGTGATTTGGCTTTGAAAATCGATTCCCTGGAACGAATACGGGTAGCGGCTGTTGGTTGTTTTGACGCTTCTCGCAAGATCGCGCAGCCATGGATCGACTTCGACGATATGGGTCATTTGAGCCGGATCGAAAGCGTTGCGGAATTCCGTGGTGGAACTGATGACCAGGGGGAACGACGGGTGGTCCAGGCCCGCTAATCGCAGGCTCGGACTCACCTTGTCTCCCATGATGTTGCGATAATCCTCCAGGAGCCATTGTTCCCGATCCACCTGGGATCGGGACTCCAAACCCGAGCGAATCCCATCTGCCCAGTGAGAGTCGTAGCTTCTCTCGAGCGTCTCGACGATGGTTCCGTCATCGGTCAGGCGGTTGTCCGCTTTCATTTCCATCTTCCAGGTAAACGTTTCGGAAGCGAGGCTGCCCGGTGCCTCGGTTCCCCGGCCGACTGTCAGTTTCACCGCTCCGTGGATGGCGCGCGGCAGAAATTCGGCAGAAAGGTAGGGGTCCGTCAGATCGACGCAGGATTCATAGTTCGGCGTCAGCTTTACGCAGGCGATCATGTGATTGAAGTACGATGATGCCGGCAGCAGCAGTTTGGAGAGTGAGCGCCTGTTAGTCGATGTCAGCACGGGATAGGCATCCAATCCCACCTTTCGGGCCAAATCGACGAACAGCATGGTTTTGTCCTTGCAGTCTCCGAAGCGGTGCGCCAGGGTCGTTGTCGTCGGTTTGGGGACCACGCCGCTGTGTCCGTGTTCGATACCGACATAACGAATGTCGCGGGAGACGAAAGCGAACAGGCGGTTCAGCCGCTCTTCCGGCCGTGCGGCGTCACGGATCAGACGCTCTGCCAATTCCTTGATTTCCTTGCCCTTCGATAGCGCTGAATCGGCCAGTGTCTGCATGGTGGCGGAGATGGCCGCCCAGCTCGTCGGTTCGGCCAGAACCAGTACCGGCAGGACGTCGTAAGGCGAGGGCATATCCCGCTCGGTCAGGACGGGAGGAATGGCTTTCTTCGTGGCGCAAGAGAGACTTAGGGGCGTTTCCCGGCATGCCAGTTCGGGGTAGTCGGTTTTCCACGCCGGTCGCCGCCGGTTGTCGATCCAGTCGACCCGGACTTGAAAACTCTCGATGGGGGTGAAGCGGGCCGGAAATAAAATCCGCGACCACGGCAGGGGCGATTTTTTCAAATCGGAGACCGTTTTATAAACCAGGACGGAAATGCTGCCCGGCCTTATTTGGGGAAACGGTACGGTGACGTAATACGAATCGTTGAAGATATCAGGAGAATTATCGCTGGTGATTTGCAGGGTGGCGGGATCGACCTCTATCGTCGTACCGTCGGGCTGGAGGACGTAAGCCTCCAGAATTTCCGCCCGCTGAGTGGTTCCGTCGACCCAGAATCCGCTGTTTCCCCCATTCGATATCCCGCTGGACGTAACGTACAGCTGGATACTATGGGTGGTCTCCTCGTCGAGCTTGTCGTCCCTGAGCACAAATTCGTGCTTTTCGGCCAAGGTTACGCTCCCATAGCCGAGATTCTGGAACAGGGACATTCTTTCCGCGTGCGGCAAAAGATCCTGATAGCGATAATGGGGCGGCACCGGAGACCAGCGCACGAGTTCCGTCGTGTTGCCCGGCAATTTGAGGACTCGGTTGGCTTTTGCGGCCGCCGTTCCGGCCGATATACCGAGCAACGCGAACAGGCCTATCAGCCGACAAATGATGCTCATGGCTTGTTCTCCGCAGCACTCAGGCGAAGGCTTTCCACCAGCGCCTGCACGGCATTTTCCTGGTTTTTCGTTCCTTGCCCTATGGCTTCGACGGTGTATTCCGGTGTGACTGCCGTGGCAACGAAGATGGCCTTTGCGGTGTTCATGACACCTTCGTTCCCGGAGAACCGAGCCAGCGAGAGCGGCGTCATTTTCGCCCCGGAGTCCAGGGTGCGGGTCTCGACTACCTCGACATTTCGCCACTGGGCGGCGATTATGGCGCGGCGCGCATCCACGAAACTGTCCAGCGACCGATGTTGAGTGACATGGGCATGAACGACGACCCAGTCATTCAGGGTTTTACCCATCAATTCCAGATCGGTGCCCGGAAAAAGCGTGCCGGACGGCACGACCCGCCAACCTTCGTCCGGTATCTGCAGTCGATAGGTCGGAGTATGGCCGGATACGGATTCGCCGGGAGCGAGCCGTTTACCGGTGAAATGCAGGAACTCCGGCTTGCTTCCCACCAATATCAAAGCCATCAAGGGCAAGCCTGCGATCAGCAGGCTTCGCTGTTTCCAGGTATACCGATTGTCGGGTTGCCTCCAATTCGGGCCATGCGCCAATCGGAGGCGATTCATTTGTTGATGCAGTACCAACCAGGGGATGGCTGCGATCGAAACGGTCAATGGGTATAAAAAGCTCGGCATAACTGTCGGAGCGAATGCGGTGAATATCAATAAACCGGTCAATGCAGCAGGATGAAGAGGAAGGTCGAATCCGTTTTTTCTGGCCGAACGGGCAATCGAATTCGCCATCTGGAAGAAAATGGCGTAATTGACCAACGGAATAAGAACGCCCACGGCATAGAACCCGGGTTGGGTTCTTTTTTCCCCAATCTGGTTTAAATCCCTGATCGTACGATAGGTCAACATGACGGCATAAAGTGTCGCGCTCAACACCAAGAGAAAGTAGACCCGCCAGAGTTTCATGGGAGGATAGAGCGGCTCCGAAGGGTGATCGGGCAGGGCGTTGACTGGGGAGTGCGTCGGCCCCGCCGTCGCGCCGTCGTCGACAAGCCGCGACGCAAAATCGTTGCCGCCGGGTTGGCTATCGGATACTTTCCGTAATTTCTTATGCCGCTTATGGCCGAACCACAGCAGTATCAAGGCTGTGACGACGAAAACGAGGCCTGCGGTCAAGCCGATCGCAAACTGAGTCATGCGATCATCGTGATAGTCGGTATAGACCGGCCCTATAAAAAATACCGACAGGGAAAGCGAGAGAGTTCCGAGATGGAAGCAAAATCCGCCGCGATATTCGGTCATGGCCGCCGTCAAAATTATCACGCCGGCGACCAAGCACCCCGCCGCAAGAGTATACCCTATAAGACGATTGTCTCCCGCGTCGGCAATGGATAGAAACAAACCCAACGCCCCCAGGAGGATAAGTAATATCCCACTGAAATACTGAGTTATTCTCATTAATTCACATCCTGTTATCGATTACGCTAAGAAATTATTCATGGCAATTTTGTAAACCGGTACCGCCCGAAGGCGGGTGAGGAGTGCCGACGACCGCCGCAGCCGGCGTTGAGCGAGAGATGGCGGGGGCAATGGAGAAACGCTTCGGGCGTTGCCTCCGCAAGCTGAAAATATGCACTGCGTACCCTTTGCGAGGTCTGTCCTATTATGAACGCGGAATTTTACTCCATGTACGGAGCGCTCGGCGGGGTACCGGTCGATCCGGCGCCATCGGTTGCGAAGCCTTTCTCGGCGGTGGCCGGGTTCCGGGCACACCTCGACGCTTCCCGCACAGCCGCTCAGCGGGTGGCGAGATCCGCCGCCTGTACGCTCTTCCAGTTCAAGCCGAACCGTGCAAGATACTTCCGCAGCCGGTCCGCGTCGTTGCTGCTGGCGCGAGTCGAGCGGGACACCGCGAACAGGCGGCGGCCGGCATCGGAGAGGCTGGCCGACTCGCGGCAGATTCGAATCACCGATTCCAGTTGCAGCCGGTCGAAAAGATCGATTTTGGCCAAATCCTCCGCCGGAATCAGACGATCGATGCATTCGGTCCGGGCGTCGCCGCCGGGCTCCCACTGGCGGCGCAGCCGGGCGATCTCGGTGTCCACCAGGGCGTCGGATATGCGGCCGCCGTCCGCCAGGGTCGCAAGGCGCATCACGGAAGCGCCGAGATCGCGGAAATTGCCGGTCCAGCGGGCGGCCGGCGAGGTCGCGAAGCTCAGATATTTCTGCCGGGCCTCTTTGCTGAAGCGCACCATTCGCCCGAGCTCGGCGGAGTGACGGGCTAGAAGATAGTCCAGGTTCGGCTCGATGTCTCCGGGCCGCTGGGCAAGGCCGGGCAGGCTGTAGGTCCAGAGATTGATGCGGGCGAACAAGTCCTCGCGGAACCGTCCGGCGATGACGTCCCGGCGCAAATCCCGGTGGGTGCCGGCGATGAGCTGAAAATCGCTGCCCACCTCCAGATCACCGCCCACCGGGAAGAAGGTCTTTTCCTCGATCGCCTTGAGCAGCATGGCCTGCTCGTCCGCTCCGAGTTCGCCGATCTCGTCGAGAAACAATAATCCTCTGTCCGCGCTGCGCAGGAGGCCGCCGCGCGCCGTTACCGCGCCGGTGAACGCGCCTTTGACGTGGCCGAACAAGGCCGAAGCGGCGCCGTCTCCACGCAGGGTGGCGCAGTTGACTTCGACGAAGCGGCCGTCGATCTGGCGGCGTGCCTTTTTCAGTTCGTACACCCGCCGCGCCAGGAAGGATTTGCCGGCCCCGGTCGGTCCCATGAGCAGGATGGGCGCCCTGGAGCGTACCGCCACCTGCTCGATTTCGGTGATCACCCGGTTGAAATGCTCGTTGCGGGTGGCAATGCCGGATTTGAGCAGAGCGATGGCGTCGGACTGTTCGCGGGCGAAGCGCCGGGCTATGGGGTCGTACTTGGACAGATCCAGGTCGATGAGCGCGTAATCGCCGACCTGGTTGATGCCATGCCGCTTGGGCGGGGAGCTTTGCAGCAAGAGGCCGGGGAGGTAGCGCGCCTCGGCCATCAGAAACAGGCAGATCTGCGCGACGTGGGTACCCGTGGTGATATGAATCCAGTACGCCTCCTCGTCGGTATTGAAGGGATAAGCCGTGGCGAAGTCGAACAGCGCCGAGTAGACCTCGCCGAAATCCCAGGGATCGGCGATGTCCAACGCGACTGGATGAACTTTTGTCTCGGGCGAGACCGAGGCGATGTCGGCGACCAGCTGCTCGACCAGGGCGAGATGCCGGTGCGTGTAGAGCAGTTCGAAGCGATGCACTACCAGGTCCTCGCGCTGAGTCAGGGCTACCGTGGGACGCCATTTCTCCCAGCGCCCGCTGGTCTTTCCGGAATCGAGCTGGGTGCCGACGAAACCGATGACGACGATTTTTTTCATGAGATGTCACGCTAAAGCTTTATCCGGAAGTATAGAAAATGCCGGGGCTGTCGTTCTCCGGTTTTTTCTTGCTGTCTGACGTTGATTCAATTAAGTCTCATAAACTCAATGGCTTAAAAAATTTCATCGGCCGTTATCAAGGCCTGGCACACCGATTGCTCTAAGACTGGCGTAATCCAAAACGATAACAAGGAGAACGTCATGGCGAACTTACAGTTGTTCCGGAGCCTGCGCGGCCGACTACTGCCGCCGGCCGGCGCCCTAAACCACGAAGGTGCTCCGAGCTATGGTTTCAGCCCTAAACACCGATTGGCCCAATACGCGGCCACCGGCTGCCTGAGCGGGACCTTCTACGCCGGGGCCGAAGCGCAACTGGACACGATCCTCGCGCTGTGCCGGGAGGTGGATGCCCGATTCATCGCCAAGACTGCCGTTTACTGCCGCGAGAGAGGTTATATGAAAGACACTCCCGCTCTGCTGGCGGCGGTGCTGACGATCCGGGGCCGGGAATTCCTGCCCGAGGTGTTCGGCCGCGTGATCGGCAACGGCCGGATGCTGCGCAACTTCGTGCAGATCCTGCGGAGCGGCGCGGTCGGCCGGAAGTCCCTGGGTACTCGGCCGAAAAAGCTGATTCAGCGATGGCTGAACCAGGCTTCCGAGCGGGACTTGCTGAACGCCGCGGTGGGCAACGCGCCGTCGCTGGCAGACGTGGTGAAGATGGTTCACCCGAAGCCGGCCGAGCCGTGGCGGGAAGCGTTCTTCGCCTGGCTGATCGGCAAACCTTACGATGAATTGGCCCTGCCGCCGACGACGCGGGCGTTCGAGGCGTGGAAGCGCGATCCCTCGGGAGAACCACCGGAAGTGCCGTTCCAGATGCTGACGGCGCTCGATCTCGATGCCGAGCAGTGGGCACGGATTGCCCGGCAGGGTGGGTGGCAGATGGTTCGCATGAACCTCAACACCTTCGTCCGGCACGGCGTGTTCGAGATCAACGGAATGGCCGACACGGTCGCGGAAAAACTGCGTGACGCGAAGGCCATCGCCAGAGCGGGTGTATTTCCGTACCAGTTGCTTGCCGCCTACCGGGCGGCGGGGAAGGGCGTACCGCCGGTGGTCCGGGAGGCTTTGCAGGATGCGCTGGAGATTTCCCTGGCGAACGTGCCGGAGATGCCCGGCCGGGTCGTGGTCTGCCCTGATGTGTCGGGTTCGATGAGCTCGCCGGTGACCGGTTTTCGCGGTTCGGCGAGCACCGCGGTGCGCTGCATCGATGTGGCGGCCCTGATCGGGGCGGCCTTGCTGCGGAAGAACCGGGAGACAATCGTGCTCCCGTTCGAGAACGATGTGGTGACCGTAGATCTGAATCCGCGCGACACGGTACTGACCAACGCGGAGAAGCTGGCGAGTATCGGCGGGGGCGGCACCAATTGCAGTGCTCCCCTGGCTCGGTTGAACCGCCGAAAGGCCAAGGCCGATCTCGTGCTGATGGTCTCGGATAACGAGTCCTGGGTCGACGCCACCCGGCGCGGAGCGACGGCCACGCAGCGGGAATGGGAAACCTTCCGGCAGCGCAACCCGGCGGCCAAGCTGGTCTGCGTGGATATCCAGCCGTACGGCACCACGCAGGCGGCGGAACGCGACGATATTCTGAATATCGGTGGATTTTCCGACGAGGTGTTCAGAGTATTGGGCACGTTCGCGGCGGGGCAGCTGAATCCGGAGCACTGGGTAGGCGTCATCGAGGAAATCGTTTTGTAAGAGGTGGGTGAAGCGCCCGCGAATGCCGGTGTGATTACATCGCTGTCACCGATATACGGATCACATCAATTCTTGTCGCGGGCCTTCACATTGTTTGATTCCAGTGCGAATGCCGGCTTGGACTACATTGGTAAGCGGGAAACCGCTCGGGTTCGACTCCCGTGATGCCGGGGTAACCGGTATCAGGTCCAGCCAATCCTTGTCGCACGCTCTTTTGGCAATAGTTTGGCGCGAATGCCAGGCAGGACTCCATCGGGTCGCCGGTTCGATCCCGGCCCGCGCTTCGGCGCGGTAGCTCAGCGGGTAGAGCAGATGTCCTGCCGCCCTCTTGTCGCGCTACTTTCTTGACGATTTATGGCGAATGCAGGTGGAACTACATGCCTACGATGCCGGTTGTCGCGGGTTCGATCCCCGCCGGTCTCACCAGGGACCGTAGCTCAGCGGATAGAGCACCGAACGTTTCACCGATCCTTGTCGCCGATCTTTTTTGCGATGAATGCAGATGGAACTACAGGGTAAAGCGGTGGGTGAAGAGCCCACAGGTTCCGGGTTCAAGTCCCGGTCGGCCCATGGCCGGTAGCGAAATAGCGAGTTTCATCGATCCTTGTCATCGCACCTTGATGTTGGGGGAAGACTCATGAACCAGGAAAACTACGAAGTCATTCAGCCGGCTGATGGCCGGCACATCAAGCTGTGGACCCGAGGCGTGCCGGTCGAGGACGACGCCAAGACACAGGTGTGCAACCTCGCCCGGTTGCCGTTCATCTTCAGCCATCTGGCGGTGATGCCGGACGTCCATTTGGGAAAGGGCTCGACCATCGGCAGCGTGATCCCGACTCTGGGTGCCGTCATTCCGGCGGCGGTCGGGGTGGATATCGGCTGCGGGATGATCGCGGCGCGTACTTCGCTGAGCGCCGCCGACCTGCCGGACAACCTGGCGGGCTGGCGCGCCGCCATCGAGAAGGCCGTGCCGCACGGCAGGACGCCCGGTAACCGCGACCGCGGCGCCTGGAGCAACCCGCCGGCGGACGTCGACGCGGTGTGGGCGGAGCTGGAACCGGACTTCCGGCGCATCGTCGAAAAGCACCCGAAGCTGGCCAGGACCAACAACCGTAACCACCTGGGGACGCTCGGAACCGGCAACCACTTCATCGAAGTCTGCCTGGACGAGGCCGATAAGGTCTGGCTCATGCTGCACTCGGGGTCGCGCGGGGTCGGCAACGCTATCGGCAGCTATTTCATCGAGCTGGCGAAAGAAGACATGCGGCGCTATTTCATCAACCTGCCCGATGCGGACCTGGCCTATTTTCCGCAAGGCACGGAGCATTTCCGCGACTACGTGGAGGCGGTCGAATGGGCGCAGAGCTACGCCCGGCTGAACCGCGCGCTGATGATGAAGCACGTGGTCGAAGCCGTGCGCGGGGTAATGGCAAAGCCGTTCGAAGCGGAAGTCGAGGCGGTGAATTGCCACCATAATTACGTACAGCGCGAGCACCACTTCGGAAAGAACATCCTAGTGACCCGCAAGGGCGCGGTTTCGGCGCGGGACGGCGAACTCGGCATCATCCCGGGTTCCATGGGCGCGCGCTCCTACATCGTGCGCGGCAAGGGCGAGGAGCAATCCTTCTGCTCGTGCAGCCACGGTGCCGGACGGATGATGTCGCGTTCCGAGGCGAAGCGGCGTTTCACCGTGGCCGATCAGGCCAGGGCCACCGAGGGCGTCGAGTGCCGCAAAGATGCCGAGGTGATCGACGAGATTCCCATGGCGTACAAGGATATCGACGCGGTGATGCGAGCCCAGGCGGATTTGGTGGAGATCGTGCACACCCTGAAGCAGGTGGTGTGCGTGAAAGGATAGGACCTAACCGAATCTCAAGCGGGACAGAAGTTATATCGGGAGAAATCATGACCCAGTGGTTGGAATTGGACGGCTCGGAGGGCGAGGGCGGCGGACAGATTCTGCGAACGGCGTTGTCCTTGTCCATGTGCACCGGCACGCCCTTCCGCATCGTGAATATCCGCGCCAAGCGCAAAACGCCGGGGTTGATGCGTCAGCATCTCACCGCGGTGCAGGCTGCGGCGGAGATTTGCGGGGCGGAAGTCGACGGCGGCCGGGTGGGCTCCCAGGCCTTGAGTTTCGCCCCGGACAAAATCCGCGGCGGCGATTATCGCTTCGCCATCGGCACCGCGGGCAGTTGCACCCTGGTATTCCAGACCGTGTTGCCGGCCCTGTTGCTTGCAGACGCATCCAGCCGCATCGAGTTCCACGGCGGCACCCACAATCCGATGTCGCCGCCGTTCCATTTCCTGGAACGCGCCTTTGTGCCGCTGCTGCGCCGGATGGGGGCGGAGGTTTCGCTGGAGCTGAAGCGCTTCGGGTTTTACCCCGCCGGCGGCGGGAGCTGCACGGCCCGCATCGAACCGGTAGCGAAGCTCATGCCTCTGGTTCTCGAACAACGCGGCGCCCGTTTGCGCGCCTACGCGGAAAGCTTCATCGCCGCTCTGCCGGTCCATATCGCCCGGCGCGAACTGGATGTGATCCGCAGGCGACTGGGGTGGAGCGATGAGCAAGTCCTGCTGCGCGGTCTGGCGAACGATCAGGGACCGGGCAATGCCTTGCTGGTAACGTTCGAACACGACCAAGTTACGGAGGTCTTCAGCGGCTTCGGAGAAAAAGGCATCACCGCGGAAACCGTGGCCGAGAGAACCGCCGACCAAGTGCGCCGCTATCTGGCTTCGGGAGCCGCAGTGGGGTACTACTTGGCCGACCAGTTGCTCTTGCCGCTGGCCTTGGCCGGCGGCGGCTCGTTCACGGCGTCGGCATTAAGCCGGCATACGCTCACCAACGCCGAAGTCATCCGGCGATTCCTCGGGATCGGGATTCGGATGGACAAAACCGGCGATGAAGCGTTTCGAATAGAGCTCGGATAGTATCCCGGAAGGGAAAGACAAATGCCGGTGCCTGCCCCGGTTACCGAGTAAACAAGTTGCGTTTGCTATGCTTTTTCGGGTGTCTTTGAAGGGCCTTCAGAGGCCATTATTCCTCAGGATTACGGGGGGAGTTGTCAACAAACGGCGGGTCTAAGCCCCGCACCGAATCTAACAAAATCGGGAGATCCCCCGGCTCTGACGGGGGATACTTACTTTTCGGTCAACCGGATCGCCTGCAAGCTGCGCTTGCGGGTTACCTCAAATGTTGGATAGCGAGATGAACACAGACAGCGGAATTCCACCAGAGGCTTATCTAGATCATGCATTTCGTCTTGGCCTTCAGTATTTGGCGTCCGGCCGATTTGCTGTTGCTGCCCGCTTAATCCCTGTCTCCGCGAACCTTTTGCACGCCATAGAGATGTTCCTTAAGGGCTGTCTCGCTCAGCACGCTGGTTTCGACAACCTACCTAAAGGTCGGAACGGCCATGATCTGGAAAAGCTTTGTCCACTCCTAAAGGCTTCGTCCAATAACGCGCTGCAGGACGACGCGCCAATGGCGCGCGCCTGAGCCGAATGGTAGGACTAAAAGGAGAAATTGAATGAACCAAGTTTACGATAAAAGTCCATTAGCTGTAGCCGACGCCGGGAACCCTCGCGGTTCCTTCGAGTGCTCGGTAGCGGGCGCGGCTGAGCAAATCGTTGGAGGCGACGAGAGGTCTATCGGAGCGCCGGGTTTTCTCGGCGCGCGGTCAAGCGCGGTGTCCGCCGGATAAACCGTTGCTGGCTTCCGAAATCTTTGGTTCGGTGACGCGGGCGGATAGTGCGGTTCCCTGAAGTGTGTGCTGTTGCGGCCGCAGGGTAGACAAGCGGTTCGCCCGGTAGCCGCTTCGTCCGTCGCCTACGCCAACAGGGGGCGCAAGTAGTCATCTATGGGAAATAGGCCTGCGACTGCCCAGCACAGCACAAAGGAATGCAGCAGCGCCTTAGGAACGTGCCAAGCAGAGGGCGATGAAGCCGTCATAACAAATGATGGCAATACAATAAAAATGTAAAGAAGTGTGATGGCAAAGCTCACCACTGGAAAATGGTAGCTGAGTATAGCGCCAGCGATGAGGAACAGTGGTGCTGGCGCGAGGAAGGCAATTAGTTGAGGCGTGTTATTATCCCAACGCAATAACCTTCCTGATTGTTCTTTCCACTTCAAGGGGACAGGCATGTCTGAAGCTCCGCGGGACTATCTTGAGCAACTTATCAAAAATCCACCTACCGACAGCGAGTTGGACCGCCTGCTGAGCGGCGCCTTAAACGAGTCTGTCTTTGTGAAGTTCTCAAAAGATGCCTATAGCTTTCCGTTCACGTGGTGGATCGGCCTGTTGCAGGTATCAATGCTTGCCGGCGCCTGGGGAGCGCGTCATCAACGTGCAGCACAGATTCGTCAACAAGCCCTTGCACAGAGTCTATACCAATGGTGATAGACCCGAAGCGGAATGAGCGTACTGCCTATGTGGTTAGCTTTATAAGGAAGTACTTTAAGTCCTATCTCGTAGGCAGGGGCTTTGGGGGCGTCTTCACGGGGTACGCTCAGACCGGCGGGGCCAAGTTGCCTCTGAAGGTGGCGCTTCCCCAATCTGCAACGAACTTCACGATAGCTTCCTTTGGCGGCGGGGTGCTGGCAGTGGGGAAGGGCGCGCGCAGCGTAGAAGACATACTGTTCAGCACCATTACCGGCAAAGCAGCGTCACTGCCTGTAATGCCGCGCGTGACTCCGGTGCAGATCAACGCCCAAGATCCGGAACTTCAGGCCGTTATCGCCAACGCTCATGCGGTGAAAGAGATCAACAGCGTCAATCCTGTTGGCCCGATGTCGATCGAGGAGTTTTGTGGTCAGAGGCAGAACGCATCCCTTAGAGGCACTAGCGTTTGCCCGTGACTACTTCGTTCGGCGCCGATAGGTTCGGCGTGGGTGCTGCGGTCCTGAAAGCCGGTGTCACCCGCAGGCCTTCAACAACCCGCCGGAGCCCACGGCGTTAGGCAGCTTACCCATGGAACATGCACGTACCGTAGAGCTACTCACAAAAATCTGCGTTGAAACGCCGGGGTTATCCGATGAGCAACTTGTTCAAGCGTTGGTCGCGCATGGGTGTGAGCCGGGCTTAGCGGTTGAAGCCGTCAGGTTTGTCCCCGTTGCCTTTGCTCGACAATTCCTAAATGGCATGGGTATTTCGTTCTCCGACACATACTGGAAGTTTTCACCCGACGGCACCATTCAAGAGCAAGGCTCCCTTTCAAACCATATTCTTTACTCTATGGCCTATGACTTGTCGCCCTCGCTGATGTCAAAGCCCGTTATTTCTAACGTTGCGTTTCGTTCCCCGGAAGCCAACGCAGTCAACAATGCACTTAACGGGGGCTCACAGCCTGCAAACTTGAAGCTGGCTCCGCTCGCGTTCTTTCTTGGCGAGCCGACGGAGTCTGGTTATGCAAAAGCACAGGAGCGTATCAAGGCATATCTCTCCGCAACGCCTTCCGCCTCGTCAACAAAGCCGTGGTGGAAGATCTGGTGAAATCACTGCGTAACCCGGCGCTCCAGGGAACCGAGAAGCTGTGCTTCTCGGTTCCCTGCGGCCTTCGGCCTCCGGTCGCCCCGGAGCATGCACGGCCTGTGGAGCCCTGAAGCGTACCGAGAGGTCGGAGAGCGCAACTGGGAAGCACATTTCGTTGAAGACGAGGCACTTGAAGTACACATCAAGCGCGGTGAGTTCGTTCCAATCTATGTTCATTCGAATGGCTCGCCGGTAATTTAGGCGAGTTGGCTCCGAGCAGTCTGCCGCTCACCTGACGGAGCAAGAGAAAGGCTGGCTCAAAAAGAAATCAGAACCATATCTCTTCGCTTCAAATGGCGTCGCGAACGTTAGCGGTATCGAATACATCGGCGGCGAGGTGAGCGGAACTGTGGCGGGAATACGCGTACCCGCTGGTCGCTGGCAAGCCGTTGTTCATCGACTGGATTGGCCTGAGCAGCTATACGACAAGACGACAAAATATCCACCTGACTTTGTCATCACACTGAACCCTGAAACAACGGCGATCTCATATCGTCAGTCAACGGAAACATTTGCCTCGAACGGCTCCCGACAAGTGGACAGCTCGGACGGATATACAGCCATTGAGGCACACGTGGGGAAAACCCGAGGTTGCTCAAGAGGGCGTCAACCCCGCCCCAATCGAGTAACCGGGGGTTTCTCGCCCCCAGTCCCCACACCACCCGACATGCGGGTCCGCACCGGACGGTTCACGAGAAGGGAGCTCACGATGAGGTCAGGCATAGCCATGAGCCTTCATCCACAGGTCGTGGATCGAAATCAGCCCCTGGCTTTTCAGCCAGTTGTTAGTCATCCCGGCTTGGGGCTTCGACAAGCTCAGCCCGAACGGAATCAATAGGGTATTTAAGCGCCGGATTAATAAGGCAGGAGTGGTGGTATTATGATGGCATAATACCACCACGAGACAGCCATGCCTGGCATCACTCTCAAGAACATCCCCGACACGTTATATCAGCGGTTAGTGGATATCGCTCGACAGCATCATCGAAGTCTTACGAAAGAAATTCTTTTCGCTCTCGAACGGCATGTTCAACAGCCATCCCACGACAAAACTGAACTGCTGCAGCGCATACGATTGCGAGTTTGTGTGGCTCGCCCGCTATCTGCGAATCCCATTGGTAACGGCAGACAAGAAAGTGGCGCATGCGTTTCCGGGACAGGCGGTAGCAATCGACCAGTTCCTAGGTACAACGGCCCCGTGAAGTATTGAAATGGGGTCACGGTGGATGCCACCCCAACAGGAGTGTTCGGGGGCATTGGGTCGAACGCAGAAACCAGCGGTGAGGACACCCGGACAACGTCTCCAGTGTGATGAAAAATCAGAATGTTAAACGTATTTAACTCATTGAGGTAAGCCCCCGGCTTTGCCGGGGGACTCACCGAGGTTTGACCTGTACAACGGTCATCGTGAACCTGAAATCTCGACCAAGAGAAGGAGGTTCACAATGAAAGAGTACCAGAAGAGTCTTTCCCACACCCGGTGGGATTGTAAGTATCATGTGGTGTTCATCCCGAAGCGGCGGAAGAAAGAGATTTTTGGTGCGCTCAAGCGGCATCTTGGAGAGATATTTCATGAGCTTGCCGGGCACAAGGAATCGAAAATAGTAGAAGGTCACCTGATGGGCGACCACGTTCATATGTGTATCAGCATTCCGCCGAAGTATGCGATTTCGAACGTGGTGGGCTACATCAAGGGTAAGCGTGCGATCCAAATCGCCCGGCAGTTTGGGGGGCGGCAGAGGAACTTCACCGGGGAGAATTTCTGGGCGAGGGGATATTTTGTGTCCACGGTGGGTTTGGATGAGGCTATGGTTCGGGCGTATATCCGCCATCAGGAACAGGAGGATGAGCGTATTGACCAGATGAAGCTGGGCCTGTAAACAGCCGCCTTGGGCGGCTCATGATTTTACGGCGCCTTCGAGGCGCTCACCCAATAAGCCCCCGGCTTTGCCGGGGGTGATTTAACTTAAAAAACAACTTACCGATGGACCGCCTTCGAACGCTACATCGGCATCGACTATTTCGGCGCGCAAACGCCGACCGCCAGCCTGACGGGGCTGCGCGTCTATCTGGCGGATCGGACCACGCTTCCCGGTGAAGATTTGCCTCCGCCCGGCCCGCGCAAATACTGGAGGCGCCAGTGCGAAGAGCGCGCGAAGGCGAAGTCGGTGTTCCATTTCGATGTGCAGGGTGCGGTCGCAAAGTCCAGCCACGCCAGTATTCCTTGGCTGCGCTATCCGTATCGGCAACTGGACGAAAGGGCGCATTTTTGGCCTTTCGACGGCGGGGTCGTTCCGCCCGGTAAGTCGGCTATCACCGAGGTCTATCCCGCCTTGTGGAAACAGATGTATCCGACGGACGGCCGCACGCCGGACCAGCACGATGCTTATGTCATCGCGGGCTGGTTGCGTCAGGCCGACCGGGATGGCCGGCTCGCGTGCTTTCTCCATTCGGCCCTGACGCCTCCGGAGCGAACCATCGCCGAAGTCGGGGGTTGGATTCCGGGCGTTTTGTGACGAGCGCTAATAAACACGGTGCGCGCTTGTCGTCACCGGCTTGCCTCAGTAGACTATCGTGAACTGACTATCCCTTGATCGACCGTCTTTGGCGAACAGCGAGGGTAAGTTTCGAGTCGGTGATCGTGTCCTCTCAAAGTTCAAACTTTCGGCATGCCGTAGCCCAGTCCGTTGACCGCCTTGCGGAAGCGTTCCTCGGATTCGATCCCGACCGCGAGGTGTTTGGGACCGGCTCGCCGGCACAGGGACCGGGTGCTTTCGTGCCCGGCGATCAGCTCGGCAATGTCGGCGTCGGCACATTCGATGAGCAGGACCGGGCCGGTGTTTTTCAAGGCCCGGGCCTGGCGAGCGGTGGTAGCGAGGAAACCCTCGACGGTATCGGGCAGCCCCTGGGGATCTCGAGCATCGAGAAAGTCCCACAATTCGTTGATCTGGCGGCCGTTTTCCACGGCGTTCAAGATTTTGCCGCGGTCCAGGCGCCACAGGTCGTTCCCTTTTCGTTCCGCCCAGATCTCGATAAACAGGGCTTCTTCGGTGGACAGCGCTCCGCAGGCGATCTTGATCTGGAGGCTCGGCAGAATCGACAGGGCGGTTTTCGCGGCGGTAACCGTCGGCTCGTAACGCTCCGCGAGACCCAGGCAAAAGGCTCCGAGCGGATTGAGGCGAAACCAGACCAGCCCGTCGTAGCGGCTGAGAAAACTTAAGCCGTCCGCGCCCCACAATTCCCGGTAGTCGGCCGGTACGTCCCACGGTTCCACGTAGGCCAGATCGATTAGACCCAAGGTGGCGGCGTATTCGAACAGCAGGCAGCCGAGATAGCGCTTTTGCAGAATCGGCCAGTCGTGAAAACCGGCATGGCCCAGGCTGCCGTAGTTGGCATCCTCGATGTACAAATCCCAGGGATTGCGCGTGATTTCGAAGTCGTACCCCGTGGCCTGCATGTAGCGGGAAAATTCGTCGAGTTTGACCCAGGCGTTCACCGGACACTGTCGCAAGGCCTCCGCGATCACGGCGCGGCGGCCGACCGGTGCCGTCATGGAACGCTGGCCCTTGCCGCGTTGGCCTTTGATGGCATCCACGCGGTTGAACTCGTCGAAGCTTCTGGTCTTCAGCCAGCGCTGCCAGATCCCGCGCAGGGTTTCCGCCGCGGGTTTGCCGAGAGCGCTTCGGCCGGTCTTGGTGAGGGCGAGCTTTTTGCCGTGCGGTTCCGCCAAGCCCGCGGCTTGTACCAGTAGTGGCCAGGCGAACGGCTTGATCGGCCCGATTTCATCCTGACTGTCGGAGTGTTTCGCTCCCGCCGGGTAGAAGTCGCCGCCGGGCAGCACGCCGGAAATTTCCCGGAGAGCGGCGGTTCCGGGGAGCTGGGTCTTTTCGCTGACGGCGACCTTTCCGAGATCGATGAGGCGCAGAACGCTGCCGACCTCGATCACGGCCTCGCGTTCCGTGTCGCGGCGCAGCAGAGGGATTCGCTGACTGGCGGTCTTGACCGTGGGTTTCTGAGTGGGTGCCCGATAGGTGCCGCCGCGGGTGACGATAGTGATTCCACGATCACCTTCCTGCCAGACATACTCCTTGGTGATCAGCTCGAAGTCTTCCGGCAGTTGGTCCACGGACGGCAGCGAAGACGCCGCGGGTTCGGGTACGAATGTGAGCAGGCGCTGGGCGAGGTCGCCGGGAACGGCCAGCACGCCGACTTCGTGAGTCATTTCCCGATAGATGAACAAGCGCAGTGGCGACGGGATTTCGCGGTAATGCCGGGGATCTTTTTTTGTGCCGAACACCGGAGAAACGCCATATTTGGCTCGAAACCGGTCGGCTTCGAAGATGCCCTTGGGGGCATACAGGGTTTCGGCTACGGCCGAACGCTGCGTCTCGTCCAGCCTTTCCCACAGAGCCCGCAGATTTTCGCCGTCCAGATGGTCTTCGACGGCGGCGATCAAATCGGCCTTGCGCGTCGGTTTTCGGCCTAAGGGAAGAAGATCGAGCAGCTCCTTCAACTGCTCGATCGTCAGCCGATCGAGTGCCGCTCGGACGGTGGGAATCGGTGAATTGTTCTTAAACTCTGCCATGGGCTTTCTATGTTGTTGTTGAGATTTTCTGCTATCAAGGAGACGCTGATGTCCGACTCAAATCTATTGATGGGTTCGTTTGACCGCTCGCCACCACCGGAAGTGCCACCGGTAGTCCGCGGTGGTAAACGCTATGTTCAACATATCGGCACCTATGATGAGGGCATAGGCCAAAGCGGCGGACTGCTTGACATTATCGACGACTCAACGGGGAAACGGATTGCCACGGTCAAGGTTTACGACAACACCAGGACACCCGATCTGGAAGGAGATGTACAGGATATCTTCTTCGAATCAATGGAATTCGATGATTCGGGCAAGCTGATCATAACCGACGAAGTCGGGCGACGTTTTTCCGTCGATGTAGTCACCCATATATCAGAACCTTTACCCTGAACACCCATTCCGACTCCTCCAACTAAACCTGAGTGTGGTGGCGAAGGGGGGTGGTCAACCTGCTGGAGGCTGTGTGGGATCTTATTCCATACGGTATTGGAATAAAACATTCATGGGATGGGTAGAGCGAAGCGAAACCCATCGATGGTGGGTTAGCCCTTCGGCTCCGCTCAGGACGGGCCCTTCGACGGAGCTCAGGACAGGCCTTTAGACTGGGCTCAGGACGGGCTCCGTGTAACCCACCGATTCGCGATCGCTCGGTGGGTTACGGCCTTGCGGACTAACCCACCCTAGAAAAATGAATGCCTCATCGAAAGTGATGTGGAATAACCCGGCCTGTGTTGATAGGCCGGGTTGATCACTTTTTCCTACAATCCCTTGCAATTGGCGTAATAGGTGACGGTTGCCGCCCAGTCGCTGAATACGCCGATGACACCCACGTCCTTGGCCAGCACGTCCAGCACTTTCATCACGTCGCCTTCGCGCTTGAGGGCGGAGTCCACGGTCTGAAAATAGAATCCGTTGTTGCCGTCGGCGAGAATTCCGGAGCGTTCCAGGGTCCAGGTGATGATGTCCAGGCCGGCGTCCTTGGCGTTCCGGGCGTATTCTGACGGTACGATGTTGCCGTCGGCGTCCAGGTCCAGCAGGGCAAAGGTCGGCGGGGCCACGATATTGATCCCCATCGCCTTGTAGTTGGCCAGAGTGGCGGCATCGGGCAGATCGGCGACCGTCTCGGCATCGTCCAGATAGACGGCCTGCTTGCCGAAGGCGGGTTCGTAGCGAACCCAGTAGAGCACGTCGTCGATGCTGAAGGATTGGGCGTAGACCTTTTTCGGAGAAACGCCGGCTTCCTTGTATTCGTCGATCATCTTCTGGGCGAAGTCCTCCTGCGAAAAGCCGTCGAACGGCATGGCCACGCTGGGGGCCTTCAGTTCGGGGGTCATCTTCACGCCCAGTTTCTTGAAAAGCTCGATGCTTTCCTTATGGGTGAGCAGGGTGCCGCTGGTCGGGCCGGCATAGAGATCCGTGCGGAAATCCGCTGTGCCCCCCATGTACTCGACGACGGTTTTAGCGCGCGGATTGGAGGCGTCCATCTTGCCGCGGAGGGTTTTGAATTCGGCCAGAGTGATGTCGCTGGTGCGGCATTCGGCCGTGGCGGGCGTCAGGAGATTGCCTTCGGCATCGAACGTGGCCGGAGTGAAAGGCTTGGTGCACTTGGCCGCAAGCTCCGGGATGGCGAGGATATTGGTGGTGGTATGCAGATCGTTCTGCGCATGGCGGCATACCAGTTCCTTGTCGCGGGTAAACGTCACGTCGCATTCCAGAATGCCCGCGCCCATGCGGGCCGCAGCTTCGTAGGATTCCCTGGTATGTTCCGGGAACTGGAGAGCGGCGCCGCGGTGGCCTATCGAAAAATCGGTTTTCTTGAACGGCCCTTTCGCGCATTTCTGGAGCTTCTTCTTGAGTTTGCTTTCTTCCATGTCGTTGACCAGAAAGAACGGGCGAGGTCCCAACTGTATGTTTTGCTTGTGGGACGCGGGTGCCGCCGCGGAAATACCGGGCAGTGCCGCGGTGATTGCCGCGCAGGCAATCATTGTCAAATGGGAACGCATCGATCACTCCTGTTTTTTGTACGAATCGAATTCAATCAGCTGAGGCCGTTTCGGCCCTGCAAACCGTACCGCCGATTTGTGCCAGGGATGTGACCGAAGTATTTAAGTCAGGTTACAGTCGGGAAGGGAGGCTCCCGGAAGCGGCTTACGACCGCTCGGGTGAAATTGAGAAATGAGGCGGGATATTCGCTATCCCGCCTCGATTTGCATCAGTGCTTGCCGGATTTCCCGGCCTGCGGTTTCGAGTGGGCGGTTTCCGTTTTCGTCGATGGTTTCAGGACATCCTCCAGCGATTTGTCCATGTTGGCGTATTTGAATTCCGGAACCACGAAAGTCCAGTTGCGGAAGCGTTGATTGAGCTTCTCGACTTCCTGATTCAGGGCATCCAGCCTTTGCTGACGGTCTTTGGCGGGGTCGGTGACCGCCAGCGCTGCGGATTCCGGAATCTCCGCTCCGCTTTCCGCGCTTTCTTGGGCGTTTTCCTCGGCATCCTGCTTTCGGCCGGCTTCGTGGTCCGCTTTTGCCTTGGCCTGCTCCGCCTGAATGCGCGCCTCCGCCACGGCCTGATTCAATGCCGCCGAGAACCGCGCGAGATGCTTGCCGTCCTGTTTCCAGGCCTGAACGTCCAGGGTCACGCCATCGAAGGTCGTATAGCGCGCCTTGATCAGCTGATCTTTCGCCGGGGCTTGGGCAGACGCCTCGGGTAACACGTCCGCCAGCGTCAGTCCCGCCAGGGTCGAGGCCAGTCCGCCGAGGGTGGCGTGGTCCTCGATCTCCCGACCCGAGGGCAGGTCGGCGACCGTGAATGTCTCATCGTCCGGATCTGCCTTGAAGAGACGCAAAGGTTTGCCGTCGGATTTGGTCAGGACGATCTCGGCAATCCGCTCCGATGGAATGTCGGTCAGCGCTTGGTCCAGCCACTGCGCCGGGTCGCGCTCGATGCGGAGAGTCCCCTTGGCCAACCAGCTTTGTTTATTCCCGGGATGACGCACGAAAGTGCCGTTGCCCTGGGCGCTGACTTTCCCGACGATGAGCCGAGCGGGTTTCTGCAGGCCGTCCAAGTCCACCAGGATGCCTTTGGCATCCTTGGCGGTGACGTCCTCGACACCCAGTTCAGGATAGCGCTTGTCACTCTCGGTCTTGGGTTCCAAAAGGCCGGCCTCGGCCATTTTCAGCAGCAGCTCGCGCAACTTGCCGGTATCGGCGGAATATCCGCCTTTCTCTTTCACCGTCCAGCCGTTCTCCCCATGGATCAGGGTGACCAGGGGCTTGTCTTCCGCGCCGGTCAGGGTGATGCCTTTGACGTCGTTGATGTGGCCGCGCAACTCCGGCATGGCGAAAGCGGCGGTCGGGGTGGGATCGTTCTCCGGCTGGCGGGCCGAAGCCACGAAGATGGCCGCGATAACGGCGACCACGGCCACGGCGGCCAGACCCAACAGGCCTTTCGCATTGATTTGATTCATGACGACTCCTCTTTAAACCAATCTTTGCTTGGCTTTCCAGCCCAGGAAAGCGAGGGTTCCCAGGGTCAGCAGCAGAGGCACCAGGCCGATGTTGATGAACTTGAGCCGGGCGCCGAGGGTGTCGATGTCGGCATCCAGACGGCGCCGCACCTCGCGCAGTTCCTTGCGGATTTCCAGTTTGCGCTTGAAGAAGTTCTCCAGCTCTTTCTGTTGTTCCGGACTCAGCACGAATTTCTCGTCATTCGACTTGCCGCTCTGCAGTTCGGCCAGCTTGCGCTCGGTATCCGCCAATTCCCGCTGGAGTTCCTGTTCCTTGAACCGGAAACGGTTGTCGGCGGCCTGCTTGAGTTCCTCCACCTTGGTGAAAGGACGGCTCGAAATGCCGCGTCCCCGGATCGAGATGAGGTCCGAGGACCCGGCCAGATTGTCTACCGCGTTGGCGAAGAAATCGCCGTTGTCGGCGAACGCGTTCAGCAGTTTCTGGCCGAAGAAGTTCTGGGTACGTACCCACATCCGGTCGCTGAGAATGTCGGTATCCGCCACCAGCAGGATTTCTCCGGGCTCTTTCGCTTCCGCCAGATGTTCCGGGTCGTTCCGATCCGGGAAAGCGGTCTTGAACTTGCCTTCCAGGCGGCAGGCCATGCAATAGCGCTCGCCGCTCGCCTTGAAAGCGGCCAGGAGGCTGGACGGATTGTTCGCGAACTTGACTTGCTCCGCGGCAACGGTCATCGCCTGGTCGGAGGACTCGATCAGTGGCGTCAGCCTGGCCGGGCTGTCCTTGGCCAGCTTGAAGAAGCCCGCCGTGGCGACGTGCAGGGTATCGAGATTGGCGGTGATGACGTCGTCGCGCTTCAGATCCGGCCGGGTGAAGCGCAGCATCGCGGGATGCCGGGTCGGCGCAGCGCCGGGCGAGGTGCTGACGGACAAGGCATGGGCGCGATCCAGCACCACCTGGTCGGCGGAGTATTCGACGCCCCAGGCCTTGAACAGCGCCGGCAAGTCCGATGCCTTGGACGCCATGATGGCGGCCATGGGATTGCCCGGATCGGCGCCGCTGTTGTCCAGTTCGCCGTGGGGATCGACGAACAGCAACAGATGGCCGCCGCGCAGCACGAACTGGTCGATCGCGTACTGGGCATCCTCATCGAGCTGCTTCGGGTGGACCACAACCAGGACGTCGACCTCGGAGTCGATCGCCTTCAGGTTCGCGGCTTGCAGCGGTTTGACCTCGAACATCTGGGTCAGTTGCCGGTAAACCGCCCAGGGTTCACGCATCCCGCGCGTCAGCGGGTCGAAGCCGCCGGTCATGGCGAGTCCCGCCAGGAAACCGACAGTGGGTTTCTTGACCACGGCCAGGCCGTGGATCAGTTTGGCAATGTCGTACTCGAGGAAGGACTCCTTGCCGGGATCGAAGAACGGGATCGCGGTACGGCCGTCGGTGGAATTGACGCCGACCAGGCCGAGAAAGATCTTCTCTCCCGAAGGTCCCAGCGGGATACCCTGCAGGCCCGCGGCGGAGGCGCGGTCCTCGGCTTCGGAATAAGGCAGGGGATCGATCACGCTCAGCCGGAGCTTGCCGCCGGCCCGCGATTCCATCTCCTCCAGCAGTTCGCGCACCCGCTCGAAGTAAAGGCGCAGGCTGCGGACGTCGGGACGGTTGCTTTCGGCCGTCGCCTTGTCCGAAAAATAAAGGCTCAGATGAATCGGCTCGTCCAGCTTGCCGAGGATGTTGCGAGTGCCTTCCGATAAGGTGTAGAGGGAATTCTCGGTCAGATCCAGCCGGGTTCCGCGGAACAGGGTGTTGGAAAGCAGCACCAGTGCCACGAATAGCACCGCCAAGAGCCCCAAGGTACTGTGGGTCAGGGTCTTACGATTGAAACTCATGCTCGAAAAACTCCTTAATCGGCCTTCTTGAGATCGATGACGATGGCATTGGCGTACAGCCAGAAGCCGATGGTGAGCAGAAAATAGAAAAGGTCGCGCAGAGCGATCACGCCCTGTGAAATGTCGTTGAAATGGGTCAGGAAACTGAGCCCGGCGATGGCGTCGACCACGCCCTGCGGCGCAACCGCGCGAAACACGTCCAGCACCAGCGGGAAGCCCGCCAGGAGGAACAGGAAGCACACCACCACGCTGAGAATGAAGGCAATGACCTGGCTGCGCGTCGCCGCCGAGAGGCAGGCGCCTATCGCCAGAAACGCCCCGGCCATCAGCAGGCTGCCGATGTAGCCGGTGAAAATGACGCCATTGTCCGGGTCGCCGAGATAATTGACGGTGATCCAGATCGGGAAGGTCAGCAGCAAGGCGATGCCGATGAAGGACCAGGCGGCCAGGAATTTTGCCAGCACCGCTTGCCACATGGTGACGGGGAGAGTGAGCAGCAGTTCGATGGTGCCGCTTTTGCGCTCGTCGGCCCAGAGCCGCATCGCTACCGCCGGCACCAGGAACAGGTAGAGCCACGGGTGATAGCGGAAAAAAGGTTCCAGGTCCGCCTGGCCGCGCTCGTAGAATCCTCCGAGGTAAAACGTGAACGAGCCGGACAGCAGCAGAAAAATCACGATGAACACATAGGCCACGGGCGTTGCGAAATAGCTGCCCAGTTCGCGTTTGAAAAGCGTCAGGGTCGGGTTCATACGCGGACCTCCCGGGCGTGCGGCTGGGTAATGCTGCGGAAGACCTCGTCCAGGCGTCCGGTTTCGAGCTGCAATTCGCGGATGGCGACACCTTGTGCCTTGAGCGCGTCGCTGACCGCGGCCAGGATTTGTTTGCCCCGGCGCGGGAAGGCCGTAATCCGCTGGTCCAGCGGGTCGACTTCGACGCTCTCGACATCGGGAAGGCCGCCCAGGGCCTGTTTGGCCTTGTCGGTCTCGGCGGTGGTCAGCGACACCGCCATGTGATAGCGGGAACGCGCCTCCAGTTCGGCCGGAGCGGCGTCGGCCAGGAGCTTGCCGCCGGCGATGATGATCGCCCGGTTGCACACCGCATTGACCTCTTCCAGGATGTGGGTGGAAATGACGATGACCTTGTTCTTCGCCATGGCATTGATGAGCGTCCGGACCTCGTGCTTCTGGTTGGGATCGAGGCCGTCGGTCGGTTCGTCGAGGATCAGCACGGGCGGATCGTGCAGAATCGCCTGGGCCAGGCCGACGCGGCGCTTGAAGCCCTTGGACAGGGTTTCGATGGGTTGCTCCAGCACGCCTTCCAGCTGGAGCCGGCCGAGGACGTCGTCCAGCCGCCGCCGGCGCTCCTCGCCCGCCAGGCCCCGGATATCGGCGACGAAACCGAGAAAGGCGCGGGGCGTCATTTCGCCGTAGGCGGGTGCGCCTTCCGGCAGATAACCGAGCGCCCGCTTGGCTTCCATGGGCCGGCTTTCGACGTCGAAACCGCACACTTTGGCACTGCCCGAGGTCGGCGCGAGAAAGCCCGCGATCATTTTCATGGTGGTGGATTTGCCGGCGCCGTTCGGGCCCAGGAAACCCAATACCTGGCCGGGTTCGACCCGGAACGAGATATTGTCCACGGCGGCAAAGCGGCCGTAATGTTTGGTCAATGCAGACGTTTCGATCATGACCGAACCCTCCCCGGAAGGCTGCGGAATGGCATCGGATCAACAGACATAGCTTCTTTTTCCTCCTTTCGGTTGTGATTTGCTCGGTATCCGAGCGCAAGTCATAGGGACGTTCCAGCGGTTTTCAAGATCCGGCGATGCCGGCGCCGGAGACCGGATCCCGCGATCTCGCCGCTCTTCGTCATGCGGTTCGGGCGCGGCCGATAAACCACCCCGCTGATTTGCCGCCTCACGCAAACCGGAATGAAATGCTGGGTGGTCATGTCGACGAAAAAGGCATGAAACGGGGTATGCGTATAACCCGGCCGAAGTTTCTCTGCATTGAAAGCGGTTTGGAATTGCGCTAACCGGATTTCCGGCATTCTGTCGAGCGGATCGTCGGTGCCGACGTTGCCGGAACGCAATGTACGGTTCTTCACAGCGATGTCAATAGGACATTCTCACGCCGCATCATCACGCTTATCGGCGTGCTTGGGCCGCCTGCGGTGTCGACGGGGCGCTGACAGGCGGACGAATCCGTGGTCAGATGTTGTTAGGCGAGGCACTTCCGCGGACAGGGAGGCAGGCCCGGTACGGAACAACAGTTCAAGTCAGGAGACGATTCATGAAAGCTTACGAACTGCAGGGCAGTTTCGGCATCGATTCACTGGTTCTCGCGGAGCGGCCCATGCCACAGCCCGGGGTGGGGCAGGTGCTCTTGAAGATGCGCGCGTGGTCGCTCAACTACCGCGATCTGATGGTGGTCAATGGCCGCTATCGGCCGAATCTCCGCTTGCCGATGACGCCGCTCTCGGATGGCGTCGGCGAAGTGGCGGGCGTCGGTCAGGGCGTGGCGCGCGTAAGACCGGGCGACCGGGTGGCGGGGACCTTCATGCCGAAGTGGCTGGACGGCGAGCCGAGCGAGGAGAAGGCCAGGAGCGCGCTGGGCGGCGGAGAAACCGGCATGGCCGCCGAATATGTCGTGCTCGATGCGGACGCCGTCGTTCCGGTTCCGGAACACCTTACCGATGCGGAGGCTGCGACGCTGCCCTGCGCCGGGGTGACGGCCTGGCACGCGCTGGTGGGCTCGGGCCGGCTCAGGCCGGGCGACACGGTGCTGACCCTGGGCACGGGCGGCGTGTCTTTGTTCGGGCTACAGTTCGCGAAGCTTGCCGGAGCCCGGGTGATCGTCACCTCGAGCAGCGACGAAAAACTTGCGCGAGCACTCGATCTGGGCGCCTCGGAAGGCATCAATTACCGGACTGTGCCGGAATGGGGCCGGCTCGTGCGAGAACTTACCGACGGTGTCGGAGTCGATCATGTCATCGAGGTCGGCGGCGCCGGCACCCTCGGCCAGTCGCTGCGGGCCGTCCGCATGGGCGGTCAAATCAGCTTGATCGGCGTTCTGTCCGGTGCCGGTCAAGTCGATCCGACGCCCATACTGATGAAGAACGTGTGCGTACAAGGCATCTTCGTCGGCAGCCGCGCGATGTTCGAGAGCATGAACCGGGCGATCGCGCAGCACCGGATGCGTCCCGTGGTGGACCGCGTGTTTCCGTTCGGAGAGCTACGCGACGCCCTTCGCCGAATGGAACGCGGCGCCCACTTCGGCAAAATCGTCCTGATCCCCGGCTGAAAGCCGCCCAAATCCGGAGCAGAGAGGAGAAATGACGATGAAAATCCTGATGGTATTGACCTCGCACGATCAGCTCGGCGACACCGGCCGAAAAACCGGATTCTGGCTGGAAGAGTTCGCCGCACCCTACTACATCTTCAGCGATGCGGGCGCCGACGTCACCGTGGCTTCGCCCAGGGGCGGACCGCCGCCGATGGATCCCGAGAGCCATCAGCCGGATTCGGAAACCGAGGCGACCATGCGCTTCGACCGGGATTCGAATGCGAAAATCGCGCTCTCCAACAGCGTCAAGCTATCGACCGTTTCGGCCGCGCATTACGATGCCGTGTTTTATCCGGGCGGCCACGGCCCATTGTGGGATCTTGCGGAAGATTCGGACTCGATGGCATTGATCGAAGCCCTGTACGCCGCCGGCAAGCCGGTGGCGGCAGTGTGCCACGGACCGGGCGCATTCCGCCATGCCAAAGCCGCGGACGGTTCTCCGCTGGTACGGGGGAAGTGGGTTACCGGTTTCGCCGACACAGAGGAAGAGGAAGTCGGACTTGCCGAGGTGGTGCCGTTTTCGGTTGAAGACATGTTACGCCGGAACGGGGGAAAGTATTCGAAGGTTGAAAACTGGAAACCCCACGTGGTGGCCGACGGGAACCTGATTACCGGGCAGAACCCGGCTTCCTCGGAAGCTGCCGCAAGGGCGCTCCTGCGACAATTCAAGGCGGCAACGCACGGTTAAACGCCGGATGAGCTCGCTCGTGAAAAAGCCCGGAACCGGGTCCGGGCTTTAGTATCCGTCAATCCGGAGCGAAGCCGTTTTTCGAGGTTTTTTCCCGAGACGGAGGCTTAATGTCTCTTTTCGGTCTCTTCGTTTTCGTGTTCGGCCTGCTCTTCCTCGATCTTCTTCAAGATCTCCCGTATCTCTTCATCGTCAAGCCCACTCAGTCCTGCAAGCTCGTTCAGCAAAAAGTCTTCGTAACTGTTCATGGTCTTATCCTCGGGCGTAAAAAGTCACCAATAAGTTTTCGCAAGGCGCTGCCTTGCTTTTTTGACTTGCGGGAATTGGAAAAGAGCCCGACCCGACGCTTTTTTCCACGTCGAAACACTTTGAACAAAAGCGGCTTCTGATCGTCACTGTTTATATGAAGGAGGCCGAACATGAGTTTTGACGAGGACATCATCCAAACCATCTGGGAAAAAGGCCGTGCCATGCAGGAACAGGATGCGACACGTTGGCGCCAGGACGAATGCGGGGCCTGGATGTTCCGCGAACATTACGGCGTCACCGATACCGAATTTGGCTGGAAAATCGAGAAAGTCAAACCGGATCTATCGGAACATGCGGACAGTTTCCGCCCGTTTCATTACCGCAACGGTTACGACATCGCGGTCGGCACGCCGCGTTGCCGCGTCGCCGCCGATCGCGTCGAACTGGCGCCCACCGGACGCGTAGACCGGCCGCGCAACAGAGACCTCTAGAATCCGAAGGGCGAATATTGTCTTACGAGCCTATCTCGGCAGGCCGTTCGCCCTGAGCCGAGTCGAAGGGCCTGTCCTGAGTCTATCGAAGGGGTTTTTGGGACCTACCGGAATAAGCTCTAAGTACTCGTAGGTCGGCAATCCCTTGCCGACGCAGCCGCTCGACCAAGACGTGGCGTCGGGAAAGGATTCCCGACCTGCGGGGTGGCCCGGGCGTAGGTCGGCAATCCCTTGCCGACAACCCGGGCCGATCATGTCTTTTTCAAAGCCGGTCGCACACGCGAGCACGTCCAACTGCCGTTTCGTAGGTTAAGCTATTGTGCAACCCTGTCCCGGCCGGCCCGAGAGCAGCACGGGCGGAGTTCCCCAACAGCCGGAGATCGAGATGCCGAACAGACGGACCTTTCTGAAAGTTTTGGTTAGCGGCTTCACCATGACCGGACCGGATTTGCTGACGCCGCGTTTCCTGCATGCCGGCGAATTGCCGTCCGGTGCGGCGGAGAGCACTGTTCGGGAAGCATTGTCCGGCAAGGGACCTCTCATCAAGCGCACCTTCCGGCCGCCGAATTTCGAGACGCCGGTCGAGGTTTTCAAAGATGTCGTCACCCCGAACCGCCGGTTTTTCGTGCGCTGGCATCTCGCCAATATTCCGCGGCTGGTCGCCGAAAACTGGCGGCTCAAAGTGGGGGGAGATTCGGTTGCTCACCCGTTCGAGCTGAGTTTGAATCAGCTCAAGCGGGAGTTCGCGCCGGTCGAGTTGATGGCCGTCTGTCAGTGTGCCGGACATCGCCGCCGCTTTTCCGAGCCTCATGTGCCCGGTGTTCAATGGGGGAACGGAGCCGTGGGCAATGCGCGCTGGAAGGGCGTGCGCCTGAAGGACGTACTGGCCCGGGCAGGGCTCAGGCCGGATGCGCTGGAAGTCGTTTTCGACGGCGCCGATTACGGGGCGATCGACAGGACGCCCGATTTCGTCAAGAGCCTTCCGCTGTGGAAAGCCCTCGACGAAAACACACTGATCGCTTATCAGATGAACGGCGAGGACCTGCCGCATTGGAACGGCTTTCCCGTGCGCCTGGTGGTGCCCGGCTGGGCGGGGACCTACTGGACGAAACAGCTGATTGCGATCAGGGCGATGCCGAAACCGGAAAAGGGATTCTGGATGAATACGGCTTACCGGATACCGGCCGGCAAATTCCCCGTCACTGACCGATTCCTTTCGCAGAAAGGAGAGGCCGACACGGCGATCACCGAAATATTGGTCAACTCGCTCATCACCAATATCGAGGAGGGACAGCATTGTCCTCTCGGCAGGCCGGTCATGGTCAAGGGTGTTGCCTGGGATGGAGGCCACGGCATTCGATCGGTGGAAGTGTCGGTGGACGGCGGCAAGGCATGGCAAGAGGCGAAGCTGGAACCGCACCAGGGCCGTTTTTCCTTCCGTGCCTGGCACTATACCTTTACCCCGAGCCGGACCGGCAAGCAGGTGCTCATGGCAAAAGCGACGGACGGGCGCGGCAGTACCCAGCCGTTCGAACTCATCTTCAATCCTGCGGGTTACTACAACAACGTGGTACAAGGGATCACCGTGGAGGTCGCATGAGTGTCCACGTCATGAACAGGTTCAGCGCGGTAACGGTGGTCGCCGTTCTTTACGCTACGGCCGCCTGCGGAGCAGAGCCGAACGAGCTCGAGCCGGGAGCCGGGCGCGACAGTGTAATGGCGAATTGCGTCATGTGCCACAGCGTCGACTATATCGCCATGCACGCCTCGTTCATGAAAAGAGCGGATTGGCGGAAGACCGTCGACAAAATGGTGAGCGTCATGGGCGCGCCGATCGACCAGGACGACATTCCGGTGATCGTGGACTATCTGACGAAGCATTACAGCGTCGAATAGCGGCGGGGTGTTCGCCGCCCGAGCTCCGTCGAAGGCGTGCGGCAGCGCTGCGGGCTGGGAACTCGCGACGAGGTCGGGAATGCGGTTTCCTGGATAATAGTCCCGTCTCGAACCGCAAGGTACCGGAGCGAAAGAACGGATTGGACGAAGCTCGGGTCTAATATTCCGAAGTTTTCCCCAAATCATACGGAAATAACGATATGGCGAGTCAATGCGTATTGAGCGGCTCGGCGGCAAGGGCGGAGAAAATTGGCGGAGGGAAGGGAATCGCCCCGGGTTCAGGGCAGCTGTCGATCCCGCTAAGATCCCTTTTGCTCTGCGTGCTCGCGGGCATCGCAACGTCATGGTTTCGGCCGGTGCAAGCGGCGGACATTTTCAAGTGCCCGACCGGTGACGGACCGGTATACACTGACGAGCCGGTTTCCGGCAGTTGCCGCAAGCTGCGGTTCACGGTCAGCAAACCCGACCCGGAGGCCATTGCGCGACTTGAACAGTGGAAGGAGCAGCGAGCCGCCGAGGAGGCTCGGAAAGCCGCGGAAGCACGGGAAGAACGCCTGGTACGCGTGCGCGAACTGGAGGCGCTGGCGGCATGGCAGTCGGCGCGCGCGGCGCTGATGGAGGCCGAGGCTGCTCAGTACTCTCGGTATCCTCAGGAGGTCTATTATCCGATCCGGGGATATTCCATCGGAAGCTCCTATTTCCGCGATTATTCCGGTTTTGACCGGCATCGCTACCCGTACGGATACGATGCCGGGCGCTACATGCGATACGGAATGCCGCCCGTTCAGCTGCATTTTTCCCGCAAGCGGCGGTAAGCCGAAAGCCGGGAGCGGAGGCCTTCCCCGCGCCTTTGGTTTTGCGCGGGGCAGCAGAGGCAGGACCAAGCCGAAAAGATACTCAGCTCCGAAATAACCGGAGTTTACGATCAGGTTTCTGAACGGCTCTCGCCCCGGGGTTGCCGTCCCATGTTCGGCAGGAAACGACTGCTTAAAACCGGACTTCGATGCGCGCTCCTCCAAGACTCGACCGGGACAGCCTCGCCCGCGCATCGTGCTGTTCGGCGATTTCCTTGACGATCGCGAGTCCCAGCCCGCAGCCGTCGCCCGGGCTGCCGGGGGGGCGATAAAATCGTTCGAATATCCGGTCTACCTCGGAATCCGGAATGCCGGGGCCGTCGTCTTCCACCACGAGAGCAGGGGGTGTATCCGCCGTGATTCGTACGGTAATTTGTCCGTGCTCGCGTCCATAGCGGATGGCATTGTCGAGAAGGTTATTGAGCAGTTCGCGGAGCAGGGTTTGCTCACCCTGTACGTATATCGGATCTTCAGGCCCCTCGAAGCTCAGATCCATATCCCGCTGCAGGGCTTTGGGCACCCAGTCGATACAGGCGTCTCTCGCCACGGCGCGGAGGTCCACCCGGGAAGCGGGGCGCGAGCCGCCCAGGGCAGTCTCCGAGCGCGCCAGCGAGAGCAGTTGAGTGCTTAATCGCGATGCCCGGTCGGCGCCGTTTCGAATTTGCATCAGGGCCGGCCTCATCGTCTCCAGGTTCGTTTCCCGCAGCGCACGTTCCGCCTGAACCTTGAGACCGGCCAGCGGGGTCCGAAGCTGGTGCGCGGCATTGGCGATGAAGCGCTGCTGCGCGGTAATTGCCGTGGACAGTCGGGCGAGCAGATCGTTAATGGTATGGGTGAGGGTAAGCACTTCCAGCGGTACGCCGGTATCCGGTATCGGCGTGAGGTCGCGCGGCGAGCGCTGGGCGATCTCGCGCGTCAATGCGTTCAGCGGGCGCAATCCCCGGTTGATCCCCAGCCAGATATACAGCCCCGCCGCGCATACCAGCACGAGCTGGGGCACCAGCTCGGCGAGGAGTATATCGGTCATCATACTGCGCCTTTTGCGGACGGTCTCGGCGACCTGGACCAAAACCTCCTCGGAACTATCCTTGGGCGTCGCGAGCATGGAAACCACACGCACCCTGTGTGCCTGTATCATGCTGTCGAAATAGGCGGGCTGCTTGCGAACCGAGGCCGGGTCCGGCGGTGGCGGGACTCTCTTGTCCCCGGCCATGAAACCGATACTGGACGATTCGATCTTGAAAAACGTCTGATCCACGTCATCCCACTGGAAAATCTCCAGCGCGGTGGGCGGCAATTCGAAGGTAACCTTGCCTTTCTGCGCCTTGACTTCCTGCGCCAGTGAGCGTGCCGAGTCGAGCAGCCAGCGGTCATACGCCGCGTTGGCGTAATAAAACGCAATGTAGTACGAGGCTATCGCGTCAAGCACCACGAAAAGCGAAAGTGGAAGCGCCAGCCGTAGCAGGAACTGGGTTTTCAGGCTCTGGACTTTAGCCATCAGTGTCTTTTTCCAGCAAATAGCCGAGGCCGCGCACGGTCCGGATTCTCACACCCAGGGCTTCCATCCGCTTGCGCAGCCTGTGGATATAGACTTCGATGGCGTTGTCTCCCAGCTCATCATTTCCCGCGGACAGGCGCTGGGCGATACGGTCCTTGCTGACGACCCGGCCGGCGTGGATCAGCAAGGCTTCAAGCACGCCGTATTCGCGGGCGGACAGGATGATCGGCGTACCGTCCACCAGCACCTGGCAATTCAAGGTATCCAAGCTCAGACGTCCGACTTTGATATCGCCGAAACCGCCGTAACGGCGGCGGATCAGGGCATGTATCCGTGCCTCCAGTTCTCGCAGGTCGAACGGTTTGACCATGTAGTCGTCGGCGCCCCATTCGAGGCCCTTGATCCGGTCATTCAAGGCATCGCGCGCGGTCAGGACGAGAACGGGAACCGGATTTTTCCGTGCCCGCAATCTTCGCAGGAGTTCGAACCCCTCCATGTCGGGAAGGCCGAGGTCGAGGATCACCAAATCGAAATTTTGGGTGAGCAGCGCAGATTCGGCATAAGCACCCGCCGCCGCCGCCGTGACCGCATAGCCCGATTGACCGAGCACGTGGGTCAATCCGTCGGCCAGAACGGTGTCGTCCTCTACGAGCAGAATTCTCATGCGTCGAACAAGCGTCGTGAAAGGTTGGTGAAAGTTTCGTACGATACCATGGCTGGACGAACCCGCCCGCCGCGTAGAAAGAGCGGTAAGAGCTGAGTGTCTAGAGCAGCGGAGAGCCGGCCGAAAATTCCGTCGACTAAAAAAAAAACCGATGACAGGACAAAGCTTACACAAACACCGGAACCTCAAGCTCGATTTTTTTCGCGGCTTCGCTCTGCTGATCATTTTTATCAATCACATACCGGCGAACGAGTGGCTGGTTTTTACCCCGTCCCGTTATGGCTTGAGCGATGCAGCCGAAATCTTCGTGTTTCTCTCCGGTTACGCCGCGGCGATCGCCTACGGTCGCAGTTTCCGCGTTTCCGGTTTGTGGTTGGGCAGCGTTCGGGTATTTTACCGCTGCGCCCAAATCTACGGTGCCCATCTCACTCTTTTCATGCTCTTGGCGGTCATTTGCGTGTTGGGCAACGCCGTTTTCGGAGATCCGGATTATATTCGCGCTCTCAATCTTCAATATTTTTTCGATGAGACCCAGGAGGCTATACTCGGACTGATTTCCCTGCGTTATGTTCCGAACTATTTCGATATCCTGCCCATGTACTTCGTGGTCATGCTGTGGATACCGGTAGTGTGGGCGCTTTCCCGCATGCATGTCGCATTGGCCCTGGCTTTCCCGATCGGCGTTTACCTCGCCATGTGGCACTATGGGCTGGAGCTTTCGGCCGAGCCGGACAGCGATCGCCCCTGGTTCTTCAACCCTTTCGGATGGCAGCTGATTTTCTTTACCGGCTTCGCCTTCGGATCCGGCTGGATAAAGCCGCCTGCATACAAGGCCTGGCTGGCGGCAGCCTGCCTTGCCTTCGTGATTTTGTCATTACCCTTGACGCCGGCGGCGGAACTGCGTCCGACCGAGTTTCTGATTCGACTCCATGCCGATCTGCAGCCGTGGCTGGACAAGACTCACCTTGGGCCGCTACGCTGGACATATTTCCTGGCCTTGGCGTATCTCGTCACGCTGATCCTGCGGAATTGCGAAGACGGGTTGAATTCGAAGGCGGTTCGGCCGGTCATCGAAATGGGGCAGCAATCACTGCCGATATTCATGTTGACGATGGCGCTCTCCTATGTCGGCGGCATGATTCTGGATCAATTCGGTCATGGCATGGTGATCCTTGCGGCGGTCAATCTCGGAGGCTGCGCTTTTCTGCTGCTTGCCGCGCGCACGATGGCTTGGCTGAAATCCAGCCCATGGAAAGCTCAGACCGAACGTGGCGCGTTTTCGTCGGCAGGGCAAGGTGCTGAAAGCACTCCGCCTATTCCGCTTTTTGCCCCATTGTCGAGCGGATTGAAACAGATTCCGGCGGTGGTCTTTGCCGGATTCGTGGCTGCGGTACCTTTGTACCTGTCTCAAAAAGGCACCGTTGCACAATATTCCGTGTTGGCAATGCGTGGTGCGGGAGGGGCTTTCACGGAAGATCACGTAGGAAATGCAGCGAGCGTACCGAGAAATTTGGAATTGCCGCGGCCTTGACTCATGAAGGACGAAAGCGTGCCCGATCACGAGCCCGTCCCGGTGGGCCGCTTCTCCGCATTGGAGACTTGATCAGAGCTTCCTTCTTAAAGAGAGCGTACGGCCGGTCCGCAAGGAGCGAAAGCGGTCGGGTGCCGTACATTCCGAACCCGTCGAAAAATTTCGGCCGGGATTTCTTAAGTGCGAGCATGTCCCGCGAATGCCGGACCGCCATCTCCTCAAATCAAATCATGACCATTGCCAGAGGCGAATATGAGACCTTTCGAGAAATTATTGCTGGAAAATAAGGCTTGGGCAGAGGAAAAAACGATCCGCGAGACGGACTATTTTTCCCGGTTGGCGGGCGCTCAGACGCCGGACTTTTTATGGATAGGATGTTCCGACAGCCGAGTTCCGGCGGAAATCATCGTCAACGCCCAGCCCGGCGAGATTTTCGTACACCGGAATATCGCCAATCAGGTCATCACCACGGACTTCAACAGCCTCAGCGTGATTCAATATGCCGTCGACGTGCTCAAGGTCAGCCACGTGATCGTCTGCGGTCATTATAATTGCGGCGGCATTCGTGCGGCGCTCAGTCCGCAGCGCTCGGAATTGTTGATCGTCAACAAATGGCTGATGCACATCAAGGACGTATATCGCCTGCATCAAGCCGAGATCAACGCCTTGGAGACCGATGAAGAACGTGCGGAGAGATTGGTGGAGCTCAACGTCATCGAGCAGGTTCAGACGCTCGCGCACCTTTCGGTGATCCAGCATTCGTGGAAACGCTACCAGCGTCCGGTTCTGCACGGGTGCGTATACGGGCTTAACGACGGCATTATCAAGGAACTCATTCGGCTTCCGCCCGAAACGCTGATTCATCCGATTTATCAGTACGCGGATTTGCCGGAGACCTGATTCCTTGCCCCGAGTCTACCGCTTGAGCCTATCTCGGTAGGTCGTTCGCCCTGAGCTTGTCGAAGGGCCGTGTCGAAGGATCTCGGGACCCGCCGGGATAGGCTTTTTAGACCCTCGCCGCGTGTTCTTTCACTACCCGCGACATCGACCGAAATACTCAAAACGCCACTCCGGCGGGGCTTTGATCTTTCAGGGGAACAAGCTTTGCCGGTCGAAGCTTTTGCGCCGAAAGCAGAATACCCGCCATCGAAAGGATTGCTGACGTTCGTCCGTTCAGGTACAAGGGATTTGCCGCCCGCGAACCGTCAGCGGTAACAGAAGGTCCGAGAAAGAGAAGGATCGGTCTCGATGGGGTTTCAGTCGAAACTGAAATCTCGCCGATGAATCTCGGTTTCAGAAACACTAAGAACATCCACCGGGAGGCGCGGAGAACGGATGCTACGACACATCATCGTCATCTTGATCGGGTTATGGCTCTTGGTCGGAATAGCCGGCGCGGCCGAACGGCAAGCGTCCGAATCCCCGGCTCCGCCGGCGCCCAAGATAGTCGCGCAGCTGACCATAGACGGTCCCATCGGCCCGGCAATCAGTGATTACGTCGCGCGCGCGCTGAAAGACGCCGAATCCCGAAATGCCGTTTTGGCCGTCATTCGGATGGACACGCCGGGAGGTCTCGATACCGCGATGCGCGACATCATCCGAATGATACTGGCTTCGCGTATTCCGATTGCGTCTTTCGTCGCTCCCAGCGGAGCCCGCGCGGCCAGCGCGGGCACCTACATTCTCTATGCCAGCCACATCGCCGCCATGGCCCCGGCTACCAATCTCGGCGCGGCTACCCCGGTTGCCATCGGCGGGCCGGGAGGCAATGAAGGCGAGTCCGAGCCGAAGGAGAAGGACGGCGAGAGATCCGGGGCCGACTCCGGCGACGCCATGTCCAGGAAAATGATCAACGACGCAGTGGCCTACTTGCGGGGGCTCGCTCATCTCCGGGGCCGAAACGCGGAATGGGCTGAAAAATCGGTGCGCGAGGGTGCGAGTCTTACCGCCGAGGAAGCGCTTAAGATGCACGTCATCGACCTGGTTTCGCCCGATATTCCCACCCTGCTTGCCGAATTGCAGGGCCGGCGGGTGAATGTTCTGGGACGCGAAGTGACCCTGGATTTGACCGGCGCCTCCGTTGAAACGATAGACCCCGACTGGCGCAGCCGTCTGCTGGCCGTCATCACCAACCCTAATGTCGCCTATATTCTGATGATGATCGGAGTGTACGGCCTGATACTCGAATTCTATAACCCGGGATCGATCGTGCCGGGGACGGTGGGCGTCATTTCTCTGTTGCTGGCGATGTATGCCTTTCAGGTCCTGCCGGTGAATTATGCCGGTCTCGCCCTGATCATCGTCGGTATCGGTTTGATGATCGCCGAGGCATTCGCACCGAGTTTCGGGGCGCTAGGCCTCGGCGGCATCGCAGCCTTCGTCATCGGCAGCGTCATTTTGATCGATACCGAACGCATGCCCGGGGTGGGGCTCAGTTGGGCCGTAATCGCGGCGTTCGCCCTGGCCAGCTTGATGTTCTTCGGGCTCGCGGTCGGCCTTATTCTGCGGTCACGGCATAAACCCGTGGTCACAGGGCGCGAAGAAATGATCGGCGCCTTCGGGACGGCTCTGGAGGATTTCCGGGAAAACGGCAGAATCCATGTCCGAAGCGAAATCTGGACGGCGCGCAGCGGGATTCCGGTGCACAAGGGTCAACTCGTCCGTGTAACGGGACTGGATGGGTTGATTCTCAGCGTTACGCCATTGGAAGAACGAGAGGAGCGAGAACCATGATAACCACCTATTTTGTCGTTTTTCTGGCCGTCATCGTGCTGATGTTTCTGTTCGCGGCGATCAAAGTTCTGCGCGAATACGAACGGGGGGTCATTTTTTTGCTGGGCCGATTCTACAAGGTAAAGGGGCCGGGGCTGTTCATCGTAATTCCGATCATTCAGCAGATGGTCAAGGTCGATCTCAGGACCATCGTGATGGATGTGCCGACCCAGGACGTGATATCGAGGGACAATGTTTCGGTCAAGGTGAACGCGATCGTCTTTTTCCGCGTCATCGACCCAGCCAACGCCATCATCCAGGTGGAGAATTATTTCGAGGCGACCAGCCAGCTCGCGCAGACGACTTTGCGTTCGGTGCTCGGCCAGCACGAACTGGACGAAATGCTGGCGGGACGGGAGAAGTTGAACATCGATATACAGGGGGTACTCGATCAGCAGACCGATGCCTGGGGCATCAAGGTCTCCAATGTCGAGATCAAACATGTTGACCTGGACGAGAGCATGGTACGGGCGATCGCGCGGCAGGCGGAGGCCGAACGCGAGCGCCGCGCCAAAGTGATACACGCCGAGGGCGAGTTTCAGGCCTCGCAGCGGCTGGTCGAAGCCGCTAAGACCCTGGCGCAGGCTCCCAGAGCCATCGAGCTCCGCTATCTCCAGACCTTGACCGAGGTTGCGGGCGATCGATCTTCGACCTTCGTGTTCCCGCTGCCCATGGAAATCTTGAGCGCCCTCAAAACCGGCCAGGATACGAAGCCCTGATCGAGGGGGGCGACTCTTGGCGTGTCCACGCGGACTGGCCTTTGGTGAGAGTGGGGCAGCGGCCGTTGCCGCTCTTTCGCGGCACTGTCCACTGAGAGGATAATGCGGCTTCGGGCAAGCTTTGGTTGCCCGGGCCGCGCTCCGTCGCGATCTGTTCCGAACATTCAAACGAGGTTATTGCCGATATGCCGCTTTTGATTTCGATTCTGCTGACCATAGGCATCATCTATTGGTATTACCGAACCGCCGAACGACTGGGACTGAAGTCGCTGCACTGGGGTATCGCCGGAGCTATCGCTTATCAGGTACCGGCCTGGGCCTGGATGATTTTGGTTTCCAAACCCTATTTATCCTCGCTCAGAGGCGCGACGAAAACCGGCATGTCGGCGTTCTTGATCGGCCACTCCTGGATCCTGGTAGGCGCGCTTTGCGCCCTTGCGGTTTATAAGTTTTTCCTGTTGAAGGCCAATGTTCGCGGATCGTAAGCGTTCGATTGTCGGTAGCGGACGAACAGCCGATTTTGAAATCGGCGGGTGAAAAAAGGGATTCCGGGTTTATTAATCAGGCCCGGAAATACCAGGAGGGTATTTACGGGCCGCCGCCCAGGCCGGTACACGCCCGGCCTGATCTTACACGGTTTCTCGCCGCGCCGGGGCATCCCTGCCCCAGATTTACCCGGCCTATATTCATAGGCCGGGTAAATAGAACCGAAACCCCTTTTGATTTTGATGTGCGCTTTTACGCTAGGTGTCCCGCAGCGACCATGAAATAGAGCATCGGGATCGAGAACATGGTGTTGAGTCGGCTGGTCAGCATGGCTGTCCGCGCGGCCGCCTTCTTTTCATCATCCGTGGCTTCGACCAGACCCAACACTTTTTTCTGGTTGGGCCAGATGATGTTCCAGACATTGTAGGCCATGATCAGACCGAGCCACATTCCGAGGCCGATATATGTGGCTGGGCCGCCGTTGAAGTAGCCCAGCAGCAGAGCCTGGACGATATAGCCGTTCAGGGTGGCGAGAATCAGGCCGGTTACCACGGTGGACAACGCCGCCCAGCGGAACCAGAACAGCGCGGTCGGCGCGATGATCTTGCCGATCGCGGGCTTTTGTTCGTCCGGAATTTTGGGCATGGAAGGGATCTGGACGAAATTGAAGTACCAGAGCAAACCGATCCACATGACGCCCGAAAGCACATGCAGCCAGCGAAAAAGAAAGGCAAACCAGACTTGCGATATCTCGAAGCTGCCGGTTGCGAACGCGAGAGCCGCAGCCAGCACGACGCCGAAGATCAGCGCCCTTTCCAGTTTGTCCAAGCCGAATTTGGCGAGCGCGTCGATCACCTGGATCATGACATTTTGCATTTTCGATCTCCCCTTTTGTTTTTTGTTGGTGTTGACTAACGTGTGCAAAGTGTGCACACGGTCAACAGAGTATTCTTCTCCGGTGTGGCGATCAAATGGAATTGGGTGGCTGCACCATCGTCCGGTATTCGACGGCATTCAGCCCGCGACATGCGTTTCGGAAGGACGCCGGGCCGAGTCGGCCGCCGGGGAGCGCGCGCACGATTCCCGGTTTCGCAATCGCGGCCGGAAATCGCCCGGTCGAGCAGGCGTGCGGATCCAAAACGAGGCTTGCCGCGGCGGGTCCCGGGCGGACGAAGCTCGCTTATTCGATGCCGATGCTTTCCGAGTAAGCGTCCGGCTGTCCGCATAATTCCCACCGATTAGCGCCTGAGTCACAGTATCGCCATATTCCCGAAGAGGAGGAGATGGCGATGACGAAACAAGAACGAGAGATGCATTGGCGGGTCCTGCTGGAGCAACAGGCAGGGAGTGGGTTGTCGGTGCGCGCTTGGTGTGCGCGCGAGGCGGTCAGCTATGCGGCGTTCATCTACTGGCGTCGACGCGTAGCGCAGCCAGCGGTGGTGGCGCCACTGACGTTGATGCGGGTAGATGGCGGTGAGACAGCAGTCGGTGGTCTGTGGTTGTCGGTGGGCGGGGTTCGCATCGAGGTGAAACCGGGGTTCGATGCCGGGTTGTTGAAGCAGGTGGTGGCCGCATTGGTCTCGTGATGCTGGCGACGATTCTGAGTGCGGCGGCGGTGTATGTGGTGGCCGAGCCGGTCGATTTGCGCAAGTCCATCGATGGTTTGGCGCTGGCGGTGGAGAGCAGTCTGGGGCATTCGCCGTTATCGGGTGCGGTGTTCGTGTTTTTCAACCGGGGCCGGGACAAGGTGAAGCTGTTGTGGTGGGATCGTCACGGTTTCTGGCTGGCCTACAAGCGGCTGGAGAAAGGCCGCTTCCGCAAGCCGGTTCAGGGGACGATTTCGCGCTCGGACCTGCTGCTGTTGCTGGAAGGCGTGGACCTGACGGTGGCCCGTTTCCGCGCGGTTCGCGCGGGTCGGGTCGGCTGAGTCGAAAGTGCCTAAAACCCGCATCAGAGCTGGGCTTTCGGGTGGTCCACCGGGTATAATGGCAGCCATGAATGCCGCCGCTCTCGCCGAAGAAAATCGTACTCTAAAGGCCACCCTGGCCCAGCGCGAGGCGCGCATCGAACGGCTGGAATTCGACCTAGCGCAGCTGAAGAAGCTGCTGTTCGGCGCCCGTTCCGAGCGACTGGCGACCCTCCCCGACATCGACCAACTGCCGCTGTGGGATGAGGTGCCCGAGGACGCCCCCGTCGCCAGTCCGGTGGCGTTCAAGACGGTGGTGGTGCAATCGCCCGCCAAGAATCAACCGAAGCGCACCGCACTGCCGGCGCATCTGCCGCGAGAGATCGTGGTATTGCCGTTGTCGGCACAAGACCGGCAGTGTCCTGCCTGCGGTGAGGAACGGCCGGTGATCGGCTACGAAAGCTCCGAACGCTTGGATTACGTCCCGGCGCAACTGAAGGTCGTGGAAACGCGGCGGGAAAAGTGCGCCTGCGCGAAGTGCCAAGGGCAGTTGACCACGGTACCGGCCCCGCCGCAAATCATCGAGCAGGGCATCCCTCTGCCGGGTCTTCTGGCACATCTGCTGATGGCTAAATACGGCTATCACCTGCCGCTGTACCGCATCGAGCAAATCTTTGCCCGCCAGGGTGTCCCCATTGCCCGCACCACGTTGTGCGACTGGGTCATCCAGAGCGGCTGGCAGCTGCAGCCCTTGGTCGAGCGGATGCTGGCGTTGCTCAAGCAACAGCCGGTGATCTTCTCGGACGACACCACTGTGGCGGTGCAGGACCGCGGCAAGACGCGGGAAACCCGGTTTTGGGTATACGCCGGCCACTCGCCGCCCATCGTCGTCTATGACCACACCGAAACCCGGGCGGGCAAGCATCCCAAGGCCAAACTGGAAGGCTACAGCGGCTACCTGCAGGCGGACGCCTATGCCGGTTACGACCAGATCTTCGCCGCAGGCAAGGTCCTGGAAGTGGCGTGCTGGGCGCATGCGCGCCGCAAGTTCTTCGAGATTGCCCGACAGACCGAGAACGGCAAGCGCATCAGCGCCCATGAGGCCTTGGAGTACATCGGCCGGCTCTACGCCATCGAACGGGAGGCCAAGGAACAGCAACTCGACGCCGAAGGCACCCGAAAGCTACGGCAGGAACAGGCGCGGCCGATCCTGGCCGAGTTCAAGGCCTGGCTCGAAGACCGGCTGCGCCAGCTGGCGCCCAAGACCCCCACTGCCCAGGCCATCGGCTATGCCCTCAAGAACTGGCCGGCGCTGGAGCGCTATACCGAAGACGGTCGCCTGGAGATCGACAACAACCGCAGTGAGCGGGCGATCCGCCCCCTCACCATCGGCCGCAAGAACTGGCTGTTCCTCGGCTCGCCCAAGGGCGGCCAGGTCGCCGCCACGGTGTTCAGCCTCATCCAAACCTGCAAGGAACTCGACCTCAACCCAGAGGCCTACCTGAAAGACGTCCTGACCCGTTTACCCACCACCAAGCAGAGGGAGATCGACAGCCTGCTACCCCACAACTGGAAACCAGCCAACGTATAAGGTCCTGACGGTTAACTGTTCGGCGGCATCAGGAAAAGACTGTCCTCCAGCGGACGCTTACCTTTCCGAATCGTGAATGCCGGTCCGGTCGGGCAAGCGGCGTAGCAACCTGTCGGTCAAGGAAGGCGCGGGCATGGCTTTCATGATGAAGTAGCCTTGTCCCTCCTCGCATCGCGCGTCTTTTAAAAAGCCCAGGTGCTGGGCATTCTCGATACCCTCGGCAATGACTTTGATTCCCAGGCTGTGCGCCAGCGAAATGATTGCCTTGGTGATTTTCATGTCGCTCGCGGAAGTATGGATGTTCTGGATGAACGAACGATCGATCTTCAGCGCGTCGATAGGCAGGCGTTGCAGATAACTCAAAGAGGAATAGCCGGTACCGAAATCGTCGATCGAAATTCTGATACGCCGTGCGTGCAAGGCTTCGAAGATTTGCAGCGTGGCTTCCAGGTTTTCGATCATGATGCTTTCGGTTATTTCGAGTTCCAGGCAGCTTGGATCGACCTGGGTTTCCCCGATGATGGTGTCGAGCAGCGGAACGAGATGATCGAGGCGGTACTGCCGAACGGAAATATTGACGGCCAGGCGTAGCGGATACAGCCCCAGCCTGTGCCATTCCCGCAGTTGCCGGCAGCCCGTCCGCAAAGCCCATGCGCCGACCGGAAGGATCAGATTGGTTTCTTCGAGCAGGGGTATGAATCGATCCGGCGGCACCGGCCCGAACTCGGGGTGGTTCCACCGAATCAGGGCTTCCACCCCGACGATGCGTCCGCTGGGGAGATCGATTTGGGGTTGATAGTTCAGAACGAACTGATTCTTCGCGAGAGCCAAGCGGAGCTGGGTCTCCAGTGTCAGTCGTTCGAGAGCCGTGGCATTCATGCCGGGCGAATAGAACTTGAAGGTATTGCGCCCTTCGCATTTGGCCGTATACATGGCGCGGTCGGCATTCTTGATCAATTCCTCGATTTCAATCGCGTCGGAAGGATAGAACGCAATTCCGATACTGGGCGAAATGAAAACCTGATGGTGCCGCAGGTTAATCGGCAGGCTCAGCGCCTGGATGATCTTTTGGGCGACGATTTGGGTCTTTTGCGGGTCGGTGATGTTTTCGAGAATGACCGTGAATTCATCGCCTCCGAATCGCGCCGCGAGGTCGCTTTCTCGTACCGACTGTTTCACGTGGGCTGCGGCTTGCTGCAGCAGCTCGTCGCCGGCGTTGTGTCCCAGTGAGTCGTTGACCGTTTTGAATCGGTCGAGATCGATGAACAGCAGAGCAAGGCCGGAATTGTTTTGCCTCGTCCGCTGGATGGCCTCCTTCAGCCGCATGTTGAACAATTCCCGGTTGGGAAGTCCGGTCAAGGTATCGTAATGTGTGAGACTGTGAAGGCGATCCTCGATTTGCTTGCGTTCCGTGATGCCCGAAATGGTCGCGATGTAGTTCGTCAAGCGGCCGTCGGCGTCTTTTACAACGTTGATGGTCAGCCATTGGGGATAGACATCCTTATTTTTCCGCTTGTTCCAAATCTCACCTGCCATTGCCCGGTAAGCTCGATGGCCTCCCACATACGCCGATAAAATGCCTTGTCGTGCCTGCCCGAACTCAAAATCGACGGCGTATTGCCGATGATCTCCTCGGTCGTATAGCCGGTGATTGAACTGAATGCGGGATTGATTGCAATAATGCGCGTGTCCGGATCGGTAATCAGGATTCCCTCCGCTACGTTTTGAAATACCATCTCGGCAATTCGATTCAGGTTTTCCGTATCTTTCCGGGCACGAAGCAGGTGCTCTCGGCACAGAACTTCCTGAATAACCGACGGCAGAAGATCGAAGAATGCGCCGTGTTCGTCCTTTACCACATAATCGGCGGCGCCCAGGCGCAGGGCGTCCACCGCGACGTCCAGGGCCTTCGTTCCGCAGACCATGACGATGGGAGGTGCCGACGGCAGAGCCTGCATGTTGCGAAGGATGGTCAGGCCGTCTTTCCGCGGCGCCGTGTGGCCGAGGATCACGAGGTCGTATTGTTCCGCTGCCAGCCTGTCCTGACCCTTTTCGCCGGTTGCGGCGATATCCAGCCGATGACCGAGTTTCGCGAGACTCGCCCGTGCGAGAAGCGCCAGGGAAACGTCTTCTTCGACGCAGAGCAATTGAGCCATTAAGATTTATTATTGTGCCGGACTGATGAACCGGGCTTAGTGTATCGCTTATCGTTCAGTACATGACACAAGTTTGGTACACGTGGCGTGCTTGCCGAGAACGACCGGGCCATTGAACGGCCTTAGGCGGAGAAGCGGGTTCTTGGCCCATTCATCCACGCGGTGGCCGCTTCGCGATTCGGGAGCAATCGTCCGGACGCGGTCCGAACAGCGAAACCGCCATTCCCGCCCTGCTGCCCAGGGGGCGTTCCACGGTCACCGGCGGAACGGCGGCGAGCCGTTCTCGCGAACTTTGTGGGTTATTGATCAGGCCCGCGAACTCTCTCCTGGTATTTCGGGCCGCCGCGCCGGTTGTTGCGGAGTAGCCGTGAGACTATTGCCGCCGGGGTATGCAAGACATGGAAAAGAACGCCGTATTTTCGCCTTGCCGCCGGTACCGCTATGCCATATAGCGGTACAGGGGTGGATTGCCTGCCGGTGGATACGCCATGTTCAAAGTCCGGTTGTCCGATTCTCCGGGGCCGGCTCGATGGTGGAATGCGCCTGCGCAGTTGGCTTTCGGAAAATGGTCTACGCTTTCCAAGGATTCTTCCGGAGCCGGATGCCGGTCTCCCCGCAGCGACCGGAACGGACCGACTCTGGATCGGGTCCGCGGTCGCTTTAAGGAATCTCTGCTGTCTTGAGTAGAAATCTTTGCCAAGACGCCTCATGAACCCACCTCACTCACAGGAATGACAGAATGAGCGAACAGTACTCACAGGAGCAACAGATCCACAGTCTTTCTATGCTGGCCAATGCAACCTTCGGCGTCAGCTTCACCCAGGCACGGGGCGGCGTATCCGGATTGCAGAGCTATGCCGTTACGGTGGTTACGCAGACCCTCGCGAACAGCACGGTTCAGGGGCTTATCGGCAGCGACTGGACTACCGTATGGGGACCGGTGGTTTATTCCAACGATCCCGGCGCCGGTTCCGTCGTTGCCGACAACACGATGGTCCTGTTCAACAGTCCTTCGCAGAACCTGTTCGTGCTGGCGATTGCCGGCACCAACATCGATTCCATGTACGATTGGTTCAAGGAAGACTTTGCCGTCAACGGCCGGGTAAGCTGGAGCAGCATCGTCGGGAGCGACGTCCACATCCCGTTCGAGGACCTGCTCGCCGCGGTCTCCGGCGGCACCGCGACCGGTCTTCAGATATTGCTGGGCATGCAGGACAGCAACGGGACTACCATGGTCGAAGCGCTGTCTACGGCGGCCGGCAAACTGAAAGACGCGGCCACGCTGGCGGTGGCCGGACACAGCCTGGGCGGCGCGCTGAGCCCGGCCATGGCGCTGTACCTTCACGATATGCAGCAGACCTCCGGCAACTGGAATGCGTCCGGCAAGATCAACAGCATACAGGCCTGGCCCACCGCCGGTCCGACACCGGGCAACGGCTCCTGGGCCGCCTATTATGAATATGTCGTGGGTACGGAACTCAGCCAGTACGGTGCGCCGCTGTCCTATACCAGCAAGTACAATACGCTGGACGTGATCCCGCAGGCCTGGCAGAGCAGTACGCTGGCCGATGTGCCCACGCTTTACGAGCCGAGCATCTCCCAGCCCAAGGGGTCGACGCCTGCGGAAGCGATCACCGGCGTACTGGCCGTCGCCGCGGTACTGAATGCCGTGGATACCGGCAATCCGTTTTCCCTTTTCAACCAGGTCACGCCCTGGACCAGCCTGGCAGGGACGTTCGATACGGCGACCGACGAGGCTATCCAGACCAAGCTGAAAAACATCGGCCTGGCGATCCCTTCGGGTCTTTCGGCTTACCAGCCCTATTTCGAAAACCTGGCCCGCTTCCTGGCCCAGATGGCTTACCAGCATACGACCGCATACAACACACTGCTCGATATCGAAGATTTTGCATCCGAATACGGGGCCATCAAGCAAAACAACGATCCCGATGGAAAGAGCGATGCCCAGTTACATGAAGAAGCGCTGGGCCGCAGACTGGGTGTCGACCTGTCCAAGCTGAAACAGCTCGATTCGGCAGCACCGGCTGCCCAGGACATGGCGTAATTCCAGATCGCTTTCGATAAGTCATTAATTTTTTTGAGAGGGTGGGTTAGGCCGGAGGCCGTAACCCACCGGACACGACCCGGCACGGCTGTAAGACCTTGCAGCCCGGCATGTGCCGGAAGTGGATACTTTTCCCAGAGGCCAAAGGAATCTACTGCAAGTTGCTCGACAGTCTGGAAAACCTTGACGATACAGCGGCTGGGTGAGTGCTTCAGGCAGTTCATCGGAAGTGGACGCCTGCTTCCGGAGAACGGTACTCGCACGGCGGAAATACAAAACGCCGGGCTAGCCGGCGTTTTGTATCTGGAATTGGTAGCGGGGGCTGGATTTGAACCAACGACCTTCGGGTTATGAGCCCGACGAGCTACCAGACTGCTCCACCCCGCGTCGATTTCGGGTACTATACCGGAAATGAGGCCTCGATGCAATTAAACGTTAACATTGGAAGACGGCGGAGGCGCTCCGGCGCTTCAGATCCCGAATCCGCTCCGTAATATTACAAGGCCGATGGCGGCGTAAACGCCGGCCAATACATCATCCAGCATCACTCCGAGCCCGCCGTGGACGGTTCGGTCCAGCAGGGCGATCGGCCACGGCTTCCAGATGTCGAAAAGCCGAAAGGCCAGAAAGCCGATGACCACCCACTGCCAGGAAGCCGGCACGAACATCATGGTGATCAAGAAGCCGACGATCTCGTCCCACACGATGCCGGGGTGGTCTTGCACGTCGAGACGCTGTTCGCAGTGGCCGCAGATAAAAATCCCGGCGATCGCAAGCGCGATCACGATGAAGGCGTAAACCGGAGTGCTCAGATCGGCCACAAGCCAGTAGATCGGGATGGCGGCCAGCGTTCCGAAGGTTCCGGGGGCGACCGGCGCGAGACCGGAGCCGAAGCCGAATCCCAGGAAACACAGGGGATCACCGAAAATTTCTGCCGGTTTGACGCGGCGGTGGGATCTTGTTTTTCTTGTCTGACTAATCACGGGTAAAGTGCTGATATCCGTCTTGGGAAAATTCGATGGACCAGCCGTCTCTTAACAGCCTTAGCCCTGCCTGCGACTCGATTCGTCCGATCAGGGCGAAAGGACAATCGCCTGCCGCCAGGCGCTGCTCCAGCGCGTCCCGGTTTGCCGGCGGAACGGTGAAGCAGAGTTCGTAATCGTCTCCGGCCGATAGCGGCATCCGCCAGTCGCCGGTCTCCACAATGTAACGGGATATGCCGTCCGTCAATGGCAGGCGGTCCCACTCGATCGTAGCGCCCACGCCGCTTGCTTCCAGTATGTGTCCCAGATCGGCCGCGAGCCCGTCGGACACGTCGATGCAGCTGCTGGCCAGACCGCGCAGCCTGATTCCCGCGTCGATTCGGGGTTCCGGTTTTTCCAGGCGAACGACGGCAGTCGGGTCGTCGATATCGGTGCTGCCCTGACGAATCTTGAGTCCCAGTCCTGCGGTACCCAATTCGCCCGTCAGATAAACCAGGTCCCCGGGGCGGGCACCGGAACGCCGAAGAGCATGCTCCCGGGGCGCAAGTCCGAGGGCCTGTACCGTGATCGTCAAAGGCCCGCGTGTGGTATCTCCGCCGACCAGTTCTACGCCATGGCGCTCGGCCAAGGCGAAGAAACCCCTGGCGAAACTTTGCAGCCAGGCGCGCTCGGGATGGGGAAGGGTGAGTGCCAGCGTCACCCAGCGGGGTTCCGCGCCCATCGCGGCGAGATCGCTGAGATTTACCGCCAACACCTTATGGCCCAGGCTTTCCGGGTCGACATCAGGCAGAAAGTGCACCCCTTCGACCAGGGTATCAGCGGTTACGGCCAGATCCTGCCTTTCCTCGACGCGCAGTAAGGCACAGTCGTCGCCGACGCCCAAAACCGTGGAAGCCTGCTTGACGGCTTGCTTGGTGAAAAAACGGCGAATCAGTTCGAATTCACCTATAGCCATGATGCTGTGCCGCGAAGAAAACGTTGCGGCGGCTGCTAGGACTTGTGCCGCATTTGAATTTCCGCCGTGCGGTGCTTGCGGGCTACGCGATCCAGAATGCCATTGATGTATCTGTGGCTTTCCGCGGCGCCGAACTGCTTGGCGAGATCGATGCCTTCGTTGAGTACCACCCGGTACGGGGTTTCCAGGCGAAACAGCAGCTCATAGGCGCTGATTCGCAGAATGGCCCGCTCCACGGGGTCGATCTCGGCGACCGGGCGATCCGCGAATTCGCTCAGAGCCTCGTCAATCGTGCGAAGGTGTTCGGGCACGCCGTGCAGCAGTTCTTTAAAGAAACGAGTGTTGATTTCGGGTGCGCGGCAATGCTCGATCAAATCATTCAGCGGCGGACGCTCGGGCTGCCGGCTCTCCGTTTCCCGCTGGCGGCAGTATTTCTCCAGCAACTCTTCGAGCAGGTTCAGTTCATTTTCGGTCAGGTCGTAGCCATTCTTGTAGCGTCTGAAGAGGACTTTGGCATCCTTCAATTCACCGAGGAACTGCGTTTCGATCTCCGACAAATTGGCATCGCTCAGCTGCCATTGATAAACGGCCTGTACCGCGCAGCGGCGAGCCAGGGTTCGCGGATTACTCATGCCGAGCCCATCTGGTTCAATAAATCGACCATTTCGACAGCGGACAAGGCCGCTTCCGCGCCCTTGTTCCCGGCCTTGGTTCCGGCTCGTTCGATGGCTTGTTCGATGGTGTCCACCGTAAGGACGCCGAAAGCGACCGGAATGTCATGCTTGAGCGAAATGCTGCTGATGCCCTTCACGCATTCGCCGGCTACGTAATCAAAATGGGGCGTCGAGCCGCGAATGACGGCGCCCACCGCCACGATGGCATCGTAACGCTTGGAGACCGCCGCTTTCTGCACCGCGAGCGGCAGTTCGTAAGCGCCGGGCGTCTTGACCAGGTGGATGTCTTCTTTTCTCGCGCCGTGCCGCAGCAGCGCATCGACCGCGCCGGCGACCAGATGGTCGACGATGAAGCTGTTGAAACGGGACGCCACGATGCAGAAGCGGGCACCCTTGACCAAGAGTTGGCCCTCGTAGGTTTTGATGTCGGACATCGATGTTCTCTCTAATAATTTTCAGGAAACGTATTCGACCACTTCCAGGTCGTAGCCGGATAACCCCAGGTATTTTTTGGGCGCGCCCAATACGCGGAGCTTGTGTACGCCCAGGTCGGCCAGAATCTGGGCGCCGGTTCCGGTGGTGCGCCAGTCGTCGGTTTTCGGTTCGTCGATCGCCGTTTCGATGCCGTTGTCTTCCATCTGGTACTGGTGTATGCGTTCGACCAGAAATTTGTCGTCCTCCTCCTTGCGGATGACGACCAGGACTCCGCGTCCTTCAGCGGCGATGTGTTGCATGGCGTTGCGCAAGGGCAGGCCGCTGTCGCTGCGTCGGGCTCCGAACAGATCGTTCAGGAGATTGCGTCCGTGTACCCGCACCAGCACCGGCTCGTCGCCGGCGACTTCGCCCATGGTCAGCGCCAGATGCAGGCGCTTGTCGACTTGATCCTGATAGGCGTGAAGACGGAATCTGCCGAATTCGGTCGGGAAATCGCAGGAGCAGATCCGTTCCACGGTCTTTTCGTTCTGGATTCGGTAATGAATCAAATCGGCGATGGTTCCGATCTTGAGGCCGTGCTCCTGCGCGAATTTCTCCAAATCGGGGCCGCGTGCCATGGAACCGTCTTCGTTGAGAATTTCGACGATGACGGCGGCGGGTTCGAGTCCGGCCAGCCGGGCGATGTCGCATCCGGCCTCGGTGTGTCCGGCCCGATTGAGCACCCCCCCGGGTTGTGCCATCAGCGGAAAAACGTGACCCGGCTGGACCAGGTCGTCCGGTTTGGCATCCGGGGCCACGGCGCAGAGTATGGTGCAGGCGCGGTCCGCGGCTGAAATGCCGGTGGTGACGCCGCTCGCGGCTTCGATGGACACCGTGAAATTGGTGGAATGCGGCGTCTTGTTCTCGTTCACCATCAAGGGCAGGCGCAGCTGCTGACAGCGCTCGCGGGTCAGTGTCAGGCAGATCAATCCGCGGCCGTAACGCGCCATGAAATTGATGTCCTGGGGGCGGGTGTGAACCGCGGCCATGACCAGATCGCCCTCGTTTTCGCGGTCTTCGTCATCCATGATGACGACCATTTTGCCGAAGCGGATATCCTCGATGATCTCTTCGATGCTGTTCATGCTTAAGCGATAAAACCGGTGTTTTTGAGAAATTCTTCGGTGATGGCCGGGCCGCTTTCGGCCGCGCGATCGCCGAGCAGGAGCCGCTCCAGGTAACGGGCCAGGATGTCCACTTCCAGATTGACCCGCTGTCCCACGGCAGTTTCGCCCAACGTGGTTTCGGCCAGGGTATGCGGGACGATATTGACGCCGAATCGGTTGCCGTTCACTTCGTTGACCGTCAGGCTGATGCCGTCCATGCAGATCGAACCTTTTTCGGCGATGTATTTCGCCAAACCGGCCGGCGCTTCGATGGTGAAGCGCACCGAGCGGGCTTCGCTATGCTTGGCTGCGACCGTGCCCACGCCGTCGACATGGCCGCTGACGAGATGCCCGCCGAGACGGGTGGTGGGCAGCAGGGCGAGTTCCAGATTGACGTGGGTTCCGGTTTTGGCGTCGCCGAGAGTGGTGCGCGACAGGGTTTCGCGCGAGACATCGGCGGCGAAGAGCCGATCGCCGAGTTCTATGGCGGTCAGGCAGACGCCGTTGACCGCGATGCTGTCGCCCAGCTGGACATCGGCGAACGGCAGTTTGCCCGTGGCGACCGTCAGGCGGCAATCGCCGCCTTTGGGCTCAATGCGAGTGATGGTTCCGATTGCTTGGATGATGCCGGTGAACATAAAGCGCTCGTGGGTAATTCGAAAAGGCTATTTTCTGTGCAGGGTCAGTTTGATGTCACGCCCGACTTGGCGCACGTCGCTGATCGTCAGCTCGAACCGCTCGGCCATGCGGGTCAGGTCGGGCAGGTGGAACAATCCGTTCGCGCGATCGCCCAACACCACCGGGGCGGCATAGATGATCCATTCGTCCACCAGATTTTCCCGGAGCAGGGCGCCGTTCAGAATCGGACCGGCCTCGACCAGGACTTCGTTGAACTGGCGGTGTCCGAGCCAATCGGCCACCGCCGTCAGGTCCAGCCGTCCGTCCGGCGCTGCGGGCAAGGTCTCGATCTCGAAACGGTCCGATAACGCTTGACTACGCGCCTTATCTGATAGGGCCGTCAACGCCACGGCGCGGTTCCGCCCTTGGGCGAGACGCCGGGTCGCGGGCATGCGTAGCCGGGAATCGAGGATCACGCGAACCGGCTGCAATATTTCGCCCGCCGATTCCGGCAAGCGTGCCGTCAGTTCCGGGTCGTCCTGCAGCACGGTGCCGATGCCGGTCAGGATGGCCGAGCTTCTCGCCCGCAAGCGATGGGCGTCGCGCCGGGCGTCTTCGCCGGTAATCCATTTGCTTTCGCCGGAGGGCAGGGCGGTGCGGCCGTCCAGGCTCATGGCCAGCTTGCTGCGAATGTAGGGACGACCCGTTGTCATGCGTTTGCAGAAACCGGGATTCAAGGTCGTCGCCGCGTTTTCCAACAGCCCGCATGCGACACTCACGCCGGCATTTTCGAGTATCCGCAAACCCTCGCCCGAAACCCGCGGATTCGGGTCTTTCATGGCCGCCACCACGCGGGAAACCCCGGCCGCTACCAACGCGTCCGTACAGGGCGGCGTCTTGCCGTGATGGCAGCACGGCTCCAGGCTGACGTAAGCGGTTGCGCCTTGAGCACGAGCGCCGCTTTGCCGAAGCGCCTCGACCTCGGCGTGAGGGCCGCCCGCTTGTCGATGCCAGCCTTCGCCGACGATTTGGCCGTCTTTCACGATGACGCAGCCGACGCGCGGGTTGGGATCGGTCGTGAATAAGCCCCGCTCGGCCAGGTGCAGCGCACGGGACATGAACTCCGCGTCCTCGCGGGAAAATTTCATCGAAGGCGCCATCGGACTACGGCTCCGGCTCGTCGTCGAACAGGTCCGGCTGGTCCCTCTTTTCATTCGGGTGCGGTTGCTTTTCGAGCCGGTCGATGACCTCGCGAAACTCGTTCACGTCCTCGAAACTCCGGTAAACCGAGGCAAACCGGACATAAGCGACGTGGTCAAGCTCGCCGAGTTCCTGCATCACGCTTTCGCCGATGAATCGGGACGAGACCTCGCGATCGCCGCGAGCCAAGAGTTTTTTCTTGATGCGGTTGATGGACGCTTCGATTCGGTCGCTGCCCACCGGGCGCTTTTCGAGAGCGCGCAGAATCCCGGCGCGCAGCTTTTCTTCCCGGAATGGTTCCCGGCTGCCGTTGGCCTTGATCACCCGGGGCATGTTCAGTTCCGCTGCTTCGTAGGTCGTGAAACGCTCTTTGCATTCGGTACATTCGCGGCGCCGACGCACCTGATCGCCTTCCTGGGACAAGCGGGAGTCGATGACTCGGGTATCTTGAGCACCGCAAAATGGACAGCGCATTATGGCTTTGTCGTCAACGGAACGGGGCAGCCCGGCAAGAAAGCCGCGCGGTTCCGGGAACTAACGCTCAGTCCGCGTAGACGGGATATTTACGGCAAATCTGCAGTGCGTCGTCTTTCACCCGGTTGATCACCGCTTCGTTTTGCGGCTCGTCGAGTACGTCGCACATCCAGCCGGCGAGTGCTTCGCAGTCAGCCTTGGTAAAGCCGCGGGTCGTGACGGCCGGCGTGCCGATGCGAATGCCGCTGGTCACGAACGGCGACTGCGGGTCGTTGGGCACGGCGTTCTTGTTCACGGTGATATTGGCGTGCCCCAGGGTTTCGTCGGCCAGCTTGCCGGTAAGTCCCTTGTCGATCAAATCGACCAGGAACAAATGGTTGTCGGTGCCTCCGGAGACGATCTTGTAGCCACGGTCGACGAAGCGCTGCGCCATGGCGCGTGCGTTTTCGACCACCTGCGCCTGATATTGCCTGAAGTCCGGCTGAGCGGCTTCCTTCAGGGCAACCGCCTTGGCCGCGATAACGTGCATCAGGGGGCCGCCCTGAATGCCGGGAAAGACGAGGGAGTTCAGCTTCTTCTCGATATCCGGGTTGGATTTGGCCAGGATCAGGCCGCCGCGCGGGCCGCGCAAGGTCTTGTGGGTGGTCGTCGTGGTGACGTCGGCGATCTGAACCGGGCTGGGGTAGACGCCTGCCGCGACCAGTCCCGCGACGTGCGCCATGTCCACGACCAGGTAGGCGCCCACGGAATCGGCGATGGTGCGGAAGCGCTGCCAGTCGACGATGCGCGAATAGGCCGAGAAACCGGCAACGATCATCTTCGGCCGATATTCCTTGGCCAGGGATTCGACCTGGTCGTAATCGATGTGGCCGGTGGCCGGATCGAGGCCGTATTGGACGGCATTGTAAATCTTGCCGGAAAAATTGACCTTTGCGCCATGGGTCAGATGGCCGCCATGGGCCAGGCTCATGCCGAGTATGGTGTCGCCCGGTTCGAGAAGCGCCATGTAAACCGCGGTGTTGGCCTGCGACCCGGAGTGGGGCTGAACGTTGGCGAAGTCGGCGCCGAACAGCTCTTTTGCTCGCTCGATGGCCAGGCTTTCGACGACGTCCACGTATTCGCAGCCGCCGTAGTACCGTTTACCCGGATAACCTTCGGCGTACTTGTTGGTGAGCACGGTACCTTGCGCCTGCAACACCCTGGGACTGGCATAGTTTTCGGAGGCAATCAGCTCGATATGGTCTTCTTGTCTCGTTTCTTCGTTTTGGATCGCAGACCACAGTTCGTCGTCAAATCCCGCGATCTCCATACCCTTGCTAAACATAAATCGAACCTACAGGCTGGTTGGATGAATAGCCTATTGTATCGCAACGGGCAAGCGGCGTATCCGGACAAAACCGGTTTGTTCCATAAAAAATTCTCGGACGATGGATCACCCGCAGCTGATGATGCGGCGCCGGATCATCAGCCGGTTCGGCCGTCAATTCGGCAGTCGAAACGATTGTTCCGCGAATTTTTCCCTGAGAAATCGCCCGTGTACCAGCAAGCCCTGAGCATCCTTTTCAAACAGGCTCTTCGCGAGATCATGCAGGGCACGGTCGAGCAGATTCAGTTGATCGTTAAGCGATTCCTCGGCGGTCTTGCCGCCGCTGAGCTGCTGCGAACGGGCGAGACTCGGCGGCAGCGACACATATTGATTGACGGTATCGGGCAGGTAATCGAACGCAATCTTGCGGACTTCGAATGGCGTCAGATCGAACGGATCGCCTCCGCTTTCGGTCCTTTCCATGAGAAAGGCCAGCTTCTCCTCGATTTGTTCAAGTGTGCGCAGGGTGTTTTCATCGGTTCGTTCCCGCAGAATTTCACGGAGAGGAGCGAGCCGTTCTTTCCACAGCCTGACCTGCGGCGAAGTCAGCTCGGTATCGCCTACGGTGCGGTGTATTTCCTGATCGATCAGTTCATTCGAGGCGCGTTGAAATTCGTCCCTGAGTTCCGTCAGTTCGAGCCGGGCGCGTTTGAAGGGGGGCAGGTTTCCGGGGAAGGCGAGCATTTGTTTCAAAATGGACGGAAAACGCAGTAAAGCCAGTTCCCTGAGCGAATCGACCATCCTCGCCGAAACGCCGATGCGTTCGAAATAGGGGGCAACGAACTTGATCACGTCGAAGGTTTCCTGAACCTCGTCGGCGACCGGCGCCGGCAATCGGCGATGCACTTTGCGGACCAGTTTCTCGATGCGCCTCAGTTCACGGTACAGACGCCAGGATACATCCGGGATCGGCGTCTCGGTTCCCGCCGGCAACAGGGCCCAGAGTGCCAGGTAAACCCACATCGTCAGACTGAAAGAAAAAAATACCGACAAGATGAAGAGAAAACGCACCAGCGCAACGTCGACGCCGAGATAATCCGCGATTCCCGCGCAGACGCCGCCTAGCCGGCGCCGCTGAAGGTTGCGTTGGAGTTTGGGTCTGGAGCTCATTTTTCGGGATGTTTGGAACGGATTTACCGTGTCCGGATAGCCTATGTTCTGCATGAGTCTAGATTCTAAACGAGAAGTTGACACTTCGAACCAAAACCGGCGGGAAAGTTTCGAATTCCGAAATACCGGCGCCCGCATAAGCGGAATTGAAGACATTTGGGCGGTTTGCATATTGCCGGGATTGGATTCGGGTAAGATAGCGCTTCATCAGTTGGAACGCCGACATGTGGACATCGTGCCGATGATCGATACCGAAATTGGGCAAAACCCGCCGGCCCTCACCGAACCGACTTCCGAGATGTCGAACATCGACTGGGAGGCCTTGGTGGATCACCGGACCTGCGTGCAGCTGAACGAACCTCTGGCTTCCGTGCAGGAAAAGTTTCGGCAGGCCGACGCCAGTTATATCGCGATACTCGATAAGAAGCGGGTGGTCGGCTTGTGCGCGCGGCACGAGATCGCCATGTGCCTCGGCTCTCAATACGGCTTCGCGCTGTTCGGAAAGGCACCGGTTCGCAATCACCTGGTCGAACAGCCGCTATTGATCAACGTCAAGCAGTCATGGGCGGACGTGCTCCAGCGCGTGTTTTCGCGCACCGGCGAAAGCTTCAATCAGGACGTGCTGCTGGTCGACGACAGATGTGCATTGGTAGGACTCATTTCGGTACAAACCCTGGTCCGCCTGCAGACCCGGCTGCTGATGCAGAGCATCATGCAGTTGGAGCAAAAACAGGCCGAAATCGGTCGCCGCAACCAGCAGTTGACCGACGATCTGCGCATGGCCCGCGAGGTGCAGCTCGCCATGCTGCCGCGCAACATACCGACGATTCCTCCCGATGTCCTGCCGGCCATGAGTGCCGTGCGGGTTTTCAGTCACTATGCCCCTTTCGGTATGGTGAGCGGCGATTATTTCGAAGTGTTTCCGATTTCCGAAGCCGCCATTGCGATTCTGATTGCCGATGTCATGGGACATGGCGTCCAGGCCGCCTTGATCATGGCCATGATGCGCGCATTGATACAGAATCATCGCGGGACGGCCGGCGATCCGGGATTGTTCCTGACGGCGCTGAACCGGAGCCTTTGCGAGATTTTGAAGGGCAGCAGCCTGTCGACCTTCGCGTCCGCTTTTTCGCTGGTGATCGATGTCGGAGTCGGCGAGCTACGTTACGCCAATGCCGGACATCCATGCCCCATCCATCTGAGCCGCGGGTCCGGAAGGGCCGTGCACCTGGATTGCGTGCAGTCCAGCAACGGCGGCGTGCTGGGCGTGAGACCGGAAGTGGCTTACCTTACCGGGAGCGCCGAACTGAAAGCGCAGGACGCGGTGTTGCTCTTCACGGATGGGCTGTTCGAGATTCGATTGGAGGATGACGATATCCTGGGGCAGGAACGCCTGCTCGACCTGGCGGCGATGCGTATGAGCCGATCGGGCGAGGCTTTGGTTCAGGAACTCGTCGACGCCGCGCGGGGCTTTTCGTCTCGCGGACAATTCGAAGACGATGTATGCTTGGTCGCGGTCGAAATCGGCGAAATTGCTTCCGGCAACTGCCGCTTTTAGGTTTGCCCGGGGTCGAACACAAACGCCGGGCAATTCGATTTGGATTTGTCTCATGCTGCATTCTGCTTATGACCGGCTGTGCACATCATTCCGTCTTTCCGACTTTAAGCGGGGAACCGCCCGCCGTCATCGCTCACCGGGGCGCAAGCGGGTATTTGCCCGAACATACGCTTGCCGCCTATGAACTCGCGATAGAGCAGGGCGCCGACTTCATCGAACCCGATCTCGTGTCCACCAAGGACGGTACGCTGATCGCACGGCACGAGCTGAATATCACGGAAACCACCGATGTCGGGGCACATCCCGAATTCGCCTCCCGGCGCACGGCCAAGACCATCGACGGAAAACGCGCGGAGGGCTGGTTTGCCGACGATTTCACCCTCGCCGAAATAAAAACCTTGCGCGCCCGGCAGCGCCTTCCGTTCCGCGAACAGCAGTTCAACGGCCGCTTCGAAATCCCAACGTTTCAAGAAGTGATCGAACTGGCAAAACGGGCGAGCGATCGGACCGGGCGTGTCATCGGCGTTTATCCGGAAACCAAGCATCCCACTTATCACCGCTCGGTCGGACTGCCGCTCGAGGAAAAACTGATCGAATTGCTCGATCACTACGGGCTGAACGGCAGCACGGCTCCGGTCGTGATCCAGTCCTTCGAGACCACCAACTTGAAGGGCCTGAGGAAGTTGACCGAAATACGGCTGGTACAGCTCATCGACGGGGACGGTATCGCGCCCGACGGCGGCCCGGTGCCCGGCAAGCCTTACGATTTCACGGTCAGCGGCGATCCACGCACTTATGCGGATCTGTTAACCTTGGATGGCTTAAAGGCGATCAAGACCTATGCCGACGGCATCGGGCCGTGGAAACGTTATCTGGTCGGTTTTGCCGATTCCGCCGGACGCGACCGCTCAGCCGATGATTCCGGGGAGAAACTCGGGGAACCTACCGCTGTGATCCGTGATGCGCACAGTGTAGGATTATTCGTCCACGCCTGGACGTTTCGCAACGAGCCCCGCTATCTGGCAAGCGACTACGGCGGGGATCCGCTGAACGAATATCGGCAGTTTTTCGGCTTGGGCGTCGACGCGGTATTTTCGGACTTTCCGGATACGGCAGTTTCCGCTCGTGCAGCCTGCCGAAAATAGGGGAGGTACCGCGGCGCGATAGATCGAAGAATGTCGAAGAACCAGGCGCGTCATACGTCTGTCAAAATGAAACGATAGTCTCGTGTAACGAAAAATAAAGGGAAGAGTTCATATGCAAGACGGGTTTATCAAAGTCATCGGGCGCCGGCCCGTTTATCCGGTTCCAAAAGGATGGAACGAGCCGTCGGAAACCCATAGGCAGGACGCGAGCGGGAATGCATGCGAGTGTCGGAAGGACCGGACACCGGGGCAACGCGTAATTCCCACGCAGCCGAGCCGAATGGATAGGGAATGACCGTTCGAATACGAGAATAGGAGTAGAAGTACACGTCAAAGACATCGGCCTTATTCCATCCGACATTCGAGTAGGGCGAGTGAGCGGAGCGTAACCCACCGTTCGAGACCGTCGGTGGGTTACGGCCTCGCGGCCCCGAACCCGTCCCGCCGAATGAATTCCTAATTTGAAAGCCATTTGGAATTAGAGCATCTTCATATCTACCCGACGGGTACTCGGTCGTAGGTCGGGAATCCTTTCCCGACGCCGTGCCCCGATCGAGGGCTTCGTCGGCAAGGGATTGCCGACCTACAACCGAGCACCCGGTAGATACTGTTATCCGGGTCAAGTGCCATGGAGTGCTGGATCGAAGGGTTTTCCGGACTTGAGGACGCCGAAAGCGACCTGGAGGAGCTTGCGCATCATGGCACCGATGATGAGCTTGGCGGGCTTGCCCGAGAGCGCGAGCCGGTTCTTGAAGGGCTGGCCCCAAGCGGTCTTATACAGGATCACCATGGCCGGCATGTAGAGGGCTTTGCGCAAGAAGGCATGGCCGACTTTGGACAGCCGCGGCTTGGTTTTCACGCTCGTTCCGGACTCCTGCCGGCGCGGGTCGAGCCCGGCGAAGGCGACGGCTTGTCGGCTATTGGCGAAGCGGCTGGGCTCGGCATAGAAGGCGAGCAGAATGGCGATGGTGCGTTCCCCGATACCGGGGATGCTCTCGAGTAATTCGCGCTTTCCCTTCAGATCGGGGTTAGAGTCGATGTGCTCATTGATGGTTTTGATCAGGCTCTTGATCTGCTGATCGAGCCAATTCAGGTGTTCTTGAATGTTGGTGCGCACCGCGTCGCGGGCGACCTCCAGGCGGTTACTTTCCTGGGTCCGCAGGGCTTGCAACGCATCCAGACGCAACACGAGCGCGCGCAAGGCGATTTCGGCTTCGCTTCTCGCCTGCCAGGGAGGCGGATGGCGTTCGGCGCAAAATTCGGCGATGAGGCGCGCATCAACGGCATCGGTTTTGGTCCGGGTTAAGCGGGAAGCGGCATAGGCTTTGATTTGGGCGGGGTTGATGACGCTGACAGTGAATCCTTGGGTAGCCAAGCACTGGGCGACGTCTTCCCAATACACCCCAGTGGCTTCCATACACACGTGAACATTCCGTGCCTCTGGGCCGGTGAGCCAAGTGACGAGGGTGGCGAACCCGTCTTGGGAGTTGGCGATGACTTTGGTTCGGAACTTCCCGTTGGGGAGGCGTAACGCGCAGTCCAGTTTGGCTTTGGCGACATCAATTCCGAGATAAAACGTGGGCATCATGAACCTCAAATGATCTACCTTGTGAATGCGGGCTGCCGGCAAGCCGGGCCGAAGATACTGTTCGATCGCTCGATGAGGGTGAGCGACTGCTGCATCGATCGACGCAACGGGCTTGGTGTCCCAAGGGCGGGAACGGCATCCAGTCGCTCAAACCTGGAGCGCCCTCCAGGCCTGGGGTGACCGGTCGGGAGTCTTCTCCAACCCCTTCCGAACCACACGGAATTCATAATACAAGGTCGGGAATCCTTTCCCGACGTCACGCGGCCCGGTCGAGCGCTTTCGTCGGCAAGGGATTGCCGACCTACGATCGTGCCCCCGTAGATCGGGAATCTCTTCCCAATCGCAAACGGCGTCTTCGGAAGCGCCGAAGCCGCCCTTCACGACGCCAAGCTGAGTGAAATCACTCGGCCATCGGGCATATCCCACTGCAAAACGCCCGGCCGCCTTCCGGAATCCCCGTTCCGCAAGACCTGTCGCGGTGGCCCACATATTGCTCCTAACGACCTCGGCTGCCGGAGCGTCCGTGCGACCAATCCGGCCGATTGTTTTGCTATTTCCCGAAGGACGGTGTCGCGAAAGTTCCTGATGCCGGTTCTTGAGGAGGCTCGAAGCCCAGCACAATCCAGACATCGGTCCTCGCTGCCGCGTACCCTGATCTACCTTTCGCGACACCCTCCTGCCGGAGACGGTCGGGTCGGAATCTTTGGTTCGGGCAGCCAGCAGATCGTTTTCACAGAGCTTTGTTATCGCCGCAAAAATCACGAGAATCTGTCCATGATTTCCAAAACGAAACGCCTATTCCGGCTACGGAAGAATCTGTTTTTTACCGGGCTCATACTGTTCGGCGCAATTGGAGCGCCCTTGGAGGAAACGCGGGCGGCAGGGGTGACGCACAAGGCGAGATCCCTGATTCTGCGGGCAGAGCGGGTATTCGACGGAGTCGAGTTGCATACGAATTATGCGGTGTCGATCGTCGACGGCAAGGTGGCGGGCATAGGGCCGTCAGAGCGGTTCCGCAAGAAGGGCGCGCGCGTGATGGAGCTCGGCGATGCCACTCTGCTTCCCGGCTTCATCGAGTTGCACGGCCATCTGGCGTTTCAGAACGTGCCGCAGGATACGGTGCTACGCCACGGGGTGACGACCGTTCGGGATGTGGGCGGGCCTTTGTTGCCGTCTTCGGGTGGAGAAGGCAGTCTGCGCCTGTCGACGGCCGGCCCGATCATCACCGTACCCGGCGGATATCCCATTCCGGTATTCGGCCAGCCCGGTCACGGGCACGGCGAGGTGGCGGCGCCGGTCGAAACGCCCGAAGAGGCGCGACAACTCGTACAACGCCTGGTTGCAGGCGGTGCTGCAATCATCAAAATCGCACTGGAACCCGGCGGCGAAGAGGGTGCCTCATGGAGTACGGGACATGAGGCTTCGACGCCGCCTCCCTGGCCGATGCCGTCCCTGGAAATCACCCGCGCCGTGGTGGACGAAGCCCATCGCTTGGGCAAACAGGTGTCGGCGCATGTGGCGGAATCGAAAGGCGTGGCTCGCGCACTGGCGGCCGGTGTCGACGAGTGGGCTCATGTCCCCTGCGAGCCGATATCCGACGAATTGCTCAACGAAGCCGTTCAACAAGGTGTCAGGATTCTGAGCACGCTCGATACGCTTTCCCATTGTCCGGGCATCCGCCAGAACGTTTCCAAATTGGCGAGCCTGGGCGCCCAGCTTTTCTACGGCGCCGAAATCGCCCATACGGAAATTCCCTGGGGCATCGATGCCCAGGAGCTTCATTTATTGGTGCACCTGACCGGGGCGACGCCTCTGGAGGTGTTCCAAACCGCCACGTCCAAAGCGGGAGAGGTCTTGGGTCTCGCTCCGCTCGGCACCCTGAGCGTCGGTGCTCCCGCCGACCTCATCGCGGTCAAGGGTAATGCACTGGAAAACTTTAAACTCCTGGAATCACCGGATTTGGTGATGTCGGGAGGGAAAATCGTCGTCGATCATTTCGGCCGGTAATTCGATTCCTTGCCCGAAACTCGGCCATGGTAGGCTGGGGTTCGTGCCTCACCCCAGCCTACGCTCTGTGCATGCGCTGTGCGTACCGAAAATTTGCCGATAGATGCCGCTCATCTAAAGCTCCAATCGCAGCGATCCGAATACCATCAACGGTTCAGCCGGGTTATTGGACCAGGCTGCGCGCTGTATGAAGTATTCGGTATCGGTGACGTTATGGATGTTGACCTGGGCGGTCAGTCTCGTGGGTCCCACATTGAAACGATAAGCCGCCATCAAGTCCAAGCGTGCGTAGGCGCCGTCGGAAAAGCTATTGGCGGCATCGCCGTAACGCCGACCGGCGGCGTAAACGCCCGCGCCTATGCTGAGACCGTTCAGGACATCCTGTTGAAAATCGTATTTCAGCCAGAAACTTCCGGAGTGCAGGGGCACATGCGGCAGGCGGTTTCCCTGGTTGCCCGAGTTGTCCTTAGTCACTTCGGTGTCAGTGTAGGCGTAGGTGCCGATCATGCTCAGCCCATCCGTTAATCGGCCGCTGATATCCAGCTCCACGCCTCGGCTACGGGCCTCGCCGATCGCTGCCAGCAGATTACGGTTATTGGGATCGGGCGTCAGAACATTCTGCTTGGTCAAATGATAATAAGCCAGGGTGCCGATCAACCGCCCGTCAAAAAATGACGTCTTGATTCCGCCTTCAAATTCGGTCGAAGTTTGGGGATCAAAAGGTTTGCCGGAAATTTGTTGACCATTGTTGGCTCCGAATGATTCGACAAAGTGTCCGTACAGCGAAAGCCATTCCCAAGGCTGATAGAGGATGCCTACACGCGGACTGAAATAGTTCTCTTCGAAATCGGTGAAATTGGAACGTGCCTGCGCAAGATTTTGATCGGAAGAACCGGAGCCAAAGGTCGCGATGTCGTAGCGTCCGCCGCCCATGATATGCAGTTTGTCCCACAGCGTCATTTCATCCTGGAAATAAACGCCATACCATTCGTTGGTTTGTATGGAATTCCACAGATAGGGCGGTCCCTTGGCCGATTCCAGATCGATCTTGGGCAGTGGTTTGAAGATATTGATATTGTCGACAAAACGGCTGGTGGCCTGCTTATGATCACGATAATGGTAGTAATCGGCTCCGATGAGCAGCTTATGCCGGATTCCGAATGTTTCGAATTTACCCGTCAGATCCAGATAAACCGTCTGCAGATCGTTGTCGCCGCCACCGAACCAAGCCCCGCGTGTGGCATCGCCGTTCGGAGCAACTCTATCCTCGACATAGACTTCTTCGAAGGTGGACGTGACTTCTGTGGCCAATACACCATTTCTCAGTTTCCAGTTCTCATTAAAGTGATGCGACCAATTGAAATCGATCAGCCAATACGCGTTATTATCGGCTAATCCTTTCTGGGTAAACGAACGGGAAATCGGAACCGGTGCGATCCGATTGCCGATGACCGGAATGCCCGCGTCGTACGTTCGGTCTTCGTGCAGATACTCGACCGACAAATTGAATTCGGTGCTGTCCGATGGTTTCCAACTGATGGCGGGCGCTACGAAAATCCTGTCATTGACGAAAAGGTCGCGAAACGACTTGGTATCGAGATAGGAGAGATCCAGCCGGTAAGCAAGCGATCCGTCTTGAGTAAGCGGTCCCGTGGCATTGGCTTCGGTCCGGTAGTAATCGTAGGAGCCGAAGCGTTGTTCCAGGGAATAATAGGGTTCCGTCAACGGTTTCTTGGTCACGACGTTGATCAGTCCGCCCGGCTCAATGCGCCCATACAATCCGGAAGCCGGTCCCTTGAGCACTTCGATCCGATCCAGATTGGCAAAATCGGCGTTATTTCCGGCAATCCTGATACCGTTTCGATAACGTATGTTTCCCAACTCGAATCCACGCACGACAAATGTGTCGTTTCCGCCCAGGGTTCCGCCATTGGTGGAGTATTGCTGTACACCGCTCACGTTTTTCACGGCATCTTGCAAGCGAAAAGCCTGTTGATCTTTCAATACGGCTTGCGGCACCACCTGAATCGACATTGGGTTCTCCATGATCGGAGTGTCCGTTTTGGTGGCCGTCGCGGCGTTGGTGCGGGTATAGCTCGGATCGTACGGATCGTTCTCGTCCATCGCCGTATCTTTCACCGTAACGGGTGCCAGTCGTACTTCGTTGCCTTCGGCCGCGGCGAGGCGGATCGGCTCCGGAGCCCGTTTCAGCGTGACCGCCCTGGCTCCGGTATGGCGATAGACGAGGCCGGTTCCCGCCAGGAGTTTTCTCAGGGCTTCCGCTGGCGGATGGCGTCCGGAGACGCCGGGGGAACGCGCGTCCTTGGCGAGGCCCGCCGCGAAGCCGACCTGCCAGTCGGTGACGGCTATGAACTCGTTCAATGCGTCTTCCAGCGGCTGGGCGGGGATCGAGAACGATATGGCTTGTTCGCCGAGGGCGGCGGACTCGGCGGCCGGGGCCGGCGCGGTAAAGGCAAACGGCGGCAATGCCAGCGCGAGACCGATGGCGAGGCGCGTGAGCGTGGGTGAGAAGGCTTTGCTCGAATGCCGGTTTGTTGTTCTTGTCATGGATGCTCCCGATGTCGGTGTTGTATGCCTGATTCAGGCTCTGGTTACCGAGACGTTTCAGGGGGTGGGAGTACACACCGGATCATAGAGAAATTTGTCGTCGCGTAGTTCAGCGTGGTTGTCGGCAAGGGATTGCCAATCCACGGTTTCGGCGGTTTTGTGGTGGGCGGCCGCAACCTGTAGCCCGTATGCGGCGCAGCGGAATACGGGATTCGGGGCTATGAGGTCCCGTATTTACGCTGCGCCGCATACGGGCCACGGTCATTTCACGGGCTGGGACAAGCGAAGCGCGCGTCCGGCATACCGGGGGAACGCAGGTTAACGCTCTACCGCACCACCGTGATGACGCGGGCGCCTGTGATGTCCGCGAGGGCTCGCACGACGGGGGCGGTGTCGTCGAGTTTGTAGTCCGCGTAGGCTGATAGCTCGAGAGAAGACTGCGGGATCGACCGCGGCCGCTTCAGACATGGATGATCAGCACCAAAGCCGGTGCCCGCTCCCACAGCGAGGCCATGGTGTTCCGCAGGGTTTGCGGGTCCAGCGACGAAACGCTTTCATCCAGAATCACCACTTCCGCCCCTTGCAGCAGGGCGCGGGCGATGTAGATGCGTTCGCGTTCGCCGTGGCTGAGTTGCCAGCCGGTTTCGCCCACCATTTGGAAGATGCCGCCTGGCATCCGTTCCAGGAGCGGTCCGAGACCCAGGGCGCGGCACAGGGCATCGGCTTCATCGATGTCTTTCTGCGCTGGCGGCCAGCCCCGCCCGAGCAGCAAATTGAACGCCAGCGAGCCCATGAGAATATGGTTTTCGTGGAACTGCGGCACCAGCGCGATATGTCGTCTCCATGTCCTCTCGCCCAAGCTGGCGCGGTCCAGGCCCCCGATCAGGCAGAGGCCGGCTTCCGGCAGGCGTTGCCCGGAAAGGAGCGAAGCCAGGGTGGATTTGCCGCTCCCCGAGGAACCTTCCAACAGCACCCGGTCATCCGCTCCGATATGAAGGCTAGCGCCGCACAACACGGGATCGGACTGGCCGGCGTGTCGGTAGATCAGGTTGTGCGCCTCGATGATCGGGCGCTCCGGGCCGGAAGTGGTCTTGTTGCCGGAGACGCCGGGGTGTCCCAGGATTTCAGGACGGGCCGCGGCGCGCCAGAATGGGCGGATTTGCTCGAAAGCCACCCAGGCGCCCAGTATTTGCTCCAGTCCTTCGCCAAGATGGCGGAAGGCCAGATACGCAGCCAGCACGCCTCCGAGGCTGAGCGCCAATGGCACGGCGCCGTCGCCTCCGGCGATGAAAGCGGAGACAAGCGAGGCAATGCCGACGAGCAGGCCGCCGCGCGGCAGTAGCGCCCGCAGGTTCAGGGCGGCGCGGTCCCGCGCCTGACTGACTTGGTAATAGCGCGTCAATGCGTGGTCCTCGCGAGAGTTCCAGCGCTCCCGAGATTCTTGAACCGCGCGGGTGCGGTGGCCCACCATGCCCTCTACCAGGATGTCGGTCAGGGCCAGACGGGTTTCCGTCCAGTTTCGTTGATGCCGCAGGTAATATGCGGCGAATCCCACTCCAGCCAGGCTCCAGGCGGCCAGCACGAGTAACGGCCGGGAATCCTGAGCCAGCCCGAGAATGCCGAAAGCCAAGACCAGTTCCACCAGACCCGTCAATCCGAGAGAACCGCCGGCCACGGCCGTTTGCTCCAGGGCTTCGGTTTCCAGAGTGCGGCCCAATAGACGTCCGACCCCGAGGTGGCGGATTTCCTCCGGGTCCAGCCGCAACGCACCGGCCAAAAGGCGCCGCTTGAGCAGGGCGCCGGCGCGGACCGCGAACCAGCCGGCGGCTCCGGAAGCGAGCAAGCGTAGCGGAAGCAGGGTCAGAAGCAGCAGCGCCCAGGCTTGCAGCCAACCGATGTCGAGATGTCCGGAGAACACGCCTTGTCCCAGCAGCCACCAGGCACCCAGCCACAACAGGAAGGCCAGGGTATGAGCGGCGAACAGGGTGCTCAGCAGTCCCCGCACCCGATAGTCGCTTGCCTGCCGGCCCAGCGAAGCGGTGCATGCCGGGCGGACCAGCCAGCCTACCCGGATGCGGTGATCGGCCAGAAGTTCTTCCAGCAAGGCGGCGCGTGCACGGGCGCGGCGGATCCCCTGTACGCGCGCGGTGGAAATGAGGGCGTCGATATCGGCGGCCAGTTCGTCGTCCAGTGCGCGGCATAGTGCTTCCCGTACCGTTTCCAGAGGCAGGCGCCGCCGTTGCAGATCCGCGCACAGGACGTGAAGAGTCTTGCCGCGCCGTGCCAGCACGGGTAAGAAAAGATTCCCGGGCAGACGCAACACGGCCGGCGCGCAGCGGGCAAGAAACGCGCGGATGCCGGCATAACCGGTTTCGACCGCTTCGGTTTCGAGGCCCAGATGTGCGGCGGTTCTGGATAGCTCGAATGCCAAGGCGGCCTCGGGGTCATCGCTCCCGAGATGGGGTGCGACCTGTACGCCGTGCGCAGGATCGGCCCAGCCGCGGGCGTGGCCCAGTGCGGCGACCGCTTCGCCCAGGCGATCAATGGGCCAGGCCAGCTTTTCCAGTTCGGGCGAGGGGATCACGCGCCGCCGGCAAAGCGAGAGGTTTCCCAGTGCTCGCGGCAGATCAGGGTGTGGGGATGTTCCGGACCCGCGGTTTTTTCCAGGATGTCCAGCGCCCGCCGGAACAGTGCTTCGGCGTTCCTGCCCTTGCCGATGGCCGGATACAGCATACCGAGGTTGTTGAGGCAGGTGGCGGTGAGCGGGTGGTCGGGACCGAGGCAGCGCTCGCGGATGTCCAGCGCCCGCAAGTACAACGCCTCGGCTTCCGCCTGGTGGCCGCGGGCTTCGGCGATGGCGCCGAGATTGTTGAGCAGCAGGGCGACTTCCGGATGTTCTGTGCCGTGCCGGGCAACATGAACCTTGAGGGCGCGGCGGTACAGGGCTTCGGCCTCATCGTACCGGCCCTGTCCATCGAGAATGGCAGCCAGGGTGCCGTGGGTCACGGCCAGTTGCGGGTGACCGTCCGCCAAAACCCTTTCCTGTAAAGCCAGAGCCCGGCGGCACAGGGGTTCCGCCTCGGCATAGCGGCCCCGCGCGTGATCCAGACCGCCCAGGTTGTAGAAAATCCCCGCCAGTACCGGATCATCCGGTCCGTATAGTCTTTCCAGGATATCATGTGCCCGCCGATAGGCCGGTTCGGCCTGATCATAGCGCCCCCAGTATTTATAGAGCATGCCCAGATCGTTGAGGGTAATCGCCAGTTCCTGGCTGTCCGGGCCGAAATGTTCTTCCATCAGCGCCAAAGCCCGGGCCAGGATCGACTCCGCCTCCGCGTAGCGGCCTTGGGCGCGCCGGGTCAAAGCTAACTGGCTCAAGGCATGCCGGCGGATGCGCTGGCATGCCGCCAGCGTATCCGCGTCGGTGTCCGCGACCAGTTCCGGCTGGGCGAACAGCCCGTCCATGATCACGACCGCCCGCCCGCTCAAGTTCTCCGCCTCGCTGTATTCGCCCCGCTCGTAATGGGAGGAGGCGAGATTATTGAGGACATTGGCCACGTCGGGCTGATCCGAGCCCCCGTTGACTTCGAACAGTTCCAAGGCGCGCCGGTATAGCGCTAGAACTTCCTCGCCGCAATGTCCCCGCGCGGCCAGGAGATCGGCCAGATCGTTCAAGGCAGAGGCGAGTTCTTCCTCCGCATCCGGTTGGTTTTCGAGCGAGGCGATACGTTGGCGTAACTGGTGTTCGGGTTGATTCATAGGTTGTTATTCTTTTTCCGAGCGGTGGGTGTGTGGGAAAATCTGAATAAGCCCTCTCCCTCTGGGAGAGGGTTGGGTGAGGGCCTGTTAGATCAATCATTTGCGCAGGTCGTTTCTCCGAATTGGAGACTTGATCAGCGCTTCCTGTGGGAAGATAGCCGGCATCCGGACGAAAAGAAAGCGGGAAACGGCTCGTTATAACATCCGGTCGATATCCGAATGGTGCAACCTATTGGTGAATGGCCGTTCAATTCCCACTGAAACCCGCCCCATCCCTGACCGAGCCTACCGGGATAGCGGCGGCTTTCTCCGGTTCCGGCACCTTCCATTCGCGTAGTTCTCCCTCCTGTACCCGCAGCCTCCGCCAGCGTGGATCTCCCCAGATTTCTTCGTGTACCGAGGTTTCCGCGTCCAGCAGGGCGCGATAGAGGGACTCCGGATTTTCCGCCAGTTCCGCCGGAGCGTCGTCCTCGACGATGCGTCCGCCGTTCACCACCAGCACCCGCTCGAATCCCAGCGTTTCGCCCACATCGTGGGTGATGCACAATAAGGTGGCGTCCCGCCAGTGGGCGTGGGTCCGCTCCAGGAGGGTGCGCCGGACCGGGCGCTCCAGGCCGCGGAATGGCTCGTCCAGGATCACCAGGCGCGGATTGGAACGCAATAGGCCCCGGCCTACCCGCACCCGCTGCCCCTCCCCGCCCGACAGCCGTCCACCGCCCTCGCCGAGCAGAGTCTGCAAGCCGTCCGGCAGGCGCTCGACGATGCCGAGCAGCTCCGCCGCGCCCAGGGTCCAGGACAAGTCCGCGCCCGGCTGCGTGCCGTAGAAGAGATTGTCGAGGAGACTCCTGTTCCACAGGCGGACGGCAGGATCGACCCAGACCAGATCGCGCCGCAGGAGATCCATGCGAGCGGCGTCCAAAAGCTCTCCGTCGATCCTCACCTCGCCCTCTGCTGCCCGATGCCAGCCCAGCAGCAGCCCCGCCAGGCTGGATTTCCCTGCGCCGGATGGACCGACGATGGCCACGTGGGAGCCGGATGGGATATGCAGATCGATACCGTGCAGCAAAGTATGGCCGCCGGCATGGACGGCGACATTTTCCAGAACGATTTCGACCCCGGGCAAGGAAGCTTCGGGCAGTTGTGCCATCGGGGCGGCATCCCATTCGACCGGTGCGCGCAGAGGCTCCATGAGGCGCAGGGCCAGGTTGCGGTGCATCGGATACTGCCGCGCCAGGAGGGCGATCTCCTCGCCGAGCGCCGGGATGTGGAGCGCCCAGTAGGCCAGGAGTAGCGCCCCGGCCGGGTCCGGGATGCTCGCGGCATAATCGAACAGCAGCCAGGCCGCCAGACCGAAACCGGCCGCCGCCTGTAGTCCCTCCGCCAGCCATTGGACACGGAACAATTGCACCCGGGCGCCGCCCCAGGCAACCATGAGGTCTTCCTGTTCCCGGCGTATCGACGCTTCCGCGCCATGGGAACGGATCGCCGAGAGCCCCAGCAGGGTATCCAGGTAAAAGCGGATGAGCGAGCCGTTGTGGGTTCGAGCCCGCAATTCCAGTTCCTCGATACTGCCGTTGAAAGCCAGCGGCAATCCCACTCCGAGCACCACCGACAGGGCGGCGATCGGCGATCCGGCGGGATAGAGCCAGGCGATGGCCGCACCGGTAACGATGAGAGTCAGTACCGCGCGGAGCAATTGCCCGCCCAGTTGCGGTAGCCGCCCGAGCCGATGCACGACATGACTGCGCTCGGCCATGTCGGAAACCGGGCGGCTGCGGAAATACTGATCGGGCAGGCGTGGTATCCGCTCCAGCACGGCGATGCGGAGGCGTGTTTCGAGGCGCCGGCCCAGCCGAAGTAGCGCGCCGGTGACGTGCAGTTCCAGCCACAGCAGAGCGAAGACGAACAGCAGGAAGTAGCCGGAGGCGGCAAGCCGCTGCGGCATCAGCCCCAGGTCATGGCCCAGATCGAGTACGCCGCGCAACAGCAACGCTTCGAGGACGAAGCCCAATGCCGTCAGCAGCAGACCGCCGCCCAGGGCGGTCCAAGACAACCATCCGTCGCCGTGCAGCAACTCCAGCAAATCCCGCAACGGGCGCGGCGGGGCCTCGGAGAGGGCGGCGGCGAGTTCGGCGCTGAGCGGCGCGGGTGTTTCGTCATCCTCGCTTTCCGCCGCGGGACGCTCGGCCAGGCGTCCTCTCACCCGAATCAGCACCGCGCCCTTGAGTAGGACTTCCTCTTCTTCCGTGTCGTCGTCGGGCGGCACCGGGCGCACCGACCAATAAGCTTCCGGGATGAACCGGAGCGCTTCGTCGGGCGACGAGGCCGCCCGCCGCCAGATGTCTTCCAGCAGGGCATCGGCTTCTGGGCCGGCCTTGAGCCCCTTGCCACGAACCAGCGAAGCGGTCAGTCGGGTGGCGGCATCAAGCGCCGCCAGGCATTGCCAGCCGGGTGTTTCCGCCGCCTCGGCGAGTAGCGCGCGGGCACTCTTCGCAAGTCCCAATTCGCGCAAGCGGCGATTCAGCGGGACGAGAAAATCGTCCGAACGCGCCCATTCCCCCCAATCGGCGGCGGGCACTTTCATGCGATGGATGTACAGGTTTCGGAGAAAGTACTTGCGGGTCTGCCAGCGGCGGCCGGATGCGGGGTCCATCAGCTGCACCCAGCCGCCGTGCCGCCGCCAGGCCACCATGAAGTGGGGCAGTCCCGAGGGCAGGCGTACCGTGACGATAGCGGGCAAGGCGCCGGCCTCGGGGATCAGCAAATGGTCCGGGGGCAGCATCACCTGCTCGGCGTCGAGTCCCAGGGATTTGGCGAGTTCTTCCAGGGTATCGATGGAGGTCCCATCCACGTCGGTCTGGCAGGCTTCCCGCAACCGCCCGTAACTCACCGGGATACCGAAGCCTTCGAGCAAGGACTTGAGCGCCGCCGGTCCGCAGTCCATGAGTGAGGTTTGCACGACTTCGGGGACGAAAAAACGGCGCGAGGATGTCGTCATGGGAGACCGATAGGCCGCCTGCAGCGGCCGTGCAAAAAAAGTCGAAAGTCGGCTGTGATGAAAGCCGTTCCGGCTTTATAAGGCACCCCATTACCCACAAGTCCTTTGCCTATGGAGGCCAGGCCAGTCGCGCCGATCCAAGTGCTTGATTTTCGGCTTGCGCCAGTGCGCCATCGCCTTGAATCGGAACTTTGGTGTGGCAGGCAACCCATTGATTTAAAAGCTGTAAAAAGATGTGGGTAATGGGGTGCTTTATAAGGCTGGAACGGTTTTATCGCTGGTCAGCGAGGATCAGCGGCGGAAGTTCTCGCAGCGGTTCACATTAATACCGCCGGCTTTGACTTTGCTTTTTACTTTCATGTCATTCTCCGAAACGTTTATTTCAGACATCGAACTGCCGGGAACTGAATTCCGGCATCGGAGAAAAGCATACCTGATTAGCGATGAACTTCAGCTAAGCGAAGTTGCCACTCGGGGCGAGGTGGAGTGAATACGGCAGCGTGCGCTAGCCGGCGAAGCAGCGTTTTGAGATCGAAACGCCGATTGAAACGGTATTGGAACTCGGCCAGATACCGCTTGGCGTATTTCTCGAATTTGAACGCGTGATAGGTACCGGAAATCGCGGTCTTCAGGTTACTCAACAACGTGTTAACCCAACGAAACTCAGGATGTTGTGCCGACTGCCGCCCAGAGCCCAGAATCAGGCATTCGTGGCGAGCGACGACGTGCTGCAAGCTCCGAAACCCGCTCAAACCATCGGTGAGTGCATAAGTCGACGGAGCTAAGGCGCGTTGAGCCCACTCCGCAATCGCCTGCTGGGTGAACGGCAGGGGATCGATACGCACAAATAACGGACGTCCGTCATCCGTGGTTTGCACCGCCATCACGAAGGCGACTTTGTTTTCCGACCCTCGTCCCCGTTTCCCCGAGCGCTCACCGCCCAGGTAAGCATCATCGATCTCGACCCGCCCGCTCAATTGCCGATCCGCCTCCCGCTCCGCCATCACCTGGATCAACTTGTGCTTTATCAGCCAGGCGGTGCGATAACACACTCCGAGATGACGCATCAACTCCAAGGCTGAGACATTGTTCTTGGCCTGGGTTAGGAGATACATCGCCAGAAACCAGGTGGTGAGCGGCAGCTTGGTCGCTTCGAAGAGCGTCCCGGCGGTTAACGTCGTTTGCTTTCGGCAGTGTCCGCATGGCCAGTAGGTTCGCTCATTTCGTTTGAATACCGTATGCCGTGCCTCGCCACAGGCTGGGCAACGGAAACCGTCCGGCCAACGCAGAGCTTGTAAGGCCGCTTCGCACTGTGCTTCGGTGCCGTATTGGGTCAGAAACTCGGCCAACGACAATCCCTTTTGAAATTGCACTTGGTTCATTGACATGGGACACCTCTCTTGTGATCGATGGCCATAGTCTAAAGCCTATACTCGCTCACCACGTGAGCCTGTGCTGAACTTTCTCGCTAATCAGGAAAGCATAAGCGCTTTTCGTGCGCACCGTCAGTGACAAGTTAACGATTTCCGGTGTGACCCGGTGCGTGACAAGCCCCGCCGTTCAGGGCGGGGAAGGATAGCGCGGACGGCGGAGCCGTCCTTGTTTTTTGGGTTTCAGTGTGGGGTTTGCTGCTGCTCGATGTACTGGCGCACGATGGAAATCGGCGCGCCGCCGCAGCTTGAAGCGAAATAGGACGGCGACCACAGCACGCCTTTCCAGTAGCGCTTCTGGATGTCGGGCCGTTCCTTCCGCAGCAGGCGACTGGAGACGCCTTTGAGGCTGTTCACGAGATTGGAGACAGCCACCTTGGGCGGGTATTCCACAAGCAGGTGAACGTGATCGTCCTCGCCGTCCATCTCGATCAGTTGCGCCTCGAAGTCGGCGCAGACCTTGGCGAAGATCGTGCGCAGCCGGTTGATGGCGTCGCCATCGAATACCCTGCGGCGATACTTCGCCACAAAGACCAAGTGGACGTGCATTTTGAAAACGCATTGCCGTCCATGCCTTATATCGTTGTCATTGTTCATAGACCAAACTATACTATGCGCATGCAACGCCTCAAAGCCTTCACATTCGAACTACGCCCGACCGGCGAGCAGCAGCGCCGGATGCGCCGCTTCGCCGGCTCGTGCCGGTTCGTCTACAACAAGGCGCTGGCGTTGCAGAAAGAGCGCTACGAGCGCGGAGAGAAGAAGCTGGGCTACGCCGGGCTATGCAAGCTGCTCACCGAGTGGCGCAACAGCGATGAAACGGCGTGGTTGGCGGATGCGCCAGTGCATCCGCTGCAACAGACTCTCAAGGATTTGGAGCGGGCCTACAGCAACTTCTTCGCCAAGCGGGCCGACTTTCCACGTTTCAAGAAGAAAGGCCAGCGCGACAGCTTCCGCTACCCCGACCCGAAACAGATCAAGCTCGATCAGGGCAACAGTCGCATCTTCCTGCCCAAGCTCGGCCGGCTGCGCTATCGCAATAGCCGGGATGTGCTGGGTACGGTGAAGAACGTCACCGTCAGCCTGTCGGGCGGTAAGTGGTTCGTGTCGATCCAGACCGAGCGCGAGGTCGAGCAGCCCATCCCGCAGGGTGGCGCGGTCGGCATCGACATGGGGCTGGCCCGGTTCGCCACGCTCTCGGATGGCACGTTCTACGCGCCGCTCAACAGCTTCAAGCGGCATGAGACACGCTTGCGCAAGGCACAGCAAGCCCTCTCCCGCAAAGTGAAGTTCAGCAACAACCGGAAGAAGGCGAAAGCCCGCGTCCAGCGCATTCATTCCCGCATCGGCAACGCCCGCCGCGACTTCCTGCACAAGACCTCGACCGCGATCAGCCAAAACCACGCGATGGTGTGTATCGAGGATTTGCAGGTACGGAACATGTCCAGGTCAGCGGCAGGTACTACCGAACAACCGGGACGAAACGTTCGGGCCAAGTCCGGCCTGAACAAGTCCATCCTCGATCAAGGCCGGTTCGAGTTCCGCCGCCAACTGGATTACAAGCTGGCGTGGCAAGGCGGCTGGCTAGTTGCAGTGCCGCCACAGAACACGAGCCGTACCTGTCCGTGCTGCGGCCATGTGTCTGCCGACAACCGGCAGACGCAAGCCCGATTTGCGTGTGTGGAATGTGGCTTCGAGGAAAACGCCGAGGTGGTCGGCGCGATCAATGTGCTAAGGGCGGGACACGCCCGGTTCGCCTGTGAAGTGAGCGATGCAGTAGGGTCGCCAGCAGCAGGAACCCACCGAAGCGACTCAGGGGCGGCTCAATGCCGCCCCTGAGCGCCGTAGGAATCTCCGGCCTTCAGGCCGGGGAGGATGTCAATTATAGATTTCCCCGGCGATAGGTTCGGGCCTGTTGTTTTCGCGGCCTTGGCGGTCCGGGTGGTAAGCCGGTGTCCGACCGAGTCGACCGTTGCTCCGGCGTGCCGTCTACGTCGGTCTGGCAGGTCTCCCGCAACCGCCCATAACTCGATTAGGTAAGCCACCGCCTCTGGCGGTGGACTCCGCAAGGCTCTTCCGTTCCGGCGAGCGCCCTTGGATGGTCGATGACCTCCCTCCTACAACTGCAATTGGAAGGAGGTCATCATGCGAGAATGGCAGAGCCAATCGCACGTCAAATGGTACTGCAAGTACCATGTTGCGTTTGTGCCCAAATACCGGCGCCGGGCAATCTATGGAACGTTGCGGCGACGGATCGGGGGGATTTTCCGCGAGTTGTGCCGCCAAGTGGGCATCGAGTTGGTGGAAGGGCACGCGATGCCGGATCACATTCATCTGTGCTTGAGTATTCCGCCGAAGTTCAGCGTGGCCTATACGGTGGGCTTTCTGAAAGGGAAATCCGCGGTCCGTATCCATCGGGAATTCTTGGGACAGAAGCGAAACTTCACGGGGCTACATTTCTGGGCCAAGGGGTATTGCGTCAGCACTGTGGGATTGGATGAGCAAGTGATTCGAGCCTATATCCGTCATCAGGAAGCTGAGGAGAGGCGCATCGAGCAACTGCATATCCAGGGTCTTTAGGCCCTTTCATCCGTTTTTCGGCCCCCTCAGGGGGCCTTCATCAAACCACCCGCTCTGCGGGTGGTAGCTGATTTCACCGGGACACCCAAGCCTTCGAGCAAGGACCTGAACGCCGCCGGTCCGCAGTCCATGAGCGAGGTTTGCACGACTTCTGGGACGAAAAAACGGCGCGCGGATGCGTCATGGGAGACCGATAGGCCGTCTGCTGCGGCCTTGCAAGGAAAAGCCGAAAGTCGGCTGTGATGAAAACCGTTCCCGCCTTATAAGGCGGGAACGGTTTTATCGCCGGTCAGCGAGGATCAGCGGCGGAAGGTTTCGCAACGGTTATGGACAATAACGCCGGCTTTGACTTTGCTTTTTACTTTCATGTCATTCTCCGAAACGTGCATCATTTGCAAGATAGTGGGAACGGTTTTATCGCCGGTCAGCGAGGATCAGCGGCGGAAGGTATCGCAGCGGTTGAGAGTCTGAGCACCGGCTTTGACTTTGCTTTTTACTTTCATGTCTTCTCCGAAACGTTAATTTCACGCATCGAACTGCCGGGAACTGAATTCCGGCATCGGGGAAAAGCATAAGCGCTTTTCGTGCGCGCCATCAGTGACAAATTAACGATTTCCGGTGTGACTCATGGACTTCCCCGGCGATAGGTCCAGGGCTGTTGTTTTCGCGGCCTTGGCGGTCCGGGTGGTCAACCAGCGCCCGACTGCCCGCAGCACCAGGCGGGCCGGGGATATCCGTTCGACTTCGATTTCCGTCGTGCCGGAAAGGCCGTGTACCAAGGGAATGAAAGGTGTCGATTCGGGGCGGAGAACCAGTTCGACCCGGACACGGTCGCCCAGAGGATCGTTGCCGACCGAGTCGACCGTCGCCGCCAGCGTGCCGTACTGGGTCCAGGGAAATCCATCCAGCCGCAGGCGAGCCGATTGGTGTGGCCGGATGCGGCCTACCGCGGAACTTCCGAACCAGGCCACCGCATGCGGTTCGCCGTCGGGAACCACGGTGCCTAAAACCTGCCCGGCCTGTACCACCGTGCCGACGCGCACAATTTCGACCCGTCCCAGGTACCCGTCGATGGCGGCCCGGATGAAATGCGCGTCGATTCGCTGTTGGATGGCGCGGGCTTCGACTTCCTCGGCCGTCGCCCGGCCTTCGAGATCCGCCAGCCTGCGCTGAAGTTCGGCGATCTCCGCCCGGCGGTCGGCGATTTCAACCTCGGCTTCCCGCTTCATGCGGCCGGTGTTCGCCTTGCGTGCCCGGACTGCTGCATGTCCGGCTTCGGCTTTGGTTTCGGCTTCGTGGAGAACTTCGCGGGACACGAAGTTACGGCTTACCAGCATCCGCCGGGTGGCTGCCTGCGACTCGGCGAAACGGGTTTGCGCCATGGCTTCCTCGGTATTGGCGCGAGATTCGGCAACCAGTAGCGTTTTGGCGCCGGAATAGGCCGCGAGGCCCGCTTCACGCGCTTCGATTTCCGGGCGCAACGCGACGGCTTGAGCCTTGAAGCTCGCCAAGCGTGCTTCACTGCGGGCGAGGGCGAGACGTTCGGCTTCGGCATCGAGTTCGACCAGAACCTCGCCGATCTTGACGCGGCGGCCCAGTTCCAGCCGGGCCTCCACCACCCGTCCGTCGATCCGGGTTGCGATCGGATGCGCGGCGATCGCAACTTCCAGGCTGGTACTGCCCGATATTTCATAAATCCCTACCTGCCCACCCATGAACCACATCAGCCATCCTCCCAGCAGCAGGCTCGCGAGCCCTATGCCGAGTGTCCGAGGCCGCGTGGAGTCGGCATCAAGGGCGCGCCAGGTACGTTCGAAGGGAGTTGGCATAGGGCGGATTCAGCGGATCAATAGCCGCGGCTCTTCCGCCTGCCCGGAGCAGGCGTGGCCGGATGCCTTCATCCGGCCGGAACCACGAAACCTATTGAAAGCGTCGAAGTACGGCCGGGTGTGCCGCGCCACGTTAAAAATTTTCATCTTGCGCTTGGGCGGATCGGAAATCCGAGGGGCGATTTTGCCGATGGCGTCCGAATGATGGACATGAGGTGAAACACTGTCAAGCACGGTCTATCGGGTGGACAAAGGATTGCCGGCCCACGCGCCGCACGCGCGTTCCACACAACTTTACGGCCGTTAAGCGCGTCGATGCCGTCGAAACGCCGCATGGCTTGCGGCCGTCGTCCTTTTTTCGATATCACTGCAAACGGCTACCGCACCACCGTCAGATAGGGCGAGACGGTGATGACGCGGGCGCCTGTGATGTCCGCGAGGGCACGGACCACGGCGGCGGTGTCGTCGAGTTTGTAATTGCCGGTGACACGGCTGTCCCCGAGTTTGCCGTTGGCCATGACGATGATGCCGGGGTGATAGCGGTCGAGTTCATCCAGCACGTCCGCCAGGGATCGATCCTTGAAAATCAGGCGTCCCTTGAGCCATGCGAAGGCGCGTTCGGCGTCGGTTTGCTCCGGCGGCGTGACGGTTTTCTGCGAGATCGATACCCGCTGTCCGGCCGTTACCCGGACGCCGGCGCCTTGGCCGTTGGTACAGGCGACGATACCGCTGTCGACGGCGACCGAGGTTGTCTCCCCGGTCCGAACCGAGAACCGGGTGCCGACCACCCGTACGGTCGTGTTGCCGGTGCTGACGACGAAAGGCCGTGCGCTGTCGGAACGGACCTCGAAATAGGCCTCGCCGGCCAGGAGGCGAACGCCGCGCCGATCGTCGTTGAAATCGAGCGCCAGGGCGGAATCGGTGTTCAGGATGACGGTGGAACCGTCCGCCAGCGCGATACGGCGCTGCTCGCCGGCTACCGTCGTGTAATCGGCGCGCCAGCGGTCGATGAGTCCGGACGCGGCAGCAAGCCAGCCGACCAGCAGGAGGACGGAGGCGGCCGCGGCCCAACGGCGTGGCTTTCGCCACGGGGTTCGGACGACGACCGGCGGGACCGCGGCGGGAAATCTTGCCAGCGCCTTGGATAAAGCCGGGGAATTCCACAGCTTCTCCACGCGGGCGTAGGCCTCGGCATGTTCGGGCTTGGCTGCACGCCATGCGGCGAAAGCTTCCCGCTCGGCCGCGCCGGTTTCGCTGTCCCGCAGCCGCGCAAACCAGGCCAGCGCATCGGCTTGCGGTGTGCCGGGCGGCTTGGGATCGTCGTCGCCGTTGAAAGTCATGAAAACGATAGAGTCTGCGTGATATGGAGGCGCTATAGGATAAGACGTTCCGGGGGAGCGGGCACACACTGGCGTCAGAGGATATCGTCTCCCAAGACGGACATGAGATGGGCCAGGGCCGCTTGGACGTTCTTTTCCACAGCGCTTCGGGACAGGCCGATGTGGCTGGCGATGCGTTCGTAAGACCAGTGATGGAGCTTGTGCAGAATCAGGATTTGCCGCCGCCGCTCGGACAAGACGGCCAGGGCTTGGAACAGCCTTTCGACGTCCTGTCGCGCTGCGGCTTCCTGCTCGGGTGTCGGCGCCGAAGCCGGAATTTCGGCAACTTTTTCCGCGTCGGCGTCCGGGCAATCGGTCCGGGCGCGCATCTTCGCCTTGCGCAAATGATCGAGGGCCAGATTGCGCGCGGTCTGGTAAAGAAAGGCTTTCAGATAGTTGACCTGATGCCTTTCCGCCGCCCCCATCACCCGCAGATAGGCTTCCTGTGCCAGGTCTTCGGCGGTCTGCCGGCAACCCACCATGCGGAACAAGGTGCGAACGAGCGTTTCCCGGTGATTCAGGAACACATCGCTGACGCAAGCTGGAGAATGGTCCATTGTCGGTTAACCGGATTACGGTAGGTTATTGTTATTGCGGTCCGGAACGAAAGTCCTGCTTTCGCGTCGGGCGTGCCGCTCATGGCCGGCCTCAATTAAGGCCTTTTCGACATGCCTTGCAAGGGAAGAGGCAAAGCAACAAGGATGCCATGGAAGCGGCCTCGGCTTTTTTATCGCGCTCGTACGGCAAGACGGGCTCGGCGGAAGCCGTTGAGCCCTTCGGTTCGGGTGAATCGATTCCCACGCATTTGTAGACAATCCTTTGCCGACGCCGTCATTGGGCCGAAGGGTTCGTCGGCAAGGGATTGCCGAGCTACTTGCGAGTGCCGGCCCAGCCGGTATGAAAATGCTCTGACCATTCGCGTCCGAAAGTTCGGAGGGTGTCGGAGTTCTGCGTTAAATGCCACACCGTGTGTGGGATTCGGCGGACTTCTTTCGATTTGCCTTATCGGCGACCGTGACGAAGGCCGACCACGTTCTCTTCTTCGAGGTGTCTACTTAGAGCCAATCTCAGCAGGCCGTAAAACCCTTAGGCTGGGCTCAGGACAGGCCCTTCGATAGGACTCAGGACAGGCCGTTCGACTGCGCTCAGGGGGAACGGCAGACCGAGATAAGTTCTGACTCCTCCGGAATCACTCACGGCTTCTTTCTTGATCAAAAAGCCGTCGCGAGTCCGCGTGAAACCTGCCGATAGTTTGAGTTTCGCTTTGGGGGTTCCGGCAGCCGTTCCAACGCTTGCAGACACACCCGTATTCTTTACCGAGTCGCGACACATAGTGAATAGGTCACAGAATAAGTGGGTTTAACAGGCTGTTGATTTTCTCGGCCCTGGAAGCCGCATAAATTCGTTGGATGGATCGCCTAAAATAGGCATAAACGATTGTTTGTCATGGCAAAATAATATCATTTCAAGATACTTTGGACGCTTTCATGCGCGGCGCCGACATCACCCAGCAAGAACTCTTCAGCTACCGAACCTTGGAAGACCGGATTCCCAAGGATCATCCCCTTCGCAAGCTCCGGGCCGTGGTCGACATTCTGCTGACCACGCCGGACTCGGAATTTGATGCCCTCTATGCCCGGACCGGCCGGGAGTCGATTCCGCCGGAGCGGCTGCTACGCGCCAGTCTCATCCAAGTCTTGTTCTCTGTCCGCTCCGAGCGGCAGTGGGTCCAGCAGATCGAATTCAATCTTTTGTACCGCTGGTTTGTCGGGCTGACGCTGGATGCCGAGGTCTGGGACCACTCCACCTTCAGCGCCAACCGGGATCGGTTGCTGAACGAGCGGATTTCCCGGCTGTTTTTCGAGCGGGTCGTGTTGCTGGCGGAATGGCAGGACCTTTTGTCGGACGAGCATTTCTCGGTGGACGGCACGCTGATCCAGGCGTGGGCCTCCATGAAGAGCTTTGTGAAAAAGGATGGCGGCTCGCCTCCGCCGGAGGACGGCGGCCGGAATCCGTCCGTCGATTTCAAGGGCGAAAAGCGCGCCAATGCGACCCACGCCTCGACCACTGATCCGGAGGCTCGCCTTTACAAGAAAAGCGAAGGGGATAAAGCCCAACTGTGCTTCATGGGCCATGCCCTGATGGAAAACCGGACGGGCCTGGTCGTGGATGTCGAGGTGACTCACGCCACCGGCACGGCGGAACGGGACGCGGCCAAGATCATGATCGGTCGCACCGTCACGAAGCCCGGCGCGACGGTCGGGGCGGATAAGGCTTACGACGTGCCGGAGTTCGTGCAAGCTCTCCGGGAGCAGCGGGTCACGCCGCATGTCGCCCGGAAGGAAAAAGGCTCCGCCATCGATGGCCGCACCACCCGACACGCCGGCTACCGGACCAGCCTGAAGAGGCGTAAGCGGGTGGAAGAAATCTTCGGGTGGTCGAAGACCGTGGGCGGGTTACGCCAGACCCGGTTCCGGGGTTTGAAGAAGGTGGCGGCCCAGACCGTGTTCACGTTCGCCGCCTACAACCTGACCCGGTTGGGTGGGCTGTTCGGCTGGCGATGGTCGACGGCCTAGGCGGGCGTCTGCCCAAAACTCGCCGAAAGGCGGCAAGAACCCCCAAGCGGGGGGATGAAAACCGGCTAGAACCGGGATTTCAGCGCTAAAAGGACCTTCAGCACTAAAAATTAAGCCGCCGATAAGGGGTAAAGCCGAAGGCATGGAGGCGAATTTCAACAGCCTGTTAAAGGGCTGGCCATATAACCCAATTTAATACCTACACAAAATTGAACGGAGGATTTGACAAATCCGGCCTTGCGTGCCGCGGTACGCGATTACACCCGAGCGTTCCTTAACACTTACCGGCGTGGCACAAGCTCTCTGCGAAAGGTATTGCCTATCGACTTGCAGTTCGACCGATTCGCCGAGGTCGAGCGTTTCCGGCGCGAGACGTGGCAGCAGCTGCACGATCTCGCCCGTGGCAATGCCGCGGTTGCTCGGGCGATCGACGAAGGCCCTATCGGCGAGGCTCTCGGCGTACACACCACCCACGATGCCCGGACCGCACTGAGCCGGGTCGAGCTTGAGCCCCTGGCGTCGTTCGTGATCGGCCATCTTCAGCCGGACGGCAGCATCTCGGTCACGAAGGAAGAGATCGAATCCACTTTTGTAAGCGTGGGGACGACCATGACGAGCTTGACTTTTTGCCGGAGGGCTAGCAACACGCTCATACGGCAAAACGAGTTCAGCGGAAGTCGTTGGCGGCTTAGGTTCGGGTAAATTCATTCAAGTCTTCCCAGGTCGGGAATCCTTTGCCGACGAAGGCGCTCGCTCGGAGTATGACGTCGGGAAAGGATTGCCGGCCTACGGGGCGGCACGGTCGTAGGTCGCCAATCCCTTGCCGACGAAGACGCTCTCTAGTTGCAGTTCGTGCGTTACGCCGGTCGACGATCCGGGACTCGGATCTTGAGCTTTTTGGCCCGCCTTTTCTGCAGCCAGCGGACCACGCCGGTGACGTACAGCACCGGGCAGGCGAGGCCGGTGAAAAAGATCAGGATGCGGCCGGGCCAGCCGAAGGCCTTGCCGGAATGGAGCGGCCACATCCAGTCCAGAAAGGTGTCGCCGGCGGCGGTTCGGGTGTCGGGATCGTGGACCGTCAGTATCTCACCGGAATATTGATCTACCGTCACCCGCCGTTCCGACCAAAACCGGCTGAGACCGGGTACATCCCTGATGCTGATCGTATAGACGCCCGTTTCCCCCTCAGGCAGGCGTAGCCCATTGATCCTTCCCTCGGGATAGCGCCTGCGGACGCCGGCCAGGGCGCGATCGAAACCGATCGGAGACCGTCCCGCCGCCGGGGATGATTGCGGATTGTCCGTGAAAGTCCGGCTGTCCGGCGAAAGCAGTTTGACCGGCGCCTTGAAATGATCGGGCAGGTTCATGTACACGCCGGACAGGAGCACCGCCAGCAGGATCAAGGCGGTGTAAAAGCCGAAGGTTTGGTGAACATCGTGATTGAGGCGTTCGGGACTGGCGTTCCGCTTGATGGTCAATACCCGCCGCCAGTTGCCGGTCAATGGCCACCATAGGATCAAGCCGGTGAGCACCGAAATGATCGAAATCACGCCCATGATTCCGACGACGACCACGCCGGTCTTGCCCGCCAGCAAGGCGAAATGCAACTGGAACATGAAAGGCACGAAACCGTCCGGAATCCACCGTCCCCGTTCGATCACGGCCCGTGTTCCGGTCACCTCGGCCGTATAGGGATCGACGAAGACGTGCCGGAGTTCGGGCGTGGATTCGTTGTCGGTGGCGACGCGGTAGAAGAATTGATACGCCCGCCGGTCATGCCGGGGGTAAACGATCGAGCCGATTTGCGCTCGGTTCGGCATCACCGAGCGCGCCGCTTCGAGGATGTCGTCGACCGGGCGGAAATATGCCTGTCCCTCGACCGGACCAGCGAGCGCGATGATGCCGGGATTCAGCCCGTCGTCGATTTCTTCGTAAAAGACGAGAACGCTGCCGGTGATGCCGAAGATCGCGAGAAAGAAGCCGAGTATCAGTCCCAGCCAGGCATGAACCTCGAGCCACAATTTTCGGCGCGCCTTGAGCCGCGACAAACGCGCCGCCCGCCATGCGTCAACGCCATTCGGGGATTGCCGTACGACGCTCATCCATCGATTCATCATGTCTCCGTCATTCGATCAAAATTCCAGCCGAATCGAACCCATCGCGGTCAGCGGCGCGCCCGGATAAATGCCGACGCGTGGCGGCGCGCTCTGGAACGGATCGGTGGATTCGTAATAGGTCTTGTCCAGCAGGTTGCGGATGTTGAATTGCGCGATCAGATTGGCGTCGCTGAGCCGGTAGCGGTAGGCGGCAAAGGCATCCAGGCGGACGTAACCCGGCAAGACGAAGGTATTGGCATCATCGCCTTCTCGCTGACCGGCGACGAACACACCGGCGCCGAAACTCAGGCCGTTCAGCGGCTCGTAGCGTTGGATATCGTACTTGAGCCAGAGACTGCCGGCGTGCTCGGGCACGTTGTTCATCCGGTTGCCCTGCCGACCGTCGTTGTCTTTCGTGATGCGCGCGTCGGTAAACGCATAGCTGCCGATGAGGCTCAGTTCGTCCGTAATCTGTCCGGACACATCCAGCTCGATGCCCTGGCTGCGCGCTTCGCCGATCGGGGCAACGGCGAACGGGTCGGGGCTGCTGAAATCCCGCGTCAGGATGTTCTCTTTGGTCAGATGATAATACGCCAGCGTGGCCGTCAAGCGCTGGTCGAAAAGCTCGGTTTTGACACCGGCCTCGAATTGTTCGCCGATTTCCGGATCGACCGTGGCGCCGCTATTCGTAATGGTGTTATTCGCGCCGAACGAAGTGGTCCAGTTGCCGTAAACGCTCAGCCAGTACCAGGGTTGATAGAGAATGCCCACTCTCGGGCTGAATCCTTCATCCTTGCGGGACGGCAGATCGGCTTCGGCCGCTCTGAAGGAATCGCCCCTGCCGCGTCCGGTCGTCGCCCAGTCGTAACGGCCGCCTCCGAGGATGTGGAGCGTGTCCCAGAGCGTGATGTGATCCTGGAAATACACGCCGTACCACTCATCCCTGAAATAGGAATGACTGCTTCCCGCCGGAAAAGGCGTTGCCAGAGCATTCGCATAAAACGAACGGTCGATGCCGTAGACCGGATTGTAAATGTCGATTTCCAGGCCCGGTACGGGGTTTATGAAATCCCCTCGGGTCAGATAGGTGCCCGTCGATCTCAGGAAGTCGAAACCGACCAAGGTTTGGTGTTTAGTTCCCCAAAGCTCCAAATTCCCGGTCAGGTCGAGGTTGGTGGTGTAGGTTTCGGATTCAGCGGCTTGAGAAAAGATATTGCGGAGATAGGTACGGTTGCCGGTGCCGGGATCCAGGAACTGTTGAACGGTGAAGGCATTCGCCGGTTTCACGGACAAATTGCTGTCTTCGTTAAACGAAGCCAAGAACCTGTTCCGTAAAGTCCAGGTTTCGTTAAAAGCATGCGTCAAAGTAAATCCGAGATTCACCCTCGACAAGGTATCGACCGGGTCGTCGGGATCGATAAAGGAGCGGCTGATGGGAATCGGCGCCGGGCGGTCGCCGATGGCGAACAATCCCCGATCGGCCTGGTATTCCTGATACAGGGCTTCGACATCCAGGGTCATTTCCGTGGCGTCGCTGGGTCGCCAGGTTACGGAAGGCTGCACCAAAATCCGGTCGTTGAAATTGAAATCGCGGAACGATTCATTGTTCTGATAAGCGCCGGCAAAGCGGTAGCGCCAGGACCGGTCCTCGGTGATCGCTCCGGTCGCGTCCCATTCCGTCCGATAGAAATCGTAAGAGCCGAAACGCTGTTCCAATGAATAGCGGGACGTATCCTCGGGCCGTTTGGTCACGACATTGATCATCCCGCCCGGTTCGATGCGGCCGAATAAAATGGCCGCGGGGCCTTTCAATACCTCGACGCTTTGCAAATTGGCCGTATCAAACTCAGGCGCTTCCCCGACGGAAATGCCGCCCGCGACAAGGCCGTTACGAAATACGCGCTGGTTCTTGAAGCCTCGGATAAGGAAGCCGTGGCCACGGCCCAAACTGGTTTGGGGGCGCACACCGCTGACGTTTTCCAACGCATCTTTTAGGCGCGTGGTTTGCTGATCCTGCATGACCGCGCGGGGCACTACCTGTATCGACACCGGCGTGTCCATGATCGGCGTGTCGGTCTTGGTGGCGGACATGGCGCGTGTCACGGCATAGCCGTGGACCTCGTCCTCGGCCAGCGCCTCTTCCTTCACCATGATCGGTGCGAGCTGCACGGCCTGTTCGTCGAGTGCGGCCATGCGCTTTTCGGCGCGGATCAAGGTTAGGGTGCCGCCGGTGCCGTCCGTGGCGTAGGTCAGGGGCGATTCCGCCAGCAGGCGCTGTAGAGCCTCGGTGTCGGTATAGTGGCCGTGTAAGGCCGGTGCGGTCAGCCCCTCGACCAATTGGGCGGGAAACAGAAGTTTGGTTCCGGTCTGGTCGGCGAACTCGGTGAGAGCCTTTCCTAGCGGCTGGGCGGGCTGATCGAAATGGCGGACGGTTTCGGCCATGCCTGACAGGCTGACCGAAAATGCCAGAGCTCCGACAGCGGACGACAAAAAGCGGCCGTGTTTCAAGGGTGCCTCCGTATTGTTTTTTGGACTGACATACGGAAAGACGCACGAGACCGCGAAATTTGCAGCGGCATGTCCGATAAGGCTTTCGGTCGGCCTTTCTTGTTTCCGGCGCCCGGTACAAAGGTTTAGGTTCCGGATTTCCCGCTAGATGTATCTGTCTTTATCTACTGCATTATTTAAGTTTCGATACTCAATGACGTGCTTTCGAGCCGCCCGACGTTTCTGTTAGGCTTAGCTTGCCCCGAGTTGAACGATAAGGGGTAGGACATGTCGATACCGATGAATAGCACCTATGGAGGCGAATATGAAAACAAAGCTAATAACATCGTTAACAGGCGCGTTGGTTTTGACGGCGAGCGGGATGGCGTTCGCCTGGGACGCTCATACCGACCAGGCCATCGAGCACGCGGCGCAGGCGCTCGCACATGGCCAGGATAAACATGCGCCACAGGCGACCCAGCATGCTGAGGAAGCGCTCACCCATGCCAAGGCCGCCGAAAAATATCACGATGAAGCGACCAAACATGTGAAAGAAGCCATCGACCATCTTAATCAGGCGGTTGAGCACGGCAAAATGGGGCATGCCGATATCGCGGCCCAACACTCTGAAGAAGCGTTGAAGCATTTGAAACTGGCACGATAAGAACTCGCCCCTCAACGCAAGCGGACAGGAAGCTTTTTTCCTGTCCGCTTTTTTTGGCCTCGCATTTCGCTCGGGAGCAGCTTAACGATGCAGCAGCGTGATCCACGGGCCTAGTTTGGTGGTACGAAGCTTCAGCGTTGCCGCCATGTCCTTCAGAACCGTATCGGGCCGGTTCAGCGGAAACACGCCGGTTACCCGCAGGGCGCGAAGTTCGGCCGAGGTGATCCATATCGTGCCGGGCCGATAGCGGTCCAATTCGGCGATGGCTTCGGCCAGGGGGCGGTCGTCGAAAATCATTTTTCCCTTGTGCCAGGCGGAGGCGGTGCGCGCATTGACCGGCTCGGGCTCGCTCAGTTCGCGGCCGTTCCAGCGCGTCCGTTGCCCGGCGGCCAGCGTCAACGCTCGCTCCGATCCGGACACGCGCACGGCGACACTGTGCTCCAGAACGCTGACGAGAACCTCGTTCCCGGACAACGCCACATCGTACGCCGTGCCCAGCGCACGGACGGTCACCGCGCCGACCGCCACTTCGAAAGGGCGCGCCGGGTCGGCGGCGACCCTGAACGAGGCCCGGCCCCGGTACAGTTCCACGCGGCGGACCTGCTCGCCTAAATGCACCGACAGCGCCGTGTCGGTATCCAAGATGACACGGCTGCCGTCCGCCAGAGTGATTTCCGAGCGCTCGCCGGTGGTGGTGCGATAATCGCTGAGCCAGACATCGGTCAGTCCGAGCATCCGGACCGCGATTATCGACGCCAGCAGACAGGCTGCCAGTGCGAATGCCGTTCGGCGCTGCTTTCCGACGGACGGCGCCGAGCGGAAAATTCTCGCTTTTCCCCCGGACAGAGAGCGGCGAAGCCCTTGGGGGGAGGGCGATTGGAAGGGGGAGCTTTCTTCACGCCTGCTCGCGACTTCCGGCGCGAGCGCCATTCCCATGTCCTGCCACAAGCGCTCCGCCGCCCGGAAGGCCGCCTCGTGGTCCGGGCTAGCTGCTCGCCATGCCGCCAACTCGCGCCGATGTTCGTCGGTGGCGCTACCGGAATGCAACAGGATGACCCAGGCTTCGGCCCGGTCGGCGAGGGAGTGGGATGAACGGGAAGAAGAATCCATGGGCCGCCGGTGGTTGATGTGCGTCATAGTATAAGACGCGCCATCTCCGGAATATTACCGCGAGGTCCGATCGTCCACTCTCGAACGGCAATGCCGCATGGCTTGAGCCAGATACTTGGCGACCATGCTTTCCGATACGCCGAGCCGCGCCGCGATAGCCTTATGCGACAAACCTTCCAGTCGATTGAGCAGAAAAGCGCTGCGGCATTTCTCCGGCAGCTCCGATAGGGCTTCGTTGAGCCGGTTCAAGCGCTGCTTTTGCTCCAGGCTATATTCGGGAGCGGGATCGCATGCGGCGACGGTATCGGTGTGTTCGTCTTCCAGCGGAATGCAGATTTCGCGGATTGCCTGCCGGCGACAATGATCGACCACCAGGTTCTCGGCGACCCGAAAAGCGAAGGCGCGCGGATTGCCGATTTGCCCTTCGCGAGAACGCAGCCACACGCGCAATTGCGTTTCCTGGGCCAGATCGGCGGCGGTATCCGGACACCTGACGCGCCGCCGGAAGAAACGGAGCAGGTCGCGCATCAACCCGTCGATCCACGGCGCGGACAATGAATCAGTGAGAGGGAAGGGCATTGGGGACCGGCGGAACTCGGCTACAGGGATAATCGAGAAGACAAGCAACAACCGAGCCATGAAGGGGTTAGTCGAATCGGCGGTGTTCGTCCTGCCGATGGCCTGCGACCTGAGGGATTTCACGCAGTCCATTGGGGACTTTCACGCAAGCTCGGCAGGTCGGGGAGCCATTAGCGCATTCGGCCAGGATAGATCGACTCGAGTATTCAAATTCGGCAATCCTTAGCCGACGCCCGCGGCCCGGCCAACGGGTTCGTCGGCAAGGGATTGCCGACGACCGTGTGGCCTGTAGGTCGGGAATCCTTTCCCGACGTCGCGGTTCGGTCGAGCGTCCGCGTCGGCAAGGGATTGCCGACCTGCGACCGTGCACCCTTGTAGGTCGGGAATCCTTTCCCGACGTCACGGCCCGACCGAGCGTCTGCGTCGGCAAGGGATTGCCGACACAACTGTGCGCCCCGTCCTGACGGCTCGGGCTAGGCAGTCGCTTCCCACGCGCCTTCTCAGGTCAGTCGGAAACGGCCAGCTTCTCCTGCTGATAACGCCGCACCGCACCGAACCAGAGCAGCGCCGAGAGCGCGAGGCTGGAGCCGAGATAGACGCCCCAGGTGGTGCCGTCGATGACGTCGGCTCGGATGATCTTCTGCAGCAGCTGGTTCTGCGCAAGGAACGGTACCGCGTATTGCCACAGCTGGCTCTTGACCGGGTTCGCCATCAGAATGAAATTCGGCACTACCGGCAGCAGCGTCAGCCAGACCATGTGGGTCTGCGCTTCCTTCATGTTCCTGGCCGTGGCCGCCAGCAGGGTCAGCAGCGAATTGCCGATCAGCATCAGCGGTGTCAGTACCAGAAACATCCGGGCGATCGCCGGAAAACCGAAATCGAGCGATCGTGCCGCGTCCGAGGTCTGGCTGCTCAGTTTGAGGGCGAACAGCGTTAGCAGCAGCGACAGCAGGCAGATCGTGCAGGCCGCGGCAATCTTGCCCGAGACCACCGTGCTCCGCGGAGCCGGCGTGGCCAGCAGCGGTTCCAGCGATTGCCGCTCGCGTTCGCCGGCGGTGGCGTCGATGATCAGGTAGGAGCCGCCGATGAAGCTGAGCAGAATGAGCAGATAAGGCAATACGAACGAGAGAAATCGGCCGCGCCTGGCTTCCTCGCTGGCCAGGTCGCGGCTGGCGACGGCGATCGGACGCGCCACCGCCGGATCGATGCCCCGCGCCATCAGCCGCAGCATGGCAATCTGCTCGTGGTATCCGGTGAGCGCGGTGCGCAGGCGCGTGGTCAGTAGCTTGGTGTTGGGACGGCTGTCGTCACTGACGATTTCCACCTTGGCCGGCCGGCCGGCGTGCCAGTCCTGCGCGAAGTCGGCGCCGATTTCCAGGGCGACCTCGACATCCTGGCGGGCGATCGCCGCCTCCAGATCGGATGGCGCCTCGACCGCTTCGATGCCCAGCGAGCGCAGGTAGGCGATCAGGTTGGGTGCGCGCTCGGCGCCTATGACCGGTACCTCGAGCCGCTTTTCGGCCTCGCTCTTGAAGCGGTTTTCGGCGAGAAGACCCATTCCGAGAATGAGCAGCAGGTTCAGCAGCGGTCCGACCAGGAGGAGCAGCGCCAGCGTGCGGCGGTCGCGCGCGATGTCGCGGAGTTCCTTGCGCATCACGACCCACAGTACGGACAGAGTGGCGGTGTTCATGCCGGGAGGCCCTCCTCCGAGCCGATCGCCCGGACGAAAGCGTCTTCCAGACTGTCCCGAGCGAACTTTTCGCGCAGTTCGCCGGGCGAGCCCGCCGCAACCACCCGCCCTCCGGCGATGATGACGATACGGTCGCACAGCGCCGCCACCTCCTGCATGACGTGGCTGGACAAGATCACGCAGCGGCCTTCGCTCCGCAGGTGCAGCAGGAAGTCGCGCATCGCCCGGGTGGTCATCACGTCCAGGCCGTTGGTGGGTTCGTCGAGGATCACGTTTTTCGGATCATGCACCAGGGCCCGTGCGATCGCGGTCTTGGTGCGCTGGCCCTGGCTGAAGCCCTCTGCCGGGCGGTCGAGGATGTCGTCCATGTCGAGCCTGGCCGACAGTTCCCGGGTGCGCTCGGCGATGCTCGCTTTCGACATGCCGTGCAATTCCCCGAAATAGGCGATGTTTTCGCGCGCGGTCAGGCGCTTGTAGATCCCGCGCGCATCGGGCAGCACGCCGAGTGCGCGCCGCACCGCGGCCGGGTCCTGGACGGCGTCGACGCCGTCCACGCGGATCTGGCCGCGATCGGGTTTCATCAGCGTGTAGAGCATGCGCAGGGTGGTGGTCTTACCGGCGCCGTTGGGACCGAGCAGGCCGGTAATGCGCCCATCCTCGGCCGTGAAGTCGATACCATCGACCGCCTTGACGGTGCCGGTCCTGGTCTTGAACGATTTATACAATTGTTGGGCTGTGATCATATTCCGGCTCCTAGGGCTCCCAGCCGTTGAAGCTGGTGAACGGTGGTACATAGCTCATGCTGTCCAGGCAATCGGCATCGAGGCCCCTGGCGTCGGCGGTTTCGACGAATCGCGCCAGCAGTTTCGGCATGCAGCCCAGCGCCAGGGTGCCGTGGCCCTGGCCGCGCAGTACCAGGTGACGGCCGTTCGGCAGGCCCGACAGCATGCTTTCGGCATAGGCCGGAGGCGTCACCGGGTCGAGTTCGCCCGACAGCAGCAGCACCGGCAGGCCGGTCTCCAGCGCGGCGGTGAATCCGTTCTCGACGCTCCCGTGCGGCCATGCCGTGCACGGCGCGAAGAACAGCCGCGCCACCTCGGGGCCGAGGACGGTGTCTTCGGTCTCGCCTTCAACATGGCGCGGGGCATCCTCGGTGCACAGGACCGACCAATGCATGCCGCGGGTTATCATCGAGTCGAGCTGGCGGCGCATCATTTCGCCTAGCGCCATGAGCGGCGCATAGCGCCCCTGGCGGGCCTCATCCAGCGTCAGCGGCAACAGCGCAGCCGTCTGGGGCGCATAGGAAAAGGCGAAGGCCAGGCCGGTGGCGGTTTCGACCGTGACGGTACCGCGCCGTCCTTCGCCGGTCGCGGGATCGCGATATTCGACTTCCACCGGAGCGCGATCGAGCTTCGCCATCAGCGCGCGCAACTGCCGGCGGAAGTCGCTGCCGAAGCGCTTGCGGCAGGCCGGCAGCTTATCGCACTGCTGCGACTGCAGACTCAGCGCATCCTCGAAGGTGTGGGCGAACTCGCCGCCGATCACCAGATCGTTCGGTACCACGCCGTCGAGGACGAGGCTGCGCACTTGTTGCGGGTAGTGTCGGGCGTATTGCTGGGCCACGCGGGTGCCGTAAGAGGAGCCGACCAGGTTGATCCGAGCCGCGCCGAGGGCGTCGCGGACCGCATCGAGGTCGCGGACGGCTTCGCCGGTGGTGTAGAAGCGCGGGTCGGCGCGCCCTTGTACCGAGGCCGCGCAGCTGCGGGCGTACTCGATCAGTGCTTCGCGGCCGGGGGCGGCGGAGTCCGGCGGCTCCAAGCGCTTGCCGCGGGCATCCAGGCATTCGAGCGGATTGGATTTGCCGGTTCCGCGCTGGTCGATCAGAACGATGTCGCGCCGCTTGCGCACCGCGCGCAAGGCATAGCCTATGAAGGGGGCCAGCTCGGTTGCCGCCTGACCCGGGCCCCCGGCCAGGAAAAACACCGGGTCGGAGGCTCTCTCGCTCTCTGCGGGCAGTATCGCGATGTTGAGCGGGAGCTTGCGGCCACCCGGCGCGCCCCGATCCTCCGGAACTTCGAGCGTCCCGCACAGCGCCTCGACACTGGAAAGAGCGGCATCGCCCCCCGCGGCACAGGGTTCGAGCGCGATTCGGCCTCGATGGCTCAAGCCGCTGCCGGCAAGGGGAGCGGAAGCTTCGTCCGTGCAGGCGCCGAGCAGCCCGGCCGCAAGCAGGAGGGGAGTGAGCAGTTTAGGTTTCATGTTGTTGTCTCGAACTGGAATCTGGGTCCGATCGTTTCGCCCGCCGTCGGGCATTACTTTTCCAGGCCGCGGCCAGGCAAAGACCCGGCCCGGCAACTTTGCACGGCGGAAAGTCAATCGGCGTTGTTTGCGGTATCGGCTGAGGCGGAATCCGATTGCTCCCTTCCTCCGACGATCCCATTCACCCTCTACAATTCTAGTCAGACATAATCGGAATGACTTTCGGCGCGGCGCGGGTTAAGACCGGCCCCGTAAGCGAAGGCTTTACCGCGCTCGGCGTTTCTTCAGCCAGATGACGATGCCGGTGACCGATAGCATGACGATGGCAAGCCCCAGCAGACAGACGAAGAACCGATAGGGGAGTCCGAAGACGTTAGCCTCATGCAGGGCGAACAGCCAACTGGTCATGGTGTTGCCGGCATGCTGGCCGGTCGGTAGCAAGAGGAGCTTCAATTTCCCGGTGTCGGCGTCGAATCCGTCCCAGCCGCCGCGAGTAAAGCTGACTTCGGCGCCGAACCAATCGTAAGGCCGTTTGGTGACGACGTTGATGATCCCGCCGCCGTTGCCGCCTTGCCCGAAGGCCGTGCTGCCCGGCCCTTTCAGTATCTCCACGCTCTGAATATGGCTGAGGGCGGAGAAATCGATGCCGGAAAAAACAATTGCCGCATATCGTTGCGGGTTTGCTCGGATATAAAACCCCTGATATTCACCTTGGGGAAACGACTGTAGCGCAATCCGAACAGGTTGGCCGAGGGCACTTGCTTGACGAGATCGCCGATGCTGACGGCGCCCCGATCCTCGATGGCGGATTCGGTGATGATCTGAATGCTCTGCGGCACGCGGGTTATTTCGATCGGAAATTTCGTCCCGGCGGTGGAGGTTTCGGCCTGGTAAGTCGGCTGCGGCTGTTCCTCCGCCGTTTCGGTCACGACCACCGGCGCCACGCTTGACGGAACGGGCGGATCGGCTCGGTTGAGCTTCTGCGGCGGCGCCTTGCGTTCCAAGGTCAGCGTGCCGTTGCGAGTCGATTGGACGGCGATTCCGGTACCGGTCAAGAACTTTTCCAGGGCCTCGGCCGGCGTGTAGCGGCCGGTGACGCCGGGCGATTCGAGGCCGGCGGCGAGCGCGGCGGGATAGCTCAGTTGCACGCCGACTTGCTCCGAGTAGGCGTTCAATGCGCTGCCCAGGGCCTGGGCGGGGATATCGAACGGCAGGACCGGTTCGGCGGCAACGATAGCTCGGGGGATCGCCAGAGCGGCGGTCATGGCCAGTGGCAGCGGGCGGGCGAGGATACGGATCGGAACGGCCAGGGCGAGCCGTAAAGGACTGTTTTTCATTTTTTCTCCATTGCGTGGGCTGGGTGTCCCGATTTCTCGGTAATCGCAATGAAGACGGATCGGAAGAAATTTCCCTCGCCTTGCTCGGCTAAAAATATTTGCGGCGAGAATTGTTGAAAAAGGATGCCGTGGTGGCCCGGATGAGATGGAACGAACAAAAACCGGCAGAAAAACCGGTTTGTACGCTGTGCGTCCAAAGGGGGGCGTACCGCATGAATTCGGAAAGCCCGGGGGTTTGGAAGTCCCGTATTCCGCTCCGATTTATACGAACAACGGATTCGTCGGGTAAACTTTGCCCATGGATCACGATCACAGCTACAAGCTGCTGTTTTCCCACGCCGAGATGGTCGCGGATCTGCTGCGGGGATTCGTTCGCGAAGACTGGGTGCAACAGCTGGATTTCGATAGTCTCGAAAAGGTCAACGGCAGCTATGTGGCGGATGACCTCCGGGAGCGGGAAGACGATGTTATTTGGCGGGTTCGTTGGGGCCGGGAGTGGCTGTACGTTTACCTCCTCATCGAATTCCAGTCGACCGTGGATCGCTACATGGCGGTCCGCATTCTGGCTTACCTGGGGTTGCTCTACCAGGATCTCGTCCGGACCGGGCGGCTTGCCGCCGACGGCCGGTTGCCCCCGGTACTGCCGATCGTTCTTTACAACGGCAGTCGGCGCTGGGATGCGCCACAGGAGATCGCCGATTTCATCGTGCCGGTGCCCGGCGGTCTGGAAACGTATCGCCCGCACCTACGGTATTTTCTCTTGGATGAAGGCCGCTATGCCGAGAGCGAACTGGCGCCGCTTCGCAATCTTGCCGCTGCGCTGTTTCGGCTGGAAAACAGCCGTACGCCGCAAGACGTGGAACGGGTATTGGCGGCCTTGGTCACCTGGTTACGGGCACCGGAGCAAACGTCCCTCCGGCGGGCCTTTACGGTGTGGCTGAAACGGGTGTTTTTACCGGGCAAGATGCCGGGCGTAGAATTGGGAAATATCAACGATTTGCAAGAGGTACAAAACATGTTGGCGGAACGTGTCACCGAGTGGACGAAAGAATGGAAACACCAGGGTTGGCTGGAGGGACTGGAAGAAGGGCGCCAGGAAGGGCGCCGGGAGGGGTGTCGGGAAGGCGAAGCGGCGTTATTGCTGAGACTGCTGGAACTACGCTTCGGCCCACTGGATGAAACCCATCGCGGTCGTGTCAGCCAAGCTGACGCGGATACCTTGTTAAAGTGGGGCGAAAGGGTACTCACGGCCACGTCCGTCGAGGACGTGTTCAAAGCTTGATCGGATAACGCGATCACCGTCTGTCATGACGGTGGCGTTTCGGGGTCTTGCGTAGGGAAGGGTCGAAGCGCTCGCAACGCCTCATTCGATTACCACGAGCCACGGCGTGATGCGCCGTATGCGGATCGGCAGGGTCTGTTCCAGGGATTCCAAAGCTCTGTCGGTATTCTTGATGTCGAAGCGGCCGCTTACTTTCAAGGTTCGCGCCCGGTCGCCGGCGACAACCAGCACGCCCCGGCGGAAGCGCCCGATTTCGTCGACGACCTGCTCCAGTGATGCGTTGTCGAAGAGGACCGCGCCTTTCATCCAGGCCGCGGCGACGGAACCCGCCACTTGGGTAATTTCGCTCGAACGGCCTTCGCCGACGCGGATCTGATCGTTCTCGCGCAAGACCGCCGGGGAGCCTCCCGTCCGGCGCACTTCCACGACGCCGCTGATTACGGTTACGGTATCGCTGTTCGACTCTTCCCGGACGACGAAGCGAGTGCCCGTGACGCGGATCCGGCTGTAGCGGCCGTCGACCAAAAAGGAACGTTGCGAGTCGGGGAGGACATCAAAAACGGCTTCGCCATTCAGGAGCCGCACTTCGCGAACGCCGTCCCGATACGCAACGTTCAGGGCGGAGCCGGTGTTCAGCGTGACACGGCTTCCGTCCGCCAGTTGCACGGTTCGGACTTCACCGATTTCGGTGCAGTAATCAGCGCCCAGGCAATGAATGAATGCGGGCCGGACTATGGCCAGCGCAAGCACCGCGCAGGCGGCGAGAGACAGGCTCCAGGCGATGGGGCGCAAGGCCTTTCCACGCGATCGTTTTCGCTCGCTGGCCAGCGTCGTCAGCGGCGTTTCCCTCAAAACTGCCGTAAATCCCGGATCGTTCCAGAAGGCGCTGACCTCTTCATAGGCCCGCCGATGCGCGGGATCGTCCCTCATCCAGGCGTCGAACCGCGCCCGCTCGTCGGCTGTTAGCGCGTCGTTTCGCAGTCTGACGAACCAGGTCGCCGCTTCCTCGGCCAGCGCATCGTCGCGTGCCGCGGATGTGCCGCCGGAGAGAAAATCACCGTGTGTATTCATGCGGGCATTATAGGCTCATCCTTTCCGGCGCCGGAAAATCGACTGCTCACCGGTGCCTGGGCGGATTGGCGTAGTGAATCCCGAGACGGGCGCGGCAATGTATGAGGCCTTTGACGATGTGCTTTTCCACTGCGCTCTCGGAAATACCCAACGTCTTCGCCACCTCACGGCAACTCAAGCCCCTGATCTTATGGAGAATGAAGGCGTCCCGGCAGCGCGGGGGAAGCTCGGCGATGGTCTGATGCAGCATCGCCCGCCATTCCGCCTCGGAAACCTCCGTTTCGGTCGAAGAATGTTCGGCTTCTTCCTCCGGGGCGGTGAGCTCGGCGTGGGCCTCGACCGTCTTGCGATGGCGCAGATGATCCAGCGCCAGATTGGCGGCAATGCGGTGAAGAAATCCCCGGGGGTGGGCAATCTCCTGTTCCTCGGCCGTTCGCGCCAGTACCAGATAACTCATTGAGGTAAGCCCCCGGCTTTGCCGGGGGACTCACCGAGGTTTGACCTGTACAACGGTCATCGTGAACCTGAAATCTCGACCAAGAGAAGGAGGTTCACAATGAAAGAGTACCAGAAGAGTCTTTCCCACACCCGGTGGGATTGTAAGTATCATGTGGTGTTCATCCCGAAGCGGCGGAAGAAAGAGATTTTTGGTGCGCTCAAGCGGCATCTTGGAGAGATATTTCATGAGCTTGCCGGGCACAAGGAATCGAAAATAGTAGAAGGTCACCTGATGGGCGACCACGTTCATATGTGTATCAGCATTCCGCCGAAGTATGCGATTTCGAACGTGGTGGGCTACATCAAGGGTAAGCGTGCGATCCAAATCGCCCGGCAGTTTGGGGGGCGGCAGAGGAACTTCACCGGGGAGAATTTCTGGGCGAGGGGATATTTTGTGTCCACGGTGGGTTTGGATGAGGCTATGGTTCGGGCGTATATCCGCCATCAGGAACAGGAGGATGAGCGTATTGACCAGATGAAGCTGGGCCTGTAAACAGCCGCCTTGGGCGGCTCATGATTTTACGGCGCCTTCGAGGCGCTCACCCAATAAGCCCCCGGCTTTGCCGGGGGTGATTTAACTTTCCTGGACGAGATCCTGAGCCGTTTCCCGGCAATCGACCATGCGCACCAAGCGATTGAGCAACTCGTTGCGATAGAGAAGGTAAACGGCGGACAGATCGAGACTCATTCGATGGAACGGCTGGCGGGAGAAAATAGGCGATTGGCATAAAGCAAAAAACGCGCCTACTGCAGCAAAAATACAAGAAATCAAATAGATCGGCTGCACTGTTCAGCCTCGCGGGCAAGGCTTGTACACGATCGCTACGGCAAATCACACAGTCGAATTCGTCTTGCACCATTCTCTCCATTTCGGCCTGTCGCACGGGCAGCCTCTTTGTCCGGGGATATCCCATCGAGCGGCATGCGCAAGCAGCCGGATTTCGGTCGCGGCGACAAGCCGCGTGAGCCCAGGCCGGGCGTGTACCGCCGGCCTGGGCGGCCCGTAAATACACAGGAGGGTATTTACGGGCCTGATTTATAACCATGCTCCCGATTGGCCGGTGCGCACAGCGTCCCTACTTTCCGTGCCGCTCGGAAGCATGGCTTGGGCCGCGCGCTGAGCCTGTGGGGGGGATTCAAGCCGCTTTCACGCGTCGGGCCCGCCGTTTTTGCAGCCAACGGATGACGCCGGTGACGAAGATCACCGGGCAGGCCAGGCCGGTCAGGAACACCAGGATGCGGCCGGTCATGCCCAGCGCATGGCCGGAATGGAGCGACCACTGCCATTGCACGAACATCTGCCCGCCGTTTCCCGCAGCTGGTGACAGATCGGCCAGAACCTCGCCGCTGTACCGATCCATGACCACTTGATGCCGCCCCGTGAACAGACCAGCGACGGGTTTTTGCAAGTCGAAAACATAAGTCCCGTGCTCGGTATCTGGAATGGAGAACCAGTACAGCCGTTCTTCGGCATAAGCCCGGTGAATCCGGGCCGCCGCTTCGTCCGGGGAAATGGGAACCCGGCCCGAGCCGGGCTCTGAAAGGAAATCCTTGGGCCGGGAAACTGTCGAGAACCGTTCCACCAGCCACAGGAATTGCTCCGGCAGGTTGAAATACACACCGGAAATCAGCACGGCCAGCATCACCAAAGCCGAATAGAAACCGAACGTCTTGTGCAGGTCATGGTTGAAACGCTCGGGACTGGCTCGCGGTTTGATAGTGAGCGCCTGCCGCCACTTGCCCGTTAGCGGCCACCAGACGATTAGGCCGGTAAGCACCGAGACGATCAGAAGCACCGCCAGGATGCCTACCAATAAACCCCCGGTCTTGCCGAGCAGCAGCGCGTAATGCAGCTTGAACATAAAACCCATGAAGCAATGCTTCAGCGGGTTTTGGGCATGGTACCAAAGCCGCGTACCCGTCACTTTCGCGGTATAGGGGTCGACGAATACGTTCAGCGTGTCGGCCTCTTCAGGTGCCGCTGCCGGCCCCTGGTAAAAGAACCAAAAGGCCAGATCGGGGCTCTGCGGATAATACACAATCGAGCGTTTGGAACCGGGGGGTACGGCAGTGTCCGCTGCCTGAACCAGTTCGCTCAGCGGACGATAGGCCGTCCGGCCTTCCGGCGATGCCGCCACCTGGTGCAGTTCGGGATTCAGCCAGGCGTCGATCTCCTGCCAGAAGGCCAGAATGCTACCGGTTAGGCCGAACACGACCAACAGCGCACCGGCGAACAGGCCGAGGTATAGATGTACGTTCAGCCACATTCGTCGGCGAGTTTTAAGGCGAGCGAGGTGCGAGTGTTCGGACGTGGAACGCCACGCGTCACGGAAGCCCGCCTGGATTTGCCAGACATGTTTTGTAGATCTATCCGAGACGCCTTTCATCGCTCGTCACCTCCCTGATATGTCAGACAAACTTTCAAATCGATCAGAACTCCAGCCGTAATGAGCCCAACACCATCAAAGGCTCTCCCACCGGTATCCTCAACCGGGTCCACGTTTGGCCGGATTTGTAATATTCCATATCGAGAATGTTGTTCACGTTGATCTGGGCAGTCAGACGGTTTTTTCCGATATCGAAGCGATAGGCGGCCATCGCATCCCAACGTGCATACCCCGGAAGTTGGAACGATCCGGTCGTATCACCTTCTCTCTGGCTAACTAGGTAAACTCCGCTACCAATGGAGAATTGATCGGTAATCGAGTATTTAACCCAGAAACTGGCCTGGTGTTCAGGCACATGGGGCAATCGTCGTCCTTCCAGGGCGGTACCTCCGGATAGATCGTTGCTTTTCGTCACGCGGGCATCCGTAAAGGCGTAACTTGCAATTACGTGCAGTTGATCGGTGATTTTTCCAGAAACATCCAGTTCTATTCCCTGGCTGCGTGCTTCGCCAAGTGGCTCGTTAACGCCGGTACTCAAATTCGTGGTGAGCAAATTGTCTTTTGTGAGATGGTAATAAGCCAGTGATGCCATTATTCGATTCCATTCCGCTTTTATACCCACTTCATATTGGGTTGCAGTCTGCGGATCAAACGGTTTATTGGAGATATTCAGCCCATTACTGGAACCCAAGGACTCGACATAATTACCATAGAGAGATAACCATGACCACGGCTGATAAAGAATTCCAACTCTCGGGCTGAATCTCTCATTTCGCGTCGCGGTCTTGTTAACCGCATCGAATGAGGTATTGGAGAATCCAGCAATTGTGGTCGCCCAGTCGTAACGGCCTCCCCCTAATATATGCAGCTTGTCAAATAGCGTTATATCGTCTTGAAAATACAGGCCAAACCACTCCTCTTCCGGAGTATAGAAAAAATCAGAGCTACTCCTTTTCAGACTCCGCAATCGACGAAAATCCACCCCTCCATAAACCGGGTTATTGATATCTATCGCACTACCAATAGGCTGATAACGGTTTGCATAACCACCACTCTTCTGCTCATAAGAATAGTAATCACCTCCAAAAAGAACAGAATGATCCATGCCGAGTGCTTGGAAATTCCCGACCAAATCCAGGTTCACACCGCGCGAGCTCTCCGAGATATCCATAAACCAGGCGCCTTGTTGCAAGGTGCGGTTATCAGCTTCCAGTATTCTCGGAGGAATATCCTCTTGAGAGAACTCGTTGGAATTTGCATTTACACCCAACCGAAGTTTCCAGTTTTCATTAAAAGCATGGGAGGCGTTGAAATTAATTAACAATAAATCGTTCTCGAAGTTTTCTTGAGGTTGTCCCAGGCGTCGAGAAATAGGGATGGGGGCGGGTCTTTTTCCAACAGCGGGCACACCGTAATCATCTACTCCCCAGTCGTGTTTGTACTCAAGATTCAGATTGAATTGTGTATCCGATGTCACGTTCCAGGTGAGACTCGGAGCAACGAAAATTCGCTCCGTGCTAATAAAGTCACGGAATGAATTAGTGTTCTGGTAAGCGATATTGAATCGGTAAAGCAGCGATTTATCGTCGAGAACCGGTCCGGTAGCATCCAGCGTGGTACGGTATAAATCATAAGAGCCGAACTGCTGTTGTACCGCGTAATAGGGGGTCTCCAGCGGTTGTTTGGTCACGAGGTTGAGTAGGCCGCCGGGTTGTATCCTTCCGTATAACATGGCTGCCGCACCTTTCAATATCTCCAGCCGTTGCAGGTTTGCCGTTTCGCTTTGCTGCCGCTGGGTTCGATAGCCGTTGCGGTAAGTATTATTTCCAATATCAAATCCGCGCACGATGAAGGCGTCCATATAATTTCCATCAGACGCGCCAGGTATAACTCCGCTAACGTTCTTTATGGCATCTTCGACTCTGATCGCTTGCTGATCGTCCATCACCGCGCGCGGCACTACCTGAATCGACACCGGAGTCTCCATGATCGGCGTGTCGGTCTTGGTAGCCGTCGTGGCGTTGGGAACAGCGTAATCCTTGCTGTACGGGTCGTTCGGATCGTAGACCGCATCGGCGCTCACCGTGACTTTGCCGAGAGCAAACGCATCGCCCGCACCGCTGCTAGCTGGAACCGGCGAGGCTTTTCGTTCCAGCGTCACCGTGCGCCCGTCCACGAAGCGGTAATCGATGCCGCTGCCGGCGAGGAGTCGATTCAACGCCTGCTCCGGCGTCATCCGGCCCGACAACCCCTTCGAGGACAGTCCGCGCACGGTATCCGCGGTAAAGATCAATTCCACCCCGGAGGCGGCGGCGAAAGCCATGAGCGCGCTGTTGAGCGACTGCGCAGGAATGGTGTATTCGCGGGGTGCTTCGGCGGCGAGGGCACCGGCGACGGGTGCGGACAGGGCCAGCGTCGCCGTTAACAGGGTGATGGTCAGCGTTGAGCCTGTCTTACGGTAAGGATTCTTGGGCGAGAACTCGAATTCGGCAGGTGCCATGCAGCGATTCCCGGTCGCCGCGGTGTGATTGCCGAATTGGAATTCGTGTTGTGTCGGCATGGAGTATCCCCTAGGTTGAGTTGACGAAAGTCCCTAAGGGCTAAAACGAATGGGGGCGGCGATCGTCCACAACCGACGCCAATTTTTTGTGCGGCGATGGAAAATCAGAGCCGTGGGATGCGGCAAGCGCGACCGGTGCGGTTCATCCTTCACCGCACCCTACGAACTGCCGATGTGTCGTTCCTCAACGCATCCTACATTCCCAGCCTGCCCCGCTCGTTGGGTTGCGCCTCGACTTGCAGGTGCGTTTCGCCGGGAACGCTCAGCTATTCCGGCCCAAATGGCAAAACCGTGGAGCGGAAAAAGGGGAGGGACGCAAGCTTAGCGGTGCAGGGCTATCCACCAGGGGCCGAGTTGGGTGGAACGGAGAGCCAGGGCCTTGCTGACCGACACGAGAATGGCATCGGGATCATCGAGGGAAAACACGCCGGTGACCGGGAGTTTCGCGAGTTCCGGATCGGTGATGAAGACCCGGCCGAGGCGGTAGCGGTCCACCTCGGCGAGCAGTTCGCCCAGCGGGCGGTCGCTGATCATGATGCGCCGCTGTTGCCAACCGGCGGCGAGTTTCAAATTCACGGCTTCCGGTGCTTCCAGACCATGGCCCGGCCTATACAGTATCCGCTGGCCCTGCTCGACCACTGCCGCTGCGCCGTCTCCGGCGGTCACGGACACGGCATGTTCCTGCACCGTCACGCTGATCTCGCCGGTTTCCTTGCGATAGACCTCGAACACCGTGCCGAGGGCGCGCGCCTTGAGATCGTCCGAAATCACTTCGAAGGGCCTCGCGGCATCGGCGGCGACTTCGAAGCGCGCCTGGCCGTGCAGCAGCCTGACCTGCCGCAATCTCGGCCCGTAATCCACGGTCACGGCGCTGTTGGTGTTGAGCAAGACCTGGCTGCCGTCGGCGAGGCGAATTTCCCGCTGCTCGCCGGTGCGGGTGTAATGGTCGCTCAGCCAGGCATCCGATAAATGAAATTGTTCCGGCAGAATCAGCAGTATCGCGAACAGCCATACGGCGGCCGCTGCCAGACCGGTTTGCAGCAAACGGGAGCCGTAACGGTTCCATAGCGTCTTCCTAGGGGCGGTTTTGCCGGAAAACTCCGGCGTTGCCGCGCCCAAGGGGTGTCGAGTCGCGCGTGCCGTTTGTACCGGTTTGGAAATCGATTCGGCGCGGTGCATTTGAGCGGCTTGCGCTACCTGACGCATATCGCCGTAGAGTTTTTCCACAGCGGCGTAAGCCTCGCCATGAGCCGGGCTTCGTGCCAGCCAGGCGGCGAATTGCCCGTGCTGGTCCGCGCCGGCTTCCTCGGAATGAAGCAGCACGAACCATTCGATGGCTTGCTCGGTGAGGTCTGGTGATGAATCCCGGGAGCTTGGAGACATGCCCTAAAATTTGAGTATGTGCTTTGTGATTATATGACGATCAGTCGGCGATTCTGACTCGAGTTGGCTCATACGAAGCCTGTTGGTCGGGATTCCGCGGTGTAAGTGGCGGGAGATTTTTTCAATGCACCGTCGTTCACCCTGAGTTTTTCGACAGCTCTGTCCTGAGCTAAGAGCTTATCCCAATAGGCTTAAGAAACCGTTCGACAAGCCTGTCCTGAGCTCAGTCGAAGGGCTCTGGGCGAACGACCTATTGGGATAGGCTCTAAATCGAAGGACTCAGGACAGTCCTGTCGAAGGGTTTCTCGAACCAACTGGGATAAGCTCTCAGTCCGGATCGACCCGTTGCGTGCAGTGCAGCAAGGCTTTCGCCAAATGCCGGCCGACCATGCTCTTGGAAATGTTCAGCCTGGCGGCGATCTGAGAATAGCTTAATCCTTCGATGCTATGGAGCAGAAAGACCGATCGGCACGGCTCCGGCAGTTCGTCCAGCGCCTGCCGCAATTGGTCGAACCGCTGCTTGGCCATGGCGGTCTGTTCGGGACCCGGGTGAGGGCATGGGACGCAATCGGCAACGCTGTCTTCTTCCACTTCGGCATGAAAACGCCTTCTGAAAGAGGTTTTGCGCTGATGGTCGATGGCTAGATTCTCGGCGATGCGAAATGCCAGAGCACGAGGGTTGTCCGGAGGATTTTGCAGGGCGAACTTATGCAGCCGCAGAAAGGTTTCCTGAGCCAGGTCGGCGGCCGTTTCGCGGCAATTCAGCCGTAGGGTGAGAAACCTGAGCAGTTCTTGAAGCAGGGCATCGGGCCAAGACAAGGCGTTGGATTGCATGGGGCTTGTGTATATGGCGTCGAGAAAAGAACCTGGAATGGTTAAGGAAATCTTGATTCAGAGCCGTTCCAGGCCGTTGGCCGGGCCGTGACGTCGGCAAAGGATTGCCGACTCGTGGGTACCAGTTCCGCGGCGGCGTCGCGTTCCCTCGACCAAGCTCAGGACAGGCCCTTCGACCAGATCCGCCCGCCTCGCACGCCCAACGGCGCTTTCTAGGATAATTTCGGAAGGCAACGCTCTTGCCCTTCAAGTCTGCAGGGCAACGCCCATGCCATTTGGGCGACTCTTTTAATTCAATGACTTAATGTGGTGTTGCGGGCGCGGATACGGCATATGACGCATTCGACTACGTGCTGTCGCGCATCTATGCAAAAGGGGCGACAGCGGTTTGCACGGATGCGCCCGACGGCAGTAGCTGGAATCGCTTCTACGGCAAATCTCTTTCGCGAAGTGCGAGCTCCCCAAAACGCTCCTATCCCGAGCTAACGGAGAGTACGAGGTTTGCCGCCCCGATCGGAACTGAGTGTATTCCCGCATAAGTGGGTGACAGCCCTCAATTCACACCTTCACGCTGGGGCGGCAAAGCCTTGAAAGCCCTGTCCTGCAAGGCTTTTAAAGATTGGCATCAAACTTGTTTATATAATTGACGCATAACCTCAACTTTGCAATGTTGGCGGATGTTAGCGCGATTGCCGGAATTCCCCGGGCTTCGCTCTCCCATCCGCCGTTTTTTTGTAGGGCTTGGGTTCGAGTTCGTATCGACGGTCTGCGAACCAAAGCAATTCCAAAAACAACCGAAGGAGAAAATATGCGAAACAAGGTTTGGCAATCTGGTGTCAAGTTGCTGACTGCGGCCGCTGCGCTTGGGCTTGCCGCTTCGTTCTGTTCGACCGCTCAGGCCGAGGCGCCTTACAAGGTCGAAGGCAACGCGGTCGACCAGGCGACGTTCAAAGGGTGGAAACTGTACAAGCGGCAGCGCTGCGAAACCTGCCATGGACCGACGGCGGAAGGCGGCGCGGCATTTCCGAACCTTCTGACCGGCTTGAAGAACATGAGCGAGGAAGATTTCAAGGCGACCGTGCTCAACGGGCGCAACAATATGCCGGCCTTCAACGGAAACAAGGCGGTGGTCGACGGAATCGACGGTTTGTATGCCTATTTGAAAGGCCGTTCGGACGGGGCCATCCCGGCGGGCGAACTCAAGGAATTGCCCTAGACCGATCTAGACCCACGGCGGGTTCGTCGGCAAAGGATTGCCGACGAATGGAGTCATCGCTTCGCGACCTGGACGTCTTCGGCTTCGGCTGCGACGGCGGCCGTCGGTGTTTCCACAAGCCTCACCCGTTGCCGGGCGGCATCGGTCCAGGCGACGTAAATCTCGCCCCCCGCTTGTGCCAGGCTGAGATGGCGGCTGGGCCAGCGCGGGAATCCACCCCTGTGCAGGCTGGTGCGACCGAGTACCGTGCCGTCTGGACGCACCCTGGCTATTCGCAATTCCTCATCGGGACCGGAGCGTCCCCGCCAGGCCACGATAGCCGAACCGTCCTCCAGCAGCTGTGCATCCACATAACCGTTGGCGTCCGTGCCGAGCTCGACGGGTTTGTCGAAATGCGCGCCCTGGTCGGCGGAAAATGCTGCCTTCACCCGGCCGACGCCATCGGCGGCGGTGAACCAGGCAACCACCGTTTGCGCACCTTTCGAAGCCACGACAGGTCCGTTGCTGGGACAGCCCTCGATGACCCATCCGTCGGCATGGACGACGCCGCTCGAACGGATGCCTTCCGAGTTCCAGCGCGTGACAGCGATGTCGCGGACCTCTCCGGCGAGATGGTCGCGGTAAGTCGTCAAGAGCGTATTGCCGTTGGCTGCCGTGTGGGTTTCGCAGCAGGAACAGACGTCTGGATCCAGCGTCTTCTCCGCGCTTGCGCGCCCATCGGCGCCGATCAGGGTCGCCATGAGACGGTAGACACCCGGCTGCCGCCGGTCGGTCCAGACCAGCGCGAAGCCGCCGTTCTCCAGCGGGGCGGCGGACATCTGTGCATCGTAGATGCGCGCGACGGCGGGGTAGGGACGTTGCGGCTTGCTCCAGTGGCGTCCGCCGTCCCTGGACGTCGAGACATGAATGTCGGCGGCATAGCGGTCTTTGGCCCGCTCCGGGTGAATCATCCAGGCCGCGGCCAGCGTGCCGTCCTTTAATCCGATCACGAACGGCGGCGCGGCGAACTTGTCGCGGCTGTCTACCACCGTTCGCGGCTCGGACCAGGCTCCGCGCTCACGAACCGCGAAACGGAAGCGGTTCGACGGTTTTTTGCCTTCCACCCAGCTCAGCAAGAGCCGTCCCCGGTCGAGCTCGGTCAAATGATGCTGACGACTGCCCTCGGCGGCGGGGATATCGATTTCCCGCACATGGGCCTCCGATGCACTCGCGGGAGTCACGGCAAGCCAGGCAAGCAGCAGCACGGCAAAGAAATGTGAAATTGATGAGTGTGTCGTCGTCATGAGACCTCTTGGGGCGCGAATCGAGCCGATAAGCCACTGCTTGAGGAACGAAGCCGCCCTTGCTTTTTATCCCGGCTCGGCCCGAATGCCGAGACGCAAAAACTATTCGACGTGTCCGGCATCGCTTTCTTTCCCGATGAGGAAAAAGAGACTCGACCAAAGCTGTGGCGACCGCTCGGAATCGAATGCGATAGCAGGATGTGGTCGCGGTCAGCCCGTCGATGAAAAGCCGACGGCGTTTCGGAGAGGCCAACCGCAAGTCAGCAGTAACAAGAGTTCAATCCTCGTGCCATAAATCCGGTCCTCGGAATATCAATGGTTTATGTAGAATCCGGATTTTCGGACCGGCTGGCGCTAATGCATATCCCGCACCTCACCGGGTTAAATCCCGCATCGGCTATGCGACAAAATGCCTCATTGGATCAATGGTTTAGGTAGGGTAGGATAGTGCCATCTCGTAGCAATCAAGGGTTCTCCTCCGGGACCTGACCGTACGAGTGCGTGAGATCTCCTCATTCGATCGGGATGCCGTTCATTCGGCATCCCGTTTTTTTTGCCCCGCGCAATCCTTGTGCGGAGGTGTTGTGGCCACGGCCGCGAATTCCGGAGATTCGTGCCGGATCCGGGATTTCCGTACTCGAATCCGATTTCACTCTATCGGGGCCGCTTTTGAAGCGGCTTTCGCGATCCGCCCTTCGAGCCGTCGCGTGGCTTTTCGCTTCTGCAGCCAGCGGCTGAGGCCGGTCAGGTAAAGCACCAGGGGCAGAAAACCCGCGATGCACACCAGAATGCGTCCAGCCAGGCCCAAGGCCTCGCCGTTGTGCAGCGGCCACATCAGGTTCAAAAAGGTTTCGCCCGCCGTGAATCTGTTCGGGTCTCGCACGGCGAGGACCTCGCCGCTGAACTGGTCCACCCAAACGGTCGTGGTGGTGAAGAAGAGGCTGGCTTCTCCGGGCTGACGCATTTGGATGGCATGGAATCCCTCCGGGCCGCCCGGCGTTTTGACGAAGCGGACTCGGGCATCCGGAAAAATCGATCCGGCAACCGCCGCGGCGTGTTCGAGGGTGATCGGTGCGACATCCGCCACAGGGACGGATTTCAGACCCTCGGGCGGAGCCGGCGCCGGGCTGAAGTTGCCGTAAATCGGCGATACCAGCGCGACCGCCGATCGGACGTAGTCGCGAAAAACCAGGCAAGTCCCCGAGAAGGCGATCGTGAACAAGACCGCCAACCCGTAGATCCCGAACAGCTTGTGGATGTCGAAGATCGATCGCTCCACACCGGCGCCGCGCTTGAAGGCCAATGCCGCGCGCCAGTTGTTGCCTCGCGGCCACCAGAGATAGACGCCGGTGGCCAGGGTAATCATCAAGACCAGTCCGAAAACGCCGGCCAGTTTGAAACCGGCGGACCCCAGGAAAAAGGTCGAATGGAGGTCATAGATCCAGGTGATGAGAAAGCTGAAATCGGAATAAATGCGGTTCGCGACGATGTCCGCCGTGTAGGGATTGACCGAAACGAAGAGGATCTCGGAGGAACCGTCCGCTTTCTTTCCCATCTGGCGAGCCAGGATCATGCCGGCCTCGTGGCGCGGCATTTCGAGCGACCAGATGCCGTTCCGCTCCGGATGCGCCGCGCGCAGCGCCGCCAGGATCTCGTCCAGGGATTTTCGAGTGTCTCCCGGTTCGGCCACGATCAGTTCGGGATTCAGCCATTCGTCGATATCCCATCGGAACACGTTTACGGCTCCGGTAAGCCCCATCAGCACCCAGACCGCACCCACCGACAGCCCCAGCCATAGATGGACCTTGAGCCATATCGGGCGCAGCCTGAATCGGGCGATACGGTTGTCAGGTCGGTCGGACATTCGGGTCTCCTGTCGTAAATACGGATAGAGCTGTTGTCGGATGGATTCTTAGCGTGCGGGAGCGGGCTTTAGCGCTCAGGTCGTTCGATCGCGGGTTCGAGCATTTTCCGGTTTGGCGCTGCACCCAAAGTAGGTCGGCAAGCCTTTGCCGACGCACGCCGTCCGTGAGGGGCTCTGTCTGCAACGACCTACATCTGATCGTCCGATCGCGGCGTTTCCCGAGTGTCGTCAGTATTCCAGCCGAATCGAACCGAGCACCGTCAAGGGCTCGGCGACGGTGATCCTTCCCCTGGGATTGCCGTCGATGATGTCGGTGGACTTGTAATACGCCTTGTCCAGGATATTGTTGACATTGACCTGGGCTGTCATCCGCGTGGGACCGACTCTGAAGCGATAGGCCGCCATGGCGTCCCAGCGGACGTAGCCCGGCAGTTGGAAGGTGTTTTCGTTGTCGCCTTCGCGCTGGCCGGCCACGTAGACGCCGGTGCCCACACTGAAGCCGTCCAGGGCCGTGCCGAAAAAATCGTATTTGGCCCACAGGCTGCCGGAGTTCTCCGGGACGTTGGGCAGTCGGTTGCCTTCGTTGCCGCCGTTGTCCTTGAGGATCCTGCCGTCGATGTAGGCATAGGTCGCGATGAGACTCAGGCTGTCGGTAAGCTGGCCTTTCAGGTCGAATTCGATGCCCTGGCTGCGCGCCTTGCCCACCGTGACTTGGTCGTTGGGATCGGGCGTCGAGATGTCGGCGGTCTGCATGTTGAGCTTTTCGATATGAAAGTACGCCAGGCTTCCGGTCAGTCTGCCATCGAGTAACTCGGTTTTGACGCCGGCTTCGAACTGTTCGGCGGTTTCCGGTTTCAGGGGCTCGCCGGAGGCGGAGCGTCCGGGATTGTCCGCGCCCAATGACTCCACGTAGTTTCCGTAAACCGATAGCCAAGGCCACGGCTGGTAAAGAATGCCTACCCGCGGCTGGAAACGTTCCGTTTCGAGTACCGTCTGGTCGATGGCCGCCATGGAAACGCCGGAAAAGCCGCTCTTGCTGCGCACCCAGTCGTGGCGTCCACCGCCCAGGATGTGAAGCTTGTCCCAGAGCGTAATCTGGTCCTGGAAATAAAGGCCGAACCATTCGGTCGTCGCCGTATAGAAATTGGTCGGCGCATGATCCCGAAAGACCCGGTGCCGGTTCAGGTCCACGGTGCCGTAAACCGGATTGTAAATGTCGATGTCCGAGACTGGTCTGAACGAACCGACGGATTCCTGGTGGTATTCGTACCAGTCGGCGCCGACCAGCACCGTGTGACGGGCCCCGAAAGTCTCGAAATGGCCGGTGAGATCGATGTATGAACCGAATTGGTGGCGCTCGTAATCGGTAAAGTTGGCAAAGCGCCCCATGCTTCGATTGTCCAGACGCAGGAACGGATGGACCACCGTTTCCAGGAAATAGTCCTGCAGGTGCGCGACGAAGCCGTTGCGTATGAGCCAATCCTTGTTGAAGCGGTGCGACCAGTTGAAATCGACCAGATAGTCGTCGGTATGCGTATCGGTTCCGGGCTCCGCCAGGTAGCGGCTGATCGGCACCTCAGCCGGGCGCTTGCCCACGGCCGGAACGCCGTGATCCAGCATGAAATACGTGTTCTTGTACTCGAAATTCAGATTGAATTCGGTGTCCTCGGAGAGCCGCCAGGTCAGCGACGGTGCCACGAATATACGGTCTGTGAAGACGAAATCTCGGAACGAGTCGGCGTTCGTGTAGCCGAGATTGAACCGATAGAGCAGCGCATCGTTCCCGGCGATCGGACCGGTGGCGTCGACGGTGGTGCGGTACAGATCGTAGGAACCGAACTGCTGCTGCAGCGAATAATAGGACTCGCTCAATGGCTTCTTGGTGACGATGTTGACGATGCCGCCGGGATCGACCCGCCCGTAGAGCATGGCGGCCGGCCCCTTGAGAATGTCGATGCTGTCCACGTTGGCGGTCTCGGCGGCATACCCGGTCATGCGAAAGCCGTTCCGATAGACGCTGGACTGGCGTGTCGGAAAGCCCCGGATGATGAAGCTGTCGTACAGGCTGCCGTAGCCCCAGTCGCGCTGCACGCCGCTGACGTTCTTGACCGCGTCTTCCACCGTGATGACCTGCTGATCGTCCATTATGGCCCTGGAAACGACCTGCACCGACATCGGTGTCTCCATGATCGGCGTATCGGTCTTGGTGGCGGTGGAGCTGCGGGTTACGGCATAGCTTTGGCCGTCCTCCTCGATCACCGCCTCGCCTTTTACCATGATCGGAGACAGTTGCACTTCCTGGCCATCGACCGCGGGCCTTTCGGCGCGGGCAAGGGTGACCGTGCCGCTGGGCGTAACGCTGTAGCTCAGCGGCGTGCCGGCCAACAGCCGGTCCAGCGCTATTTCGGGCGGGTACTCTCCTTTGAGTCCTCCTGTTTTCAAGCCTTCCGTCATTTCGCTGCCGTACAGAAGCTGCCGGCCGCTCTGTTTGCCGAATGCGAGCAAGGCGCTGTTCAGAGGCTGCGGAGGAATGTCGAAACGGGTGTTTTCCGCGGCACCGGCGGTGAAGGCGGACAGCAAGGGCAGACCGAACGCCAGCGTGCGGCAATGCCGGCGGGACCGATCTTTCTGGATTCGTGAAGGCTGGGACATGCGGCTTTTCTCCTGATCTTCTTGTTTTTCGGCGGGCAAAATAGTTCGCCCACGAGAGCTATGACGGAGTCGGAGAAAAAAACCACATGGCGTAATCGCCGGCGGATTTTACGCTGGGTCCCGAACTCCTGTTCGGGACCGATGCCGAGAAGCTCCGGCTTCCCGATTCGGAAGCCGGGGGCGTCGGCAAGGGATTGCCGACCTACAACCGTGCACCCTGTAGGTTGGGAATCCTTTCCCGACGTCACGGCCTGATCGAGCGTCTGTGTCGGCAAGGGATTGCCGACCTTATAACCGTGCACCCTGTAGGTCGGGAATCCTTTCCCGACGTCATGCTCCGGCCGAGCGCCTTCGTCGGCAAGGGATGGCCGACCTACAACCGTGCACCCTGTAGGTTGGGAATCCTTTCCCGACGTCATGCTCCGGCCGAGCGCCTTCGTCGGCAAGGGATGGCCGACCTACAACCGTGCACCCTGTAGGTTGGGAATCCTTTCCCGACGTCACGGCCTGATCGAGCGTCTGTGTCGGCAAGGGATGGCCGACAACTTCTAAGGCTCACTCGCGCCGCGTGGAACCGTCGCAAGCGGAACATCTGATGGCGTCCCGTGAACGCGCCGGGTGGGATGGCCGCGCGGGGCTGACGATATCGAATCCAGTTCAACGGCCTTGCCGTAGCCCGTTTGTAGAACAGCGAAATACGCGGGTCGCGGCTTCCCTCATCCCGGATCTCGTTTCACTTCATCCGGGGCTACGGGCTCGCAGCGTGTTTACCGCAGAATCACCCAGTAGTCCGTCAGGCGGGTGACGCGCAGCGGTGTGGTTTCGGCAACGGCGGCGATCACCTTGTCGGTATCGGCGAGACGGAAAAGCCCGCTCAAGCGCCGGTCGGCGAACGATTCGTCGAGCAGCGTCACCCGTCCCTTCCGGTAGCGGTTGAGCGTGGCGACCACCTCGGCCAGCGGGGTTTGATCGAAGACTAGATAGCCTTCGCGCCACGCGGCGGAGCGATCGACTCCGCCTTTCCGCGGGACGATCCGGCCGTCCGCCTCGAGGCTGGCGGCTTGACCGGCTTTCAGCGAGATGCGCTGGCGGAACGTACTGGCCTCGACCACGCCCTCCAGCATTGCGACTTCGGTCTTTTCTTCCGACTGCCGGACGGTGAAGGCCGTGCCCACGGCCTTGACTTCGCCCTGGCGGCTGGCGGCGACGAACGGACGCGCCGGGTCCCTGGCTACCTGGAAAAACGCTTCGCCCCGAAGCACCTTGATCCGCCGCGTCGACTGTTCGAAACGAACCGCGACGGCGCTGTCGGAATTCAAACTGGCGCGGGAACCGTCGGGCAGCAGAAAATCCTGAATTTCGCCCTTGCCGGTTCGGTAATCCGCTTCGAGCGCGAGCATGGGATCGAGAAAGATCAGGCTCGCGATCAGAACGGAAAGGCAGGCGAATGTCCAGCCGAGGCGTACCGAGAGGCGCGGAAAGCCGGTGCCGCGCGAGCGGCTTCGGGTAGGATCGGTTTCGGATCGCGATCGTCGCGGCCTCGCCGTCGTTTCCGCGGGACTTGCGCGAGCCGTTTCCATGGGCAGGGGAGACGATCCGGGCAGCGACCGGCCTCGCAGCGGTTCCAGCCCTTCCCAGAGCGCGAGCGCATTGTGCCAGGCCGTCTCGTGTTCCGAGCTCTGCGTGCGCCAGCGCTCGAGTCGCCGTGTCTCGGCCGCTGTCGGCGTGCGCGTTTTCAGAACGATCAGCCAGTCGAGCGCTTCGCTTGCCAAACGGTCAGGGTCGCGGGAGGGTAGGGATTCGGGCATAAAGCGGCCGTTGTCTTAGGAGGCTCGTGAAGATAGACGAGCCGCTGCCAAAAAACCACACGCCACGAGCTAATCTTCGTGTACGCGGCGATTCAGATGCAGCAGCGTGCGCTTGAGATGTTCTTCCACCGTGCGCAGGGAAACGCCGAGCCGCTCCGCGATTTCCCGCTGTTTCAAGCCTTCGAATCGGCTCAGATAAAAAATGCGTTGGCTGAGCGGCGGAAGTTCCTGCAGCGCCGCCGTCGCCCGGTCGAGCTGCTCCGAGGCGAGGGTCGCGGTTTCCCCGGTCCGTTCCTCGACTGGAAGAGATGCCGAATCGTCTTCGTCCGTGTCGTTCAACTCGGCGAAGAGGCCAAATCGGGTCTTGCCGCTCCGATGGTAGTCCGTAATCAGATTCAGGGCGGTCCTGAACAAATAAGCGCGCGGATTGCCGATGCGGCTCAGGTCGCCGCTTCGCCAGAGCCGCAAGAAGGATTCCTGGCAAAGGTCGGCCGCGGTTTGGGCGCAACCCAGCCGGCCGAACAAGAAGGCCAGGAGGTCCTTGCGGCAATCCCGGAAAAGCTGGGCAAGCAATTGATGGTCGGTCGACGGCATAAGTTTCGAGCACTTTGGACATATCGGTAAAGCAGTCCTTATGCCAAATCATGTAAGCGAATGATTATAAAAGGCCGATCCGGCCGGTTCGGCGGTTTTGCCGTCAACGGCTGCGGCAAATCACACAGTGCTCTTGCGGCGGTCAGGATTCATGTGCTCGGGGCTGATGGCGAAGCCGCCGGTTTGCTACGCCTGTCATGCGCTGTGCCGCTTTCCGTTTTTGCAGCCAGCGGATGACGCCGGTGACGACGATCACCGGGCAGGCCAGGCCGGTCAGGAACACCAGGATGCGCCCCGCCATGCCGATGGCCTGGCCGGAATGCAGGGGCCATTGCCAATGAGTGAAGACTTCGCCGGCGGTGCCGATCGCGGGATCGTCGATATCGAGATATTCCCCCGTATAACGATCCATCACCACGCACACCCGTTGCAGCCAGCTTCCCGGCCGGTCGACGTCGTCCTTGCAAACGGTGTACGTGTCGGTCGGGTCGGGCGCGCCGTAGATCCAGTGCGCCCGTCCGTGAGGGTAACGCCGGTCGGCCAGGACGATGGCCTCGGCCATGCTGATGGGCTCCCGGTCGGGGATGGGCTTGGATTCGAACCAGTAGCGGTAGGTCACCGGGGAAAACAGTTCCAGCACGGGCACCACATTGTGAGGCAGCACCATGTAAACGCCGGAAAACAGCACCGGTATCATGACGAGTGTGGTGTAGAAACCGGCGGTCTTGTGCAGGTCGAAGTTGAAGCGCTCGGGGCTGGATTTGCGCTTGATGGTCAGTGCCTGCAGCCAGCGCCCGGTCAACGGCCACCACACGATGAGTCCGGTCAGCACCGAAATGATGAGGAGCATGCCGGAGACTCCGACGACGACGGGACTGACACCTTTGGGCAGCATCAACGCATAGTGCAGCTTGAACACGAAACCTATGAAAGTGTTCGGCAACCAACTCTCGGAATCTCCCATCAAGCGCTTGCCGGTGACCCCTGCCGTGTACGGGTCGACATGGACCTGCCAGTCCTCCACGGTCCCATCCGGTTTCTCCAGCGAATAGCTCTGAATGAATGCCGCCTCGTCGTTGCGAGGGTAGGTGGCGAAGGCGAGTTTGGCTTCCTCCGGCATGGCCGCCCGCCCGGCCTCGAAAATCTCCGCCAGCGGGCGGTAAACGGCGCCTTGTTCCGGCGGCTTCACGGTTCGCATTTCGGAGTTCAGCCAATCGTTGATTTCGGCGTGAAACACCAGGATGCTGCCGGTGACGCCGTAGATCGCCAGAAGCAGACCGAGAATCAAACCAAGCCACAAATGGACTTGCAGCCACAGCTTGCGGCGGGTTTTCAAATCGGCAAGGTATCTGAAATTCTGGAGAGACATGGTCGAATTCCGAGTCGTAGTTGCAAATTGTGGGAACGAGGGGGATGTCGTCGGCTTATGCCTTTCGTAAGGACTCATGTATTTAAGACGAACGGCAGGAAGAAAACCCCACCCGCATCCGGCTGGTTTGGCTATCGAGTTCGCGCATTTCGAACGCCGGGAACGGCTGTCGCCTTGTCCATGCCTCACCACACCCTACGGAACATCGGTTGTAGGCTGTGGTGAGCGAAGGGAACCGCATCATTCGCGGACGCGACCGGTGCGGTTCGTGCCTCACCACACCCTACGGAATGCCGGTTGTAGGCTGTGGTGAGCGAAGGGAACCGCATCATTCGCGGACGCGACCGGTGCGGTTCGTGCCTCACCACACCCTACGGAATGCCGGTTGTAGGCTGTGGTGACCGGAGGGAACCGCATCATTCGCGGGCGCGATCGGTGCGGTTCGTGCCTCACCGCACCCTACGGAACATCGGTTGTAGGCTGTGGTGAGCGAAGGGAACCGCATCATTCGCGGACGCGACCGGTGCGGTTCGTGCCTCACCGCACCCTACGGAATGCCGGTTGTAGGATTCAGTACCGGTACTCGAATCCCCCGAACACCATGCGGGTGGCGCCGGGATTGAATTGCGCCACGTCCTGTCCTCCCGCGTCGCCGGTAACGAAGACCGAGGCGGCGTAGCGCTCGTTGGTGAGATTGCGGCCGTCCACGAACACCTTCCAGTGCTTGCCGTCGTCCCAGCCGACGCGGGCACCCAAGAGGGCGTAGGCGTCGGCTGCCAGGGTGTTGGTGAAATCCACCCAGTTGGAACTGACCGCCGTGAGGTTCGGTCCGATGTAAAAACCGGCGGGATGCTGGTAGAGCGCCTCGAAGCGGGCATTGTGCTCCGGTATGCCGGGCAGTCGGTTGTCTTTCAGCACCGGATCGTCGTCGAAGTGGAAGTTACTCCAGGTGTAGCTGCCGCGCAGGCGGATGTGGTCGTCGGACGCCATCAGGCCCAGGGGCACGACACCTTCCAGCCCGAGTTCGATGCCGGTGTGCTGGGTGTTGCCGGCGTTGGTGGTTGTAAACGAGGTCGGGTTCTGCGGATTGGGAACGACCAGGATTTCGTTGTTCAGCCAGGCATGATAGAAAGCGAAGTCCCACTTGAATCGTTCGTTTCCGCCGCGCGTGCCGATTTCGATCGTGGAAGCCGTCTGACTGACACGCCTGGGCCTCAGGAAAATATCGGACAGGTTTCCGAGAGGCGGCGGCTCGGCGCTGCGGCTCAGGTTTCCATAGACTTGCATCTCCGGCAGGGGCTGCCAGGTGAAGCCCAGCTTGGGATTGAAATTGAAGAAATCCTGATCCGCCTGCTCCGGCTGTCCCTCGGATAAAGCGCCAAAGCGGTGTTCATAAGCGGCCTTGCGGTAGTTTATCTGCCCGCCCAGCACCAAGGTGAAGGCATCGGTCAGCGCTAACTGATCCTCGACATAGGCTTCCACGTTGTTCCATTCGTCGCGCTCGTTGAAGCGTAAAGACCCTCGCTTGCCGTTTACGACGTTGAAATCACGGTCGTTGATCCATTGCCACTGCGCGAGCCCGCCCCAAATGACGCGGTTTTTCAGGCCGAACAAGTGTCCGTTGATCTGATGACGCCAGGAGAGTCCCGCGTCTTGCCACGAATCGCGGAAGAAGCCGAAGTTACTGAAGGAGAACGAAAAATCCTTGCTGAAATAATAAGCGCCGATATCGAGGCGGTCGCCATCGTTCAACAACATGGTGTGGCGCAAGTCGACCCGATAGGCCGGAAAACCGGTCGGAGGGACGCCCGTGCTCGAGTTCCGATGGGCATCTTTTTTCAGCTGTTTCTTGGTGATCGCGGAAACACCCTCGTAATCGAAATCCTGCAGGTCCACATGCAGGCGGGTTTCGTGGCGATCGTTCCAGCGATACCCGAGATTGCCGTAGCCGTAGAATAGCTCTTGCTCGTTATGCTTGCGGTTGCCGTTGAACTCGATGTAGGAAAACGAGCCGAAGGCATCCCAGCCGTTGCCCAGCACGCCGCCACCGCTGACCTGGGGTTTGACGTAGCCGTTCGTGCCCAGGGTCATGCCGACCCTCAGCGGATCCGAGGTATAGCCGGTCGGGGTCACGAAATTGAGGGCGCCCCCCAGGTTGCTCGCCCCGTATTCCAGGGCGGTTGCACCTCGATATACTTCGATGTGGTGGATGGCGTCCAAATTGATCGTTTCGATATCCGTGGAGCCGTTGGCGTTGGTGAACGGAAGCCCGTCGCGAAGAATCTTCACGCCGCGGATCGGCGAAATGAGCGAATTGACATCGGAACCCCGAATGGAGAGACGCGAGCCGCCCGCAACGCCGGTCGTTCGGTCGCCGACGTATACGCCCGGCGTATAAGCGAGCGCGTCGTTCACGGTGACGGCCGCACCCTCCTTGATCCGTTCCCCCTCGATCAGCGTCGTCCCTCCCGGCACACGTTCCAGTTTTTCCTGTGATTCCTCGATAGACGGGGTGGTGAGGCTCTGCGGTTCGGCTTGGTCGATCACCGAGACGATGGACAGTTCCACCGATTCGTCGCCGTTGCTCCGAGGCTGCGGCACAGCTTTCGGTTTTGCGACGGGCCGGGCGAGGCGTTCGAGGGTGACGGTGCCGGGCGCGATGAAGCGATAGCCGAAGCCGGTACCGTCGAGCAGCTTGCGCAGGCCCTGTTCCGGGGTCAGGGTGCCCGACAAAGGGCTGGACCTCAGGCCGCGGACGAGGTCGGCATCGAAAATCAGCTTGATCTCGGACTGGTCGGCGAACTCCGTCAGTGCATCGCCGAGCGGCTGCGCGGCGATGGCGTAGTGCCGGGACTGGGGTGTTTCCTCGTCTGCCGCCACCGTCGGAGCGCCGGTGGCGCATAGCATCGCCAGCGCGATCCAAGTACGGGTGGTGAGGGAAGGGCATTTTCGGGATTTTGAGACCGCTATCGAAAGGTTGGTGTCTCTGCCGGGATGTCGATTGTTTTTGTTCTTCATGTTGTGCTCTTCGAATTTCGGAAAAGGGATGTTCCTTTTTCTGAAAACGTGCGAGCGGCGAAATCATGAACCGGCGCTGTAAGTTCTTTTTTTGTCAAACATCGGAATTGATGCGGTTCCCTTCGTTCACCGCATCCTGCCGTTCTCCCGGAGCAGGATGCGGTAGCGCGAGGAACCGCATCGTTCGAGGTGTCGAACCGGGACATCGAGAAGGAGATTGCGGAAATCAGCGATGCAGCAGAACCAGCCAGGGACTGACCCGGGTGGATCGGATGCCCAAGGCTTGCTCCACGGCCATAAGGATGGCGTCGGAATCGTCCAGGGAGAATACGCCGGAGACGCGCAGGTCGTTCAGGCGGCCGTCGGTGATGAGAATCTTGCCCGGCCGGTAACGCTCGAGTTCGGCGACCGCTTTCACCAGGGGCTGGTCCTTGAATATCAGCTTGCGCCGCTGCCAGGCGGTGGCCTGGCTCATATCGGCCTTCTCCGGCGAACTCAGGCCCCGCCCCGGGCTGTAGGTGACGCGCTGACCGGAAACCACCCGCACCGCAGTCGGTTCGCTGCCGGCCCGTTTATCCGCGAAGCCGACGCTGACGGTATGTTCCTGAACCGTCACCGATATGTCCCCGTCCGGTTTTTCGGCGACCGCGAACACCGTGCCCAAGGCGCGGATCACCGCCGGTCCGGCTTCCACCTCGAACGGACGGGCCGCGTCCGGCGCCACTGTGAATACCGCTTGTCCGTGGCGGAGATTAATGCGCCGTCGCGATTCATTCCAGTCGAGCGCGATGGCGGTATCGGTGTCGAGCAGTACGGTACTGCCGTCTTCCAGGCGTACCTGCTTTTGCTCTCCGGTGCCGGTGGCATAGTCGCTGAGCCAGAAATCGGCGAGATTCGGACCATGCAAACCCAAGGCGAGCAGGAGTGCAGCCGCCACGGCCCAGCGAACGGGGAGAAGCCGGCGGCGAGAGGCGGGCAGGGCCGGTGAAGGGCATTTCGCGGGCGGTTCTGCCAATGTCCGCGGCTTCGCTTCGGTATTGCCCGGATTTTCGCTCAGTACCCCGGTGATCGAAGTCCAGAGGCGCTCCGCTTCACGGAATGCGGCGGCGTGCTCCGGATTTTCAGCCAGCCACTCGGCGAACCGCCGGCGATCGTCTTCTCCGACCGCGCCGGAGCGCAGCAGTACCAGCCAGTCGATAGCCCTGTCGGAAAGCAGTTTGCGTTGGTCTCTTGGATTCACGGGCGATGCCTCAGGAGATGGGAGGAAGGCTTATGCCATCTTGTCAGACCGTTATTCCGGGAAGGCGTGATCGTGATCAAGTTATACCGTTTGGAATTCGAAGGGTGGCTCCGGTGCTTCCGATGATACCGTTCCTTGGTCAATCGATCTGATCCTCGAGCCGATCCCGACAATGTTTAAGTGCCTTGGCGATACGCTTCGCCACCATGCGCTCGGATACCCCCAGGCGTTCCGCGATCCGGGCGTAGCTGAGGCCGTCCGCGCCGCTCAGCAGCAAAGCGGTGCGCGAGTCCACCGGCAGTTCCGATAGCGCGGCTTTCAAGCGGTCCATGGTTTGCCCCAGATCGGCGGCCTGGTCTGGCGCCAAGCCGCTGCTCGGCGCGGATTCGACAGCGGCCGCTTCGTCGTCGTGGGCGGCTTCGTAACGGGATCGAACGGTCTGTTTGCGCAAATAGTCGACCACCAAGTTGGCGGCGATGCGAAAAGCCAGTGCGCGAGGATTATCGGCGGGTTTCCGGCGCTCGCTCTGGTGCAGGCGCAGATAGGTTTCCTGCGCCAAATCGGCGGCGGTTTCCGGGCAGCGGAGGCGGCGCAGCAGAAAGGCGAGAATTTCGTCGCGGCTATCCAGGAACGCGCTTTCGGTGCCGGAAGGTGGAGGGCTCATAACACGTCAATGAGAATCTGTGCCGGTAGGGGGCGGACTCAGCGCGGATCGTGCCTTGAGAATCGCGAGTATCGGGGTTTACCGGAAGTGGGCCGGAAATGCAGCGGGTATTTTGGACCGGTTTCCGCTCCGGACGATTGCACGATCGTTCGACATGGTCGCGGTCGGGCTCTCCATCAGGTGCCCACTGAATTTCGGAAAGGCCGACCGCTGGTACGCGTCAAAACTGAATCAAAGCGCGTGCCAAATTCGGTATCGTGGATCTTTCAATGGTTTACGCAAGTCCAAGCCGTTTTCTGCCGCGATCAATGCTGCATATGGCGCAGCGCGCTGTGTCATTAGCCTTACCTTGAGTGCGACAAAATGTCTCATTGAATCAAGAAGTTAAGATGTCTAAGCTGAGTTCGTCTCGTAGCCGCCCCGGGTTCGTCTCTTGAAGAACGGCGGAGGCGCGTGAGATCTCCTCGGTCTATCGGGATGCCCTTCATCGGGCATCCTTTTTTTTGCCTTGTGCCAGTCTCCGGAACCTCTGCGGGCAGCGCGTCGCTCAGGACGGCCAAATCCTTTGTCCTGGTCAATCTGCCCTTCACCGTGATGGCCTGCCGGTTTCTCCTCAGGTCCTATCGGCCGTCGGTGAATCATTGGGCAATCGTTACAGGCCTCGCCGCGTTTTGGCACGGACCGGTAACGGTTTCATCTAAATCCACCACATCGATGCCGTCTGTCATCATGGAGGCAGACGGTCCGGGCGGGAAAAACCGCCAAGCCGGGTGAAAACGCCTTCGGGCGCAATGCGGCCGGCAGTAGGTGTTCCGTCAAAACCCGCAGGTGCCTTAGGGTTTTGCCCCTCCCGGCTCATGCGGCCGGGCTTTCCGCTCAGGATCAGCCGCCGAAATTCTCCGCCGTCCTCCAGGGTTCCGGCGATCCGAAATATGTCCGGGCGGCAGGCAGTGCGGGGCTCGGGCGCAAACGGCCGTGTTCGAGCCAAGCCTTCTTGACGGCGGCGGTCCGGGTTGGCTCGATTCTTTCATTGCTTAACGCGCACAGTTTTTCATTAAACATTTTTCTTTATTTTTCCCAAGGAGGAATCCGATTATGTTGATGGGTGCGCTTGCTGTTTTTACTTTGGTCGCGGGCATGGGCTTGATGATGGTCCTGGACGTTTGGCGCGGCCGGCGCGTGGGGACGGCTTACTCAATGCTCCATGCCGCTGCCGCGCTCCTGGGTTCCGCTTTGGTGATCGCCGTTGCGCTGGACGGCGATACGCGGCTTTATGCCAATATCGGCATGGCGGTCGTCATCATTCTTTTAGGGGTTGCGATGGGTTTCGCCGTCAAGAAAGGGAAACGCGCGCCTAGACTGGTGTTGATGGCGCATGCGGCCCTGGCGGTCGCCTGCTACGGGCTGCTGGGTTTCTTCGCGTTAAATCCGGACGCGACCTTGATGTAATCAAGCCTCGAAGCAGGTGGACATCTTTGCTTGGCGAAGGCCTTCCTGTGTAATGCGAGGAATTCCATTCGGCACTCGAATGAACATTCACCGTAGGATGGGTAGAGCGAAGCAAAGCCCATCGATGGTGGGTTAGCCTTTCGACGGAGCTCAGGACAGGCCCTTCGACCGGGCTCAGGACAGGCTCTGCGAAACTCACCAATTCGAGGCCATTCGGTGGGTTACGGCGCACGCGACGCGCAGTGATCGGCCGCCGGTCAGTGCTGATGCGCGCCTAACCCTCCCTACGCGAATGGAGGCCTGATTGAAAGCGATTTGGAAGAAGGCCCGAATTCGGCCGCCTTCACCCTATCCTTTCCCCGCGGAGCAATGCCGTCGAGTCTGCAATATCGTCTACGCTGCCTCGGCTTTCTCCAATCGCAAACGGTCATCCGGGGAGCGCCCGGATGACCCTTCCAATCGCAAACGGTGTCTCCGGGAGCGCCGAAGCCACCCTTCCAATCGCAAACGGTGTCCTGAGAGCGCCGAATGACCTTGGCCGGCGAAGAGGGGGGTTGAACTTGAGAATCCTGGATTGGCCGTCTCCGGAAGCGGTCCGCCGATGGATGGCTTGCCGTCCAAAACGGAAGCGTGAACGGAATCCCGACGGTCTCGGGCTCTGGGTACTGTGTCAGACGCAGGAAAATTTTCCGGACGATTTCGGCGGCATCCTGTTCCCGGTGGCGCTGGGGACCTCAGGCAGATTCGGCACGACCAAAAAGATGGCGCCGCCCACGAGCGGCGCCGGCAACCTAGTGAGGCGAATAGCAGGCGCGGGCGGACGGCATGCACGGAGGAAGAGGGGGTTCCGTACCCGGACGCCCGCCTGCGCTGATTTAAATAAAGCAAGGACAATGCCAAGCAGTAAGCCGCGGTTCGCGGGCGCTCGGCCGATTGATCCGTTCGCCGCTGCGGGAAACGACTGAGTCCGGCTCGGCTTTTCACCTGTCTCAACCGGTAATCGAACCGGAGCGTCACCGCGTCTTCCGGGATCCGGACCGCCGGATAGCGGCGCAGTCGGTAGAAATCCGGGTTGAGGTCGGATGGGGCGGTGCTTGGCGGGGGCTATTCGTAGCCGATGTGCTTCGGCAGCAACGCCAGGGCAAAAGCCAGGACCAGCAACAGAAAGAGAATTCCGGCAACGGCCATGCTTTCCAGCCAGGCTTGGCCTCGCGCCATGCCTTGGCCTCGCGCCATGCCTTGGCCTATGCGGACCCGGAGAAACTTCCATGTTTGCTGCAACGGCCTGGCGAATGTTCGGGGCCAGTGGCTTTCGATGGTGTTCCGGACGCTCAGCGCCAGCCGTTCCACCGGGACCAGCAGATCGCCGGCCGGAATCGACAGGTCAGAACGAACGAATCGGCGTCCGAACAGACAAGCCAACAGGATGCCGCCGGCGATCGGCCATAGGCTTCCCCAGAGTGTGCCGAGTTCCAGGGCATGTTGGAAAAATGCCTCCGCCTTCTCGGTGAACACGATCCAGGTGAGGGTCAACACGCCGAGCAGCGCCGGCATCCAGGCCACGATCAAGGCGCGGTTCGCATTGCCGTGGGTTTGCGTCACGGCTTCCTGCTTGACCAGATAAAGAAAACGTATCAGCAGCAGCGACGTGCCCACCGCCGCCAGGGACAGTGTCCAGCTCAGCCAATGCTGCAATGCTTCCGGCGTCGCGACGAGGGATTTCTTGAGTGATTCCTTGGCCAGTGCGCCGCTGGTCAACGGAGCGCCCGCCAAGGCCAGCGCGGGGAGCACGAGCCCCGCCATGAGCCAGCCGAGTTGCCGTTCGCTGCCGGCGGCCGTCCGCACGACACCCACGCCCAAGAACAAAGCGCCCTTGGCGAGAGCGTGATGGGCGGCGTAAACCGTGACTGCTGCCGAGGCCAGCGGCCAGCCGGCCGGCGTCGCCAAAGCGAGTCCCACCGGTACGGAGATAAGTCCCATCTGGCTGACGCTCGAATAGGCCAGCACGGTTTTGGAGTCCTTTTGCATCAGGCCTATGGCAACAGCGTAGAATGCCGCGCCGATGCCGGCAGCCATCAATCCGTAGCCCCAATTCGGAAAGGCAGCCTGTCCCAGCGGCAAAAAGCGCAGCCATCCCAGAAGTCCCGCCTTGATGATGACACCGCTCAGCACGGCGCTGGCGGGCGTGGGCGCGACCGGGTGCGCCAAAGGCAGCCAGACATGCAGCACCGGAACGCCGACCTTGACCCCGAAGCCGCCGAGAAATAGCGCTACGATCAGATCCCGCAGCGGCGACAGTGCGACGGCCTTCGGAATGTCGTCGACAAACAGACTGTCCGCCGCGCTGACGCTCAGCAAGAATGCGACCAGCAGCAGGGCTTCCCCGAACATCGCCAGGACCAGGTAGACTCGTCCCGCGCGGCGCGGTTCTTCGCCGCCCTCGTGCACGATCAGTCCGTAGGCGGACAGAGTCATCAGGGCAAAGAACAGATAAAAGCTCGCAACGTCCCGGGCCAGAATGACACCGAAATTCCCGGCCATGGTGCTCAGAAAAAAACCGGCGAACCTTCGGTGCTTCGAATCGGAGGCCATGTAAATCCGGGCGTAGGGGCCGGCGATCAGCCACAGCAGCGCGGTGAAAACCAGGAAAATTCGCCCCGTGTGGTCCAGTTCCAGGCGCGTGCCGAGCAACAGCCAGGGCAGGTCGACCCGGAATTCCGGTACGAGCGTCAGAGCCAGGGCCGGCGCCGCGGCCCAGGGTGCGATGGCGGAAAGTACCCAACGCCCCGGCGCCATGAATTGTGCCGTCGCCAGGAGCAGCGGCGCGAGCAGCGCGGCGGCCATCAATCCGTCGGGAGTCATGTAAGGTACTCGCGGGCGGCGATCAGCTTGGCCCAGCCCAGTGGACTGAAGCGGGAGCCCGCGAACAGGCCGGCAGCGAATGCGAGAAACGCGGTCGCCAATGTAGGCACCAGCAGTGTGGGTCGGGTTTCGAGCTGATCGCGCTCCGCTTTCGGCCATTCTCCGGCGGCGGGCAAAAACCAGATGCGATAGAGGATGGGCAGGAAATAAGCGGCATTGAGCACGGTGCTGGCGGCGAGCACGCCGACCGCCCAATAGGCCTTCGCCTGTACGGCTCCGAGGCCGAGGTACCATTTGCTGATGAAGCCGGCGATCGGAGGGATGCCGATCATGCCCAGGGCCGCCACGGTAAACGCCGCCATCGACCAGGGCATGCGCCGGCCGACGCCGTTCATTTCGCTGATCTTGTGAATCCCCAAGGTCTCGGCGAGATCCCCCGCGCAGAAGAACAATGTGATCTTCATCAATCCCTGGTGTACCAGATGCACGACGCCGCCGATGGTCGCCAGCGGACCGAGTATGCCGATCCCCAGCACGATGTACGACACCTGGCTGACGGTCGAATAGGCCAGCCTCCGCTTGAGGTCGTCCTGCGTCAAAGCCCGGATCGAGCCGTAGACGATGGTGACGCCGGCCAGCCAGGCCAGGGGTTCCAGCACCCCCAGCCGGGCCGCGAACTCCACCCCGTACACGTCATAGGCTATGCGCACGATGCCGAAGGCTCCGGCCTTCACCACGGCCACCGCATGCAGCAATGCGCTCACCGGCGCCGGCGCCACCATGGCCACCGGCAGCCAGCCGTGCAGCGGCACCAGCGCGGTCTTCACCCCCAGCCCCGCGATCAGGATCGCGAAAATCGCAAGCAGGGCAGGGTAATGAATCTCCGGGACTCCGGAGAGTACGCCACGTTCGGTGAACTCCACCGATCCCGCCAGCTCGTATAGCCAGACCACGCCCACCAGCAGCAGGGCGCCGCCGGTTATCGTGTATGTGAGGTAGACTCGGCCGGCACGCAAGGCCTCGGGCGTGCCGCGGTGTACCACCAGGGGATAAGTGGACAAGGTCAGCAGCTCGTAAAAAATGATGAACGTGATGAGATCGCCGGCCAGTGCGATGCCCATGGTCGAGGTCACGCACAGGCTGAAAAAACCGAAAAACCGGCTGCGGTACGGCGAGCCCTCGAGATAGCCGATGGCGTAGATCGTGGTGAGCAGCCACAGCACGGACGAAAGGCTCACGAACAACATGCCCATGGCGTCGGCGCGCAACACGAAATCCTGATCGGGCAGCATGGGCAGCCGGGTCTCGAAAAGATACCGATGGAATACCCCCCACACCATGACACCCACCAGTAAAAGCTTGGCGATGGCGCCGAGCAGGTTGAGGATCGAGCGGGTACGAAGCTGTTCCTCGCCGACGAATAAGATGAGCACCCCGGTCACAAAGGAGCTCAACACCACCAGGAGCGGTAACCATGCCTCGAAACTCATGGCGCCACCGCCGATGACGCAACGGCTCCGGCGACCAGGAGCGCGCTTCGTTCCAGCAGGCGAAGCGGAAACACCGCCGACATTCCCAAGGCCAAAGCAATACCCGCCAGAAACAGCGCGGTCAGCGGCATGACCAAAGGCACGGGATGGAATACGGCGTGTTTCGAGGGCGGCAGGAAGCAGCGCCGGAGCACACGAAAGATATATGCGGCAGAGGTGAGTCCTCCCAGCACCAGCACCACCGCCCACCACCACTGGCCGGTGGACAGCGCGGCCGTGAGCAGCAGCCATTTGGCGACGAATCCACCGCTGGGCGGCAGGCCCATGAGACTGACGCCGGCCGTGGCGAAGGCAAACAGGCTGATCGGCAGGTGCCTGCCCACGCCTTGGAGCCGGTCGATACGGTCTTCGTGGGTGACCTTCAGCATGGCGCCCGCCGCCAGAAACACCGCCGCCTTGGCCACGGCATGGGAGATGGCCAGATACACGCCCCCGCTCAGGGCGGTCAGGGCGGTGCTGGGCGAAGCGGCGGCCAGGGGGAAAGTCAGGAACAAATAGCCGACTTGGGTCACCGTCGACCAGGCGATGAGCATTTTCAGTTTTTCCTGGTGAAACGCGAGCCAGGCGCCCGCGAATATCGCGATGGTGCCCAGCGTGCCGATGCCTTGTGTGAAGACGTCCGTGAGCCCCGCCGGGAAGACTTCGAACCAAAGGCGCAGAAGCATGTAAAAGGATGCCTTGATCACCAGCGCCGACAGCAGGGCGCTGACCGGCGGCAACGCGCTTCCGTGCGCCGGTGGCAGCCAGAAATGCAGCGGACAGAGAGCGGTCTTGAGCAAGAGTCCCACTGTCATCAGGCTTGCCGCCAGGGCGTTTGCGGGTTCCGGGCGTATCAAGCCCGCCAGCCCTTCCAGGGACAAGGTGCCGTAGGCGCCGTACAGCAGGGCGAGGCCCATCAAATAGGCCATGGACCCGGCCAGTGCCGCCAGGAGATAGCGGAGTCCGGCCGCGAGCGACTCCCGGTCGCCGGTGAGCGTGACCAGGCCGACGGCACTCAGGCTGAGCAGCTCCAGGGTCACGTACAGGTTGAACAGGTCCGCCGAAAGAAACACGGCGTTGAGCGCTCCCCACAGAAACCACCAAAGCGGCCAGAACCGAGTGCCGGCGCTGTGGTCGTCGGCAAAATAGCCGAGTGCGTAAAGACTGATAAAACTTCCCACCGTCGCGGTCATGGCCAGCATCATGAAGCTCAGCCCGTCGGCACGGAGATCGATGCCGAGGGGCGCCTGCCAGCCGCCGATCGGATAGCGCAGAAGATCCGCATCGTTCAGGTCCGCCAGCAGTCCGATCAACGACCACCAGATTCCGGCCAGAGCGGCCGCGAGCAGGGTCCGGCGGGCGCGGCGCCGGAACAGGAAGGACAGGGTTCCCGCCGTCAGAGGCAGCAGAATCAGAACGGGCATCCAGGGCGAGGCGGAAGATACTTCGCTCATGATTCCGGCCGAGGATCGTTCGGCAGGCGGGGCTTCCCGGTCAGGTCGTAAAGGCGCCTGGCCAGAGCCAGTCCGAAGGCGGTAGCGCTGACCGCGACCACGATGCCGGTGAGCACCAGCGCTTCCGAAACCCGGTCCGGCGGGGTTCCGGCGGTTCGCTGCGGCAGGCCGACCAGGACCAGGAAAACGCCGCTGCCCATGATGTTGAAAGCGATCAGTTTACGCACCGGATGGGCATGAACGATGAGTCCGAAGAAACCCAGGGCGAATAAAACGACCCCGACCACGGCGTAAATCAGCCCGCAGGCTATCATGCGCGATCCGCTCTTTCGTCTTCCGCCGCACGCTGCGGACCGGAAAACGTGGGGCCTTGCGCGCGCGGGGGCTCCGCGCCGATGAACGCGGTCGCGAGGATGGTCGCGATCGACAAGGTCAGGGCCGATTCCACCACGAGAATGGCGGTTCCGGCCTTTGCCTCCCGATATTCCAGCAGCCGCGAGCCCTCGAGCAGCGGCAGGGCGGCGATCGCGAGGAATGTGCCGAAACCCAGCGCAAGACTTATGCGCAGCCAAGCGTTGGGAGCGCCGAAGCTCGGTACGATGCCGATCAGCCTCAGCAGCACGCCGCCGCCGGCGAGTACCGCCCCGGCCTGAAATGCCCCGCCGGGGCGGTGGGCGCCCGCCCATAACAGATATCCCGCAACGAGAACGATGAGGGGAACGATCAGGCGACTCAAAGCCGCGAGCACGGGGCTGGAATCGGGCATGGTGTCGCGCACGGGAGGCGGACCCTCGGGCCGGAATGCCAAGATGCAGAGGATGGCCGACAGCAGCACCGCAATTTCCAGCAGCGTGTCGTAGCCGCGATAGTTCAGCAGTACGGCCGTCACCGGGTGGCGGACGCCGCTTTCCTGTAGATGCGCATCGACGAGTACGGCCAGCTTGAAGCCCGGGACGGAAACCGCGGCGATCGAGACGACCAGACCCAGGCCGAGAAGCCAGGCAAGCGCAACGGCTGTCTGCCGGATCGGGCCGGACACCGTACTCATGGCGGGTTCTTTCCTTTACGCCGTCCGGGTTTGCCGGCGATATGCGCCGCCGCATCGAGCAGCAAGGCTCCGGTAAGCCCGGTCCCTATGGCGGTTTCGGCCAAGGCGACATCCGGCGCGTTCAGCCTTACCCAGGCGAGTGTCATCAAAAGGCCGAAGACGATGAACAAGACCACGGCATTGAACAGGTACGGCGTCGCGCCGGTCCGCCAGGCAATCCAGACGAGACTTGCCGCCAGCGTGAAATCCAGGATTGCGCCGAGCATTACCGCGGCTCCGGCGAGGCGGGAACGCGGGGCGGGTGCTCCGAGCGCAAGGTGTGGCGGGCGAGCAGATGACAGGCAGTAGCGCTGGCCGCCAGTGCGAGCAGCCAGATCAGCAGGAGTTTCAAGACCACCGCCCAGGATTCGGTTTGCAGCATCAGGCCGACGATGACCAGGCCCAAGCCGAGATTGTCGGCCTTGGTCAGGGCGTGGATTCGGGTGTACGTGTCGGGAAAGCGCAGCAGGCCGACGGTCCCGGCAAAGAAGAAAAAAATGCCGAGAAACATCGAGACGGCGGAAAGCCAGGGAAGTACGAATGGGTTCATGACGGGTGATCCTTATCGGCATGATCGGAGAACCGCTTAACGAACGCTACGGTCGCAAGCACGGCAAGCAGCACGAAAATAAGGGCAACGTCCCGCAGAGCCGGCACGTTCTGGGCCTCGGCCAACAGCAGCAGAACCGCTACGCCGGTAGTGCCGAACAACTGCGCTGCCAGCATGCGATCGGCCGCGTCGGGACCGCGCACGATGCGCAGCAGTCCGGCAGAGATGTTTAGAAGCAGAAAGCAGGCGAGCGCCAAGTCCAGGTCAGGCATGAGGCGTATTCCCCGCTTCGTTCAGGGAGAGGGCGAACAGATCCGCTACCTTTTCCTCCACCGTCCGCAAGGATTCGAAAACCGGCAGCCGATGATCGAGCACATGGACCCGCAACCGATGCACCTCGAGTTCCGCCACCACGGTTCCCGGCAGCAAGTTGACGGTGTTGACCAGGAGCACGCAGGCCGCCTGGTCGTGCAGGCGCAGGGGATAATCCACGACTTCGGGCGCTAGCGGCATCCGGGGATGCAAGGCGCGCCGGGCGACATCGATGCCGCCGAGCAGCGAATGCAGGAGAAAAAAGCCGAGGAAGCGCGGTAAGCCGCGCAGGGGTTTATATCCGGAAGGATTGATGAGAAAACTGGAAACGAGCGCGAGAAAGATGACCGGCACGCCGAAGGTCCAAGCCGAAGATCCCTCCGTCAAGGCCCACCAGCCTGATGCCAGGAGCCCGGCGCGCCTGAATCCTGATCTGATCAAGGAATCGAACATGACCTCGACTTTCCATGTCAATGGTGACTCTCATCATATCAGATCGACAGGAGCGCTCCACTCTCTTTTGCGACTGCGACCCGGATGCCGGCGTATTCCAAATCGCTTTCAATCAGGAATTAATTCTCGTAGGGAGGGTTAGGCGCACATCAGCACTGACCGACGGCCGATCACTGCGCGTCGCGTGCGCCGTAACCCACGGAATGGCCTCGAATTGGTGAGTTTCGCAGAGCCTGTCCTGAGCCCGGTCGAAGGGCCTGTCCTAAGCAAAAAGGAGGGGCTAACGCACCATCGATGGGTTTCGCTTCGCTCTACCCATCCTACGATGAATGTTCGCTCGAATGCCGAATGGCAAAAAACCGACTTTTGCTACACCCGCCAGCGCCGCTTGCGGCTCCGCACAGGGAATGCGCGGAGTGACTGGGGTGGGGGGAGGGCGATTCGAATAGGACTTTGCTTTCTTTTTACGCACAGTATCGGCATCGGGGTAACGGACCGTACGGCGCCGGGCGGCCCGCATCAGCGGGCCGTTCTTGAAGTTTCGACATTCAGATAAAGAAGTCCCAGGGCGGCGTGTTCGGAACGGAGTACGCCCTGCTGAAGCATGTTCAGCGCTTCGCTCAGGGGAAATGTCGCCAATTCGATGTCCTCGCGCTCGGCTGCGGAACCTCCGTTCCAGCGCGTGCCCTGGTCGAGGTCCACCACGGCCAACAGGTGGTGTATCAACTCCGTGCAAGCCCCGGGCGAGCTGTAGGTCGCAAAAATGGGCTGCATGGATTTTGCCCGCAGTCCGGCTTCCTCGAACAGTTCGCGTTCGGCTGCCTGCAGCGGCGATTCGCCGTCGTCGATCAGTCCCGCCGGCGTCTCCCAAAGAAAGGGTTGTTCGTCGCCCGCCAGGAAAGCGCCCGGTCTGAATTGGCGCGTCAGCAGCACCAGTTGTTTGTCGGGGTCGTAGGCATGCACCACGACGGCGGGTCGCCGTTTGACCACTTCCCAGATTGCGGTCTGGCTGCCGCCATCGAACCGGGGCTGCTCGATCTTCACCCGCGAGAGCCCGAGGAAACCTTGGTGCAGGGACTCTTCGGCGATAATGCGTGCTGCGCCGGGACATTCGCTCTTCTTCATCCGCTGTTCCTCATAATGTCGGTTGCGCTGGGTACAAAGCGCTGCGCCAAGGGCATTCTGCGACCAAAACCGAATGCCCGGCGGTGGACGCGAATGATGGGCGGGGCTTGCCAGCGTTTGAATTCGGCATTTTTGACCATGCCTACCACTTTCTGCCGGATATCAGGGCCTGCCCTGCCGGCCAGCGCCAGGGCTTCGGCCCGTTCGTCGGCGGTCAGCAAATCGGGCTCCAGTATAAGCTTGAGCAGCGCGTCGAGCACGGGATAAGGCGGCAGGCTGTCTTCATCGCGCTGCCCGTCGGCCAGCTCGGCGCTGGGCGCTTTTTCGATGATACCGCGGGGAATCAGCTCGCGCCCGGCGATCGCGTTGATGTGCTCGGCCAGCGCGTAGACTTCCATCTTCCACAGGTCCCCGATGAGATTGAGGCCGCCCGACATGTCGCCGTACAAGGTGGCATAGCCTACGCTCATTTCCGACTTGTTGCCCGTCGTCAGCAGCAAATGTCCGAAATGGTTGGAATATTCCATCAATACCCGGCCGCGGATACGGGCTTGCATGTTTTCGCGGGTGAGCCGGCTGGGCGGAGTTCCGAACGCGCGCTCGAATTCGGAGCAGGCGAGTGCGTAATCCGGCTCGATCGAGCGGTAAAGCAAGGGTACGCCCAAAGCCCGGCACAGCGCTTCGGAATCGGTCACGCTGCCTTGGGAACTATGGCGAGAAGGCATGGTGATGGCGACGACGTTCTCGGGTTCCAGTGCTTCGGCGGCCAGGGCGAGGGTGACAGCGGAGTCGATGCCTCCGGAACTGCCCACGACGACCTTGCCGAATCCGCACTTGCGGACGTAATCGCGGAGACCCTGGCTGATCTGCGCGTGGTAGAAGCCGGGGCCGCAAATCGGCGCGGAGGGCGGGATGGCCGGATCCTGACCGCAGATGTCGAAGCCCCGGCCGCCGGTCGGGACCACATCCAGGAAGCCGAGACCTTCGCCGAACGCCGGCAGCTGCTGCACGATCTCGCCCTTGCGGTTATTGGCGAAACTGTTGCCGTCGTATTGGATCTCGTTGTTTCCGCCGACCTGGTTGACGTAAACCAGGGGCAGTTGCCAGTCGGCGAAACGGCGGAACGCGGCCGTGCGTTCCGGCACTTTGCCGGCGTGGCTCGGGGAAGCATTGACGCTGACGACAACTTGAACGCCGGCGGAGGCCAGGGACTGCACGGGGTCGTCGGCATATTCGACGCGGCCCTCGACGCCGAGATCGTTCCAGATGTCCTCGCAGATGGCCAAACCGAGATTGACCCCGCGAAAGGTAAAAATTCCGGGGTGGGTGCCCGGTTCGAAATGGCGGTCCTCGTCGAACACCGAGTAGGTGGGCAATAGCTGCTTGTGGTATTTGAAGATTTCCCGCCCATCCTCGAAAACCACGACACTGTTGTGCAGGGCTTTGCCGGTGCGTCCCGGATTGCGGTCGACGAAACCGACCGCGGCCGCCGCTTTCACCCCGCGGGTCGCGGCCGCGATGCGCGCCAGCGGTTCCTGCTGGGCATCGATGAAATAGGGCAGATCCAGGAGATCCATGGGATAGTAGCCGGTCAGGCCGAGTTCGCTGAACACGATGAGGTCGGCCCGGTTTCCGGCGCGCCGGATGACCTCGATCATCTTGTCGGCGTTGCCGGCCAGGTCGCCCACCGTGAAGTTCAGTTGCGCCAGGCAGAGCGTGAGTTGGGACATGGCGGATTACTCCTCGACCCCGAAGACATGTTTCAAATAAGCGATGTAACCGGGATCGTCGCACAGCGTCTTGCCCGGCGCGTCGCTGATCTTGGCGACCGGCTGGCCGTTGACGCGCAGTACCTTGATCACGATATTGAGCGGGTCCGGGCCCAGGTCGTTGGTCAGGTTGGTGCCTATGCCGAAACCGGTACGGGCACGCCCGCCGACGTGGCGGAACAGGGCTATGGCCCTGGGAACGGTCAGTCCGTCGCTGAATACCAGGGTCTTTTGCCCGGGGTCGACGCGGTAGCTCTCGAAGTGCTCGATCATGGCGTCCGCCCAATGAAAGGGATCGCCGGAGTCGTGGCGGACGCCGTCGAACAGTTTGCAGAACTTCAGGCCGAAATCGCGCTTAAAGGCTTCGAGATTGATGACATCGGTGAGGGCTATCCCGAGGTCGCCGTCGTATTCCCGGTTCCAGCACTCGAAAGCGGCTTTCTGGCTGTCGACCAGCCGATAGGCCAGAGCCTGAAAGGTTTGCAGGTACTCGTGGGCCATGGTGCCGATGGGCGTCACGCCATAGGCCCGGGCGCAAGCGACATTGCTGCTGCCGGTGAAGATTTCCGGGAGCCGCTCCTTCAGGGTCCGGACGACGATGTGCTGCCATTCCCGGCTGAAGCGCCGGCGCGTCCCGAAATCGCTCAATCGGAAATCGCTCCGGTCACCGATCTCCGCCCGGATGAATTCGATCTTGTCGTTCAGGCGGCGCAGGCCTTCGGCGCGTGTTTCGGGCGTATCGAAGGCTCGGAAATACAGTTCGTTGACGATGGACATCAGGAAGATTTCGAAGCGCATCACGTGGACTTGCGGACCCCGGATGCGGATTTCGAGCTGTTCGTCCCCGGCGCGGAGTTCCACGAACGGGTGGTGCAGCCGGTAGAGCCGCAGAAAATGGACGAAGTCCGGCTTGATGTAGCGCAGGGTTCCGAGATAACCGAGCTCGGACTCGGTGTAGTGCAGCCTGCTCAGGTGCTCCAGCTCCAGCTCGATGTCGGGCATCAGGGGCCGAAGGTCCACGCCCCGGGTGCGGCAGACGAAGCGGTACTCGGCTTCCGCGCCGGGGCAATGGTGGAGCAGGGTTTGCTGCATGGTGATCTTGTAAAGATCGTCCTCCATTAGCGAGGTTACGATAGGCAGGCGCCCGTGTTCGGAGTAAAAGTCGTGCACCGAGGCGTGCAGGCCGGCGCCGGGACGCTCCGGGATCATGCTGAGGTAGCGGTCGACGCCGGCCTCGAGCGGCAAGATTTCGTTCTGGTTGGAGTTATTCATGATGGACTTCCTCAAACGCGTACCAAATCCGCTGCACATCCGATGGTTCGGATACCCGCCCGGGCGAATGCATCGAGTGCAGCGGCGCAACTTTCGTCGGCGATGCCGCGGCAGGCGGCCAGGTTGACCACGACCTCGAAACCGGCGCGGCGCAATTGCAGTGCCGTGGTCTTCACGCAGAAATCGAGCGCCAGGCCGCCGACCAGAACCGTCGTTACCCGCCGTTTCCCGAGGAACTCGATGACGCCGGTGGAGCGGGTTTCGGCCAGGTCGTGATAGCAGGCGCCGTAGGGGTGCATGTCCGGCTCGACACCCTTCCAGACGAAGAAATCATACTCGGCCGGCGCCGGAAGTCCGTCGAGAAGTTCGAAGCCGCGGGTTCCGGGGATGCAATGAAGGTTCCAGGCCAGGTCGACATTGGCGCCCCGGACCGGCGACAGCATGGGGCGATCGGGGCCGGCAACCCAGACGGCGGCCGGACTATGGGCGTCCTTCGAGCCTACGCGGAGGTCCGCGAGGCTCGCCTGACGATTGAGTTCGTCGACGATTTCATCGCCGCCCGGCACGGGCAGTTCGTCCGGGCACAGAGGAGTAAAGCCTTTCTGGGGATCGACGTCGAAAGCAGCAATGATATTTGTTCCGGGGAGTTCCATGTTGACAGCCTCTGGCTCGGGAATGGCTTAACAGCAGCGTGGAGGTATCGTAGTTCATTATTAATCACCGTGCAAATTGATTTTTATAAGGGCGGCGGGCATACTGCCGCCATGAATACGCCTCCGCTACGCATCGCCGTCTACGGCGCGGCAGCCAACCCGCCGCATTTGGGCCACATGGACTGCCTGGCTCAGCTTCTGGCGTTGGGGTACGAGCTTATCTATTTCCTGCCTTCGGCCGGCCACGCCTTCGGGAAAACCATGAAACCCTTGGCGCAGCGTCTCGCCATGGCGGAACTGCTGGTCGCCGAGCGGTTTCCGGGCGAACGGCGCATCCGCGTTTCCGGGCTCGAGGCGGAGCTCGCCCGCCCGGCGCCTGACCGACGCGTGTATTCCATCGACGTCCTCGAACATCTGCGCACGGTTCACCCGCAGGCCGAGCTTCATCTCGCACTCGGTCCCGACAATGCGGCACCCGAGGTGTTTCGGCGGTTCCGGGCTTATCAGCGTCTGGTGGAGGAGTTTGGCATCATTACGCTAAAGGAGCGCATTCCGGTGCGCAGCACCTGGATTCGCGCCGAGCTCGGCAGTGCCCGGCCGAATCGCGAGGCGCTGGAACGGGTGCTCGGTGTGGCTCTGACTGGGCATCTGCTGAGTAATGGCTTATACAAGGATAGTGCATCGAATGAATAGCGTTCTGGTGACCGCCGACGTCGTCGTGTTCGGCCTGATCGACGACCGATTGCATGTCCTGCTGGTGCAGCGTGCGGCGGAACCGTTCGCGGGGATGTGGGCCTTGCCCGGCGCCGAGCTGCTGCCGGATCTCGATCCCGGTCTCGAGCACGCCGCTCGCCGCCGCCTCAGGGACAAGACCGGGCTCGCCAAGGTCTACCTCGAACAGGTGATCACCGTCAGCGGCCCGCTCCGGGACCCGCGGGGTTATAGCGTTTCCACGGTGTTCATGGCCCTGGTGCGTCCGGGCGAATGTCGTCTGCGGGCGGGAGACCGCGTTTCGGCCGTGGCTTGGTTTCCCGTCGATGGGGATATGGTCGGGTTCGAACTCGCCTTCGATCATGCGGAACTTCTCGCCGTGGCGGTTCGGCGTTTGCGCGCCAAAGCCGAATATTCGCTGCTGCCGGCCTTGTTGCTTCCGGAATTGTTCACCGTGCCCGAGCTCGAACGCCTCTATCACGGGCTCATCGCCGCGCCCTGCCCGAATTACACGCTGAGACGCCGATTGGCGGCGGGACCGTGGCTGGAGAAGTCCGGGCAAACCAAGCTGGTGGGGAAGAAACAAACTCAGCTTTACCGGCTCGATCCCGAGCAGCTCGGCACTTTTCTGGACGCAGCGCAATGACGGGACAATCCGTGGGCTCGGGTGCTCCGGAACAGCGCCGGGCGGAGCGGCAAAGTACATTCCATCACGATATGCGGAACGAGAGCGCAGCGCGTGGAACCCGTTGATCCGCCTGCACCGTTACCAAAGGATTGTCGACCTGCGAAGGCTGTACGGGCATTCGGTCGTAGGTCGGGAATCTCTTCCCGATGTTCACGCCCCGCCCGAGCGTCTTCGTCGGCACAGGATTGCCGACCTGCGACTGTGCCGCTGTAGGTCGCGAATCCATGCGCGACATTACGCCGCTCGCCCGTGGGTTGCACCTTGATTTCCTATCGGATTGCATGTTTCTACGCTTATTCGTTTCCGGAACGGCCGTAAATGGACCTTAAGCTCTGTTTGGCCCTACTCGGCAAGGCCTTGAGACCGCGGCACTCGACCTCGGACCTGTCTGCCTCCAGCAGGGTGTTGGCCAGGGTTTTCCGTGTCGGATAGGCATCGGGCTCCTGTTCGAAAATGAGTCTGATTTGCTTGACCATGCCTTCGGCGACGAACAAATCGGCGCAGGCAAGCTTCGAGAGGTAAATGTCCAGCGCGTTTCGATGGCGATCGACATCTCTCCGGCCGGCACACTGCTCGAACGGCCGCTCGTCGGAGCACAACCACAAGGACTCGGGGGCCGATCTGGCCCTGTCCAGAGTATCCTTCCGGCCGTGGGCGGACGCATCGCGATCGATCGAGCGGACATCGGCCCAAGCCAGGTCGGCTTCATCGAACCGCGCTCCTCCCACAAAAGCCTTCCGCAATATCGCGCCCTGCAGCTTGGCCCGCGATAGATCGGCATTCTGTAACCGGGCTTCCGACAAATCGGCTCCCTGCAGATCGGCCGTCGCCAATAGTGCTCCCTGCAATCGCGTTTTTCGCAAAAGTGCCCCTTGCAATCGGGCGCCCTGCAAATGCGCTCCTTGCAAGTCGGCTCCGGATAGGTTCGCGCCCTCCAGATGAGCGCCTTCCAGCCGGGCGTTCCGCAAATCAGCGGAGCTCAAGTCCGAACATTGCAAAGCGGCATGACTCAATTTGGCATTCTGCAGTTCCGCATTCTTCAATGACGCCCACTGCAACTCAGCATCCGACAAATTTGCCCACTGCATCCGTGCTTCGTCCAGCAGCGCATGTTGCATCTGCGCCAGCGCCAGATAAGCCCCCTCCAAGGACGTCACGGACAGTATTTTTCCATCGGGGTTGCGCAGGGCTCTGAAATCCGCCTTGGGCAAAACGGCATTGAACAGGATCGCACTATGCAGGTCGCGGTGCTGCAAATTCAATCCAACCACCTGCTTCAAGGCCTTTTCCTTATCTTCGATATCGCCTTCGCGCAGGTCATTGATCACGGTGGCGGCGAGGGGCTGATTTGCAGTGAGTATCTTTTCCCGGAGATCCAGGTTTCTCAGCTTGAGCCAACGCCCGCTCAGCTTGTCCGGATCCGCTGTCGGCGCCGACCGTCCCGTCCCGGCCTCGGGAATCTTCGCGAAGAACAATGAAAATGTTGTGCCCAACACGAGAACGAACATCCAGGCCAGCAGTCCGAGAACGGGTTGCCACAGCCTCGGGCGGCGTGCCTCCGGGCCGGCCAAGGCCAGCTTTTCGGCAGTGGAGCGCCACAGGATTCGCCACCCGAACCACGCGAGCAGAATGCTGTCCGCCACGACCGCGCTCCGATGAATCCAGGTAGTCGTCGGGTCGTGATAGGACAGATACCGTACCTGCACCCATAATAAGAGGAGCATCGGGAGGGCCATGAGGGATGACCAGATGCCCAAGCCCAAAATCCAGCGCCGGATGCCCGCTATTTCCCTGCCTGCGAGAAAATGAACGAAATAGAATTGGGCCAGGCGGCCATGCTGGAGCATGGTCTGGTTTTCGTTGAGATTCGCGGCCTCCGCTTCGAAACGCCATACCTTCTCCGCCAGTAGGGAAAACTGGAGCAGGAGGCCGGCGTGAAGGAGGAGAACCAGGCAAGGCACCACGGTATAAAAACTGAAATAGCCGCTGATCGGGATGGGCGCGTTCAGGAGCGGCAGGACCAAAGAACTGTCCCGCACCAGCATTTCGTCGGTCGTGGTTGCAACGCTGACGCCTATGAATGCTACGACGGTCAGAAATGCCGCATAGCGTGCGGCTACCGCGCGCGACGCTTCGTTGACGGCGTCGAGGAGTTTGACGGCGTGTATTTCGTTTCCCTGTGCCATTGATGATGCTCTCCTTGGCGGGTGAGCCGGGGCCGATTGTGGGCAGCCGGACGGCAATCTCGGCAGCACTGTCGCACGTTGTGCGAACTATCGCACAAACTGCCGGTGACATCTCGTCTTGCTCAGCGCCGGGACTTGTATCAATCTAATGACACTTTCCGGCTTGTCAGTCCATTTCCCGTCTCCTCCGAGCAAACGGCAGCATCTGTTCTGCCGTACTCGCCGTCTCGGCGGAGCAAGAGACGGGCGTTCCTCTCCGGTATCGACGATCGCCCAGGAAATGATCGCCATTTCAGATGGGCTCGTGAACTCTGATTTCATCCTCGACCGTCAGGGTGAAGCGTGGACAGTTAAAGGCTAAGGAAGCCTCGTACAGCGGATGGTCACGGTCTTCTCAAAACAACACTAACAATTGAGGATTATGCAATGAGCAAAACTAAAAGAATTCGACGGCATCTGGATCTCGTGGGGAAGGCGCCTATCTCCGGAATGGCCGTCGCCCTGGCCGCGATGACTCCGCTCGCGTTATGGAGCGCCTCGCCCGCTCGCGCGGCGGTCGAAGAGCGCGTGGTGGAAGATCCGCCCCGGCTTGAACTCCGTAAGGGGCCGCCACCCCGGATGACCCTTATGCCGCGTCCGACGCCAGGGCCGAGGGTCGGCATGGAGCGGGAGCTCGACCTCAACATCGTCTACACCGACAGCCAGCTTTACAATCCGGCCACCGGAAAGTACGACAAGGTGCGTCTGCGCAGCTACGTCGGGACCGACACCAATCCGAACCGCCCCTTCGTCGCGCCCACCATCGAGGTGACGCCGGGCGATACCGTGCGTATCACGCTTAACAATAAGCTGCCGGCCGATCCCAGCTGCCCCTCGCCCGACGGCGATGTCAACACCCCGCATTGCTTGAACAGCACCAACCTGCACGGGCACGGCTTGTGGATCAGCCCGACCGGCAACAGCGACAACGTGCTGTTGACGATCAATCCCGGAGTGAGCTTTCAGTACGAGTACAACCTTCCGCCGGACCATCCCGCCGGGACCTACTGGTACCACTCGCACCTGCACGGCTCGACCGCGCTCCAGGTCTCGAGCGGCATGGCCGGCGCCCTCATCGTGCGGGGCGACCGGCTGCCCAGCGATACCGCCAACGGCGACATCGACACCCTGCTGAAAAACCCCAACGGCCAGCCCCTGCGGGAAAGAGTGCTGGTGCTGCAACAGATCCAGTACGCCTGTCTCGACGAAAACGGCAATGTTCTGAAAGACGGCAACGGGCAAATTGTCTGGAATTGTCCTGACGGCAAAGCCGGTATTCACGGCGTCGAATCCTATGACCAGTTCGGTCCCGGCAGCTGGCCGCTGTCCGGCCGCTACACCAGCATCAACGGCGCCGTTCTGCCGACTTTCAAGGCCAGGGCCGGCGAGATCGAGCGCTGGCGGATGATTCACGCCGGCGTGCGCGACACCATCAGCCTGCAATTCCGGCGCCTCAAGGCCGATGCCCCCCGCGTACCCAAGCTGAGAGCTGCCGAAGTCGACCGCTTCATTGGCGACAACTGCGTGGGCGATCCGGTTCCCTTCCATGTCATCGCCGAGGACGGCCTGACCCGGGCAGCGGCCTGGCAGACTCCGGTGACGGTCTTGCAGCCCGGCTACCGCAGCGATGCCCTGGTGGTGTTCCCGGAAGCCGGCCCGTACTGCGTGATCGATACCTCCGCCCCGGCCGAGGCCAGCGTCAGCCAGTCGGCGGAGAGCCGCCAACTGCTGGGCGTGGTGGTGGCTGGTCCAGGCCGGAAAGTCCAGGACGTCCACGCCCACTTGACCAAACAACTGGTGGCCGCTGCCCAGCGCGCCATGCCGGTTGCGATCCGGTCCAAGGTCGTGTCCGATCTCAAGGACGGGCTGAAGCTTACCCGTTTCACGCCGCATCCGGACATCGCCGACAGCGAGGTCAACGGCAAGCAGGAGCTGGCTTTCTACATCGACTTGTCGAAGACGCCCTTTCTGTTCGAGGTCAGCAACGACCTGGGCTCGCCCCCCGACTTCAAACCCTATGATCCGAATCGCATCGACCGTAATCTGACCCTGGGCAGCGTGGACGAATGGACGCTGCAATCGCATCTGGTCAGCCATCCGTTCCACATCCACGTCAATCCGTTCCAGATCGTCAAGATTCTCGATCCGAACGGCAAGGATGTCAGTTGGCCGGGAGCGGTGGATGACGCCGGTGGAACGGTGGACCCGCAGTATCGGGGCTTGAAAGGCGTATGGAAGGATACGCTGTGGGTGAAAAGCCTGATTGCCCCCGGCGCACCGCCCCAAAGCGGCATCTACACGCTTGTGGTGCGGACACGCTACCAGCGCTACATCGGTGAATTCGTGCTGCATTGCCACATCCTCGATCACGAAGACCGGGGCATGATGCAGAACGTCGCCATCGGTATTCCGGACGGCAAGGGCGGAACTGCTGTCGTCGCCCACCACTAGGCGGCGGGCGCGCCGGACCGGGACGGCGTGGAAGCGTTCCGGTTTTGATGGCGCGATGTATGCACGTCGATTGAAATCGTTCAATCGGCGTGTACACCCATGACAACTTTCATTCATGCCCATGCCGGCCATCCCGACTGGCGGGTCGCTCTGGGCCAGTGCTGGAGCCAGGTTTATAAGCAGCTCGAAACATTCCGAGGTGAAAAACCCACCCTGGGATGGTGTTATCTTTCCGACAATTACACAGCCTCAGCTGGTGCGATTCTCGACGCGCTGCAACAGCGCTTTCCGGAAACGCATTGGGTCGGAACCATCGGCATCGGCGTCGGAGTCGGCTCGGTGGAATACATCGGCGAGCCGGGGATGGCACTGATGCTGGCTTGCATGCCTCCGGAATCGTTTCAGCTATTTTCCGGACCCAAGCCGCTGGAAGCGCCGGCGGCGGGTTTCGAAGCTTTCACCGCCCTAGTCCATGCCGACGGCAGGATCCCCGATTTGCACGAGCAACTCAAGGAATTGAGCGAGCGGACCATGACCGGATATCTTTTCGGCGGTCTGTCCTCCGCCCGCAATCAAACGCTCCACTTCGCCGACGAGATTTTCCTGACCGGTTTGTCCGGTGTCGCGTTCAGCCCCGAGGTTCCGATGCTGTCACGCGTCACCCAGGGCTGCCAGCCGATCGGTCCGCAACGCATCATTACCCGCAGCGAGGGTAACCTCCTGGTTACGCTCGACGGCGAACGGGCGCTGGACTGCGTATTGCGCGACCTGGGATTGAACTCCGACATCTCGGATGAAGAGCTCAGGCAGGTGTTGGCGATGACCCTCGCCGGGCTGATCGCGGCGGACGAGGACGTTCCGACCAAACCGGGGCAGTTCGGAACCAATACCGAGGTTCGCCACCTGGTCGGGGTGGGGCGGAAAAGCGGCGTCCTGGTGGTTGCGGAACACATGAAACCCGGCATGCGACTAGCTTTCTGCACGCGCAACGCGGAAGCGGCGAAGCGCGATCTGCTACGCATCGTGGACGAGATAAGGACCGAATGCGGCACCGGCCGGCGCATCGACGGGGCACTCTACATCAGTTGTTCCGGTCGCGGCGGACCTCATTTCGGCGAGCCTCACGCGGAATTCCAAATGGTCAGCAATTCCCTCGGCGATGTGCCCTTGGTGGGCTTCTTCGCGGGCGGCGAAATCGCTCGCCATCATCTTTACGGCTATACCGGAGTACTGACGGTCTTCACCTCGCCGGTTTGACGAACGGGACCTATTCGGATGCGTTAGCCCTTCGACTGGGCTCAGGACAGGCCCTTCGACTGGGCTCAGGACAGGCCCTTCGACTGGGCTCAGGACAGGCCCTTCGACGGAGATCAGGACAGGCTCCGCGTAACCCACCGATTTGAGGCCGTTCGATGAGTTACCGCCTCGCGGCTTAAGCCGCGCTACAAAGGAATTCCTTTTGGAGTGAGCGAGGCGTGAGGCTTGGCTACGCGGAGACGAATGTGGCTTTGAACAGCGCCAGCTTTTCCGGCGTATCCAAGCCTTTGGCCAGGTCCCATTTGTGTTCGCGGAACAACGTTTTCACCTCCGCCGTGATCTCCCGTCCCCGCACATACCAGCGTTCCACGCCGTCGGGACTCAACACGGCCGGGCCGTCCTCCCGGTGCACTTGCCCGAGCTCGTACGATAGCTTCGTACCGAGGAAGAGATAAATCCCTTTACGCGACCATTCATCCCTGTTTTCTTCAGTAATTTCAGTCCACTGCGCCACAGTTATTCCCCTTATTCCACTTGGCATTCGAATGAACATTAATCCTAGGATGGGTAGAGCGAAGCGAAACCCATATTGAAAGTGATTTGGAATTATGCCGTTTGACGTAACATCGGGTCCGAAGAATAACACGGCTGGCAACGGGCATGGCGGCATCGCTCGGGAACATTGAGTATCCTGAAGAATGGACCGCCGCGGACAGGGCGAGCATGAGGGTTCCGATCAGGAAACGACGCGGGAAAATTCGCCGATGTTCGACTAAATTTAGCCTGGCCGAAAGGAAATCGCTCACTACGGTCTCGGCGGGAGTGATAAGGTTGGGACCGCCATGATTTCGGGTGTCAGCCTCCGATGCTGTCCTCGAATGTACATAAAGCGATCGGAACCGGGCGAGTCGTTCCGGTCGGTCGCAATCGGAGCGGAGAAAACAAAAATGACAAACCGAATGATCCTCGAGCGCGGCGGCAACGTGTCCATCGGCCAGGCCGCTTCGCGTCCCTCCCGTGTCTGTGTAAGCCTCGGCTGGTCCCCGTCTCAAGTCCCCGGCATGGAGATCGACGCCAGTGCCTTCCTCCTCAAGGCGGACGGCAAGGTCCGCGGCGATTCGGACATCGTGTTCTATAACAATGCGCGCAGCGAAGAGGGGGCCGTTGAAGTCGAGACGCCGGCCCGGGGCGATGCGCAAGCATTCCGGCTCGATCTGGGGGCGATACCTTCGACCGTTGAGCGTATCGCCTTTTGTGTCACGATTCACGAAGGACAAGCTCGCGACCAGTCGTTCGGACGCCTGCAATCCGCCTGGGCCAGCCTGATCGACGTGTCCGGTGCGACCGAGATCGCGCGGTTCGAACTGCCCCTTGCCGGTGCCACGGAATCGGCGATGATCTTCTGCGAGGTCTACCGGCGCATGGACGAGTGGAAATTCCGCGCGGTCGGGCAGGGCTTCGAGGGCGGGCTGGGGCCGCTGGCCACGCATTTCGGTCTGAGCGTCGAGGATGATGGCGCCGCCGGTGCCGCGACTGCCTCGCGGCTATCGGAGCAGAGCCAGCGGCGCATCAGTCTCGAAAAAAGGCTCATCGATCTCGAAAAAAAGGACCCACAACTCGTCAGCCTGGTGAAGAAGGTGGGCGTATCGCTAGCGAAGAAAGGGCTGGAGGATCATCAGGCCAAGGTGGCGTTATGCCTCGATATCTCCGCCTCGATGTCCGGGCTGTACCGAAGCGGCGCGATCGATACCCTGGTCCGGCGCGTCCTGGCCTTGGGACTCCGTTTCGACGACGACGGCCGCATCGATGTTTTTCTGTTCGGCGAACACGCCCACGACTTCGGTTCGGTCGGAGCCGACAACTACACGACGTTCGTACCCGATATGCAGCGCCGCTATAGGCTAGAGGGCGGCACCTGCTACGGCAAGGTCATGCAGATGATCCGGGGCCATTATCGGGCCGATTCGTCCTTCGGGCGTGTCCCGGTGTACGTCATGTTCGTGACCGACGGCGACACCCAGGACCGACCCATCGCCGAGGAGCAGATCCGGGAAGCTTCCCGAGAAGGGCTATTCTGGCAATTTATGGCGATAGGCCCACGCAAGGACAAGGCCAAGGGCTTTTTCAGCCGGTTGCTCGCGTCCGACTTCACATTTCTGGCTCATCTCGACAACTTGCAGGGCCGGCACATCGACAATGCCAATTTCTTCCAAGTCGAAAATCCCGCCGAGCCCAGCGACGAGGAAATGTACGAGCTGCTGATGGGCGAGTATCCACACTGGCTGAAAGCGGCACGCGACAAGGGGGTGCTGGCGGGCTAGCCGAGTACCGGCCACACGGGCGTCGGCCGCGGGCCTCGCTTCGTGGCTCACACAATTATTCGAATCACTGACTGCGAGCGGAGTTCCGCTCATGGCCATCAACAAGGGGGACCACGATGCGCCGCTTACCCGTTTACCTGCTGATCGATACCTCCGGTTCGATGCGCGGCGAACCGATTCAGGCCGTCAACAACGGCCTGAGGGTCTTGGTCAATGCGCTGCGGCAGGATCCGTACGCGCTGGAGTCGGTTCATCTCGGCATCATTACCTTCGATCTGACGGCACGGGAACTTTTCCCGCTCACTCACCTGGAGCAGGTACAAGTCCCCGAGATCGAAGTGCCGCAATCGGGCGCCACGTTCCTGGGTGCGGCCCTGGAGCTTCTCCTGGCCTGCATGGAGCGTGACCTGGTGCGCGGCGCCGAGGACCGCAAGGGCGACTGGCGCCCCCTGGTGTTCCTCATGACCGACGGCACTCCCTCCGACATTCAAGCCTACGAGAACGCCGTCGCCGCCATGAAGACGAAGCCGTTCGGCAACATCGTGGCCTGCGCGGCGGGTCCCAAAGCCAGGCAAGACTATCTCAAGAAACTGACCGATCAAGTGGTGAGCCTGGACACGCTCGATGGGGTGTCCTTCACGCAGTTCTTCAAATGGGTTTCGGCGAGCGTCGCAATGGGCAGCTGCAGCGCGGGAGCGGCCGGCGAGAGGACACTTCCGCCGCCCCCGGCCGAAGTGCGGCTCGTGCTCTGATTCCATTAGGCATTCGAGCAAACATTAGAGCGTTTTTCATGTCGGTGTACGGATTCGTGTCGGGAAGGAAGACTGTAGGTCGGCAATCCCTTGCCGACAAAGCCCTTTGCCGAGCCGGTAAGTCGGCAAGGGATTGCCGACCTACATATCGGGATCCCTTACACCGAATCGAAAAATGCTCTAGTTGTAGGGTGCGTTAGCCCTTCGACTGGCTCAGGACAGGCCCTTCGACTGGCTCAGGACAGGCTCCGCGTAACCCACCGATTCGACGTCGCTCGGCGGGTTACGGCCTCCGGCGTAACCCACCCTACAAAATGGATGCCTCATTGAAGGCGATTTTGAATGAGACGACGCGCAGGCTGCACGGCAGGAACGAACTTGGAGATCGAACATGCGAAGGTTGCCGGTATTTTTCGTGCTGGACGTATCGGAGTCCATGATTGGAGACAATCTGAAGAACATGGAGGAGGGAATGCAGCGGATCATGCAGACGCTGCGCACCGACCCGTACGCCCTGGAAACCGTGCACATGTCCGTCATCGCTTTTGCCGGCATGGCGCGTACCCTGGTGCCGCTGCTCGAAGTGGCGTCTTTTTACCCTCCGCGGCTGCCGGTCGGCAGCGGCACGGCGCTGGGCGCAGCACTGCGCCACCTGATGCAGGAACTCGACCGGCAGGTCATAACCAGCACTCCGGATCGGAAAGGCGACTGGAAACCCATCATCTACCTGCTGACCGACGGCAAGCCGACTGACCAGGTCGACGAGGCGATTCGGACCTGGCACGACCGCTATGCCCGGCGCGCCCAACTCGTTGCCATCGCCATCGGCCGTTACGCCGACCTATCGGTGCTGAAACGGCTGACCGATTCCGTGCTGGTGTTCGAACAAAGCAATAGCGGGGACTTCGCCAAGTTCATCCAGTGGATGAGCGCCTCGGTACTGTCGCAGAGCCGGGCGGTCGGGCAGGAAGGCGGAATCACGCTTGCCAAGACCGACAATGCGCTGTTGACGCTGGTCAAGGACATCACCTCGTCCGACGGCGTGCCGGACCAGGATTGTGTCGTGCTGGTGGGCCGCTGCCGGCGCACCCGCCACCCCTACCTGATGAAATACGAGCGCGTGAGCCCGAACTTCGAGATCGAAGGGATCACGCTTTCGACCCCGCACTTCGCGGTGGCCGGCTGTTATCCGATATCCGAGGACTATTTCGAATGGTCGGCGCCCGAACCCGAAGGGCTGGTCGTCAGCACGGAGGTGCTTTTGGGGGTCCCCGGCTGTCCGAACTGTGGCGCTACCTCGGCGTTCGGCCGCTGTCATTGCGGCGGCCTCTTTTGCCTGAGCGGCGACGGCGAGGTGGTTTGTCCCTGGTGCGGCCAGAGCGTGCTGTTTTTGCCGGGCGGCGGCGAGGACTTCGACGTGCAGCGGGGCAGGGGATAACGGCATGAAATCGACGCGACATGATCCGGCCGGGGAACAGCCGCCATCCCCTGCGGCGAATGCCAAGGTCCGTTTTGTCATCGACCGCAACGCGAGGGCCGGACAGCCCTACCAGGGACGGTTGACCGGAGAAGATTCCTCGGGCCGTGCGGTGGCGATACTGGAAGCCGATTTTCCTCAGGATATCGGACTCGCCTACGACCCCGCCACGGCCACCATCGCGGGCACCCCCACTCTGGCCGGGGAACACGCCGTGCGGGTGCGTTATCGTTTCGGTACAGCGGATGCGGAAGGCGGAATCCTGGAAGGCCGCTGCACGCTCATCGTCAATCCCGACCCGAAGACACTGTGGAAGAACGTCCCGTCCGACAAAAGCGATCCGTACTGGAAGGAAGACGCTATCAGCCGCTTGGTGCCCGGCAGCGGCGGGCGGCGCTTGATCGCGGCGAGCAAGCGAGGCCGCTCGCACGCGCACACGGGAGGTTTCCGCGAAGACGATTTTTTCATCGGCGGCAATACGGACGGCTGGCACGTCCTGGCGGTCGCGGACGGTGCGGGGAGCGCAGCCTATTCACGGTACGGCTCCAAGCTTGCGACCGAACGGGCAGGCGACCATGTGCTCGCCGCCTTGAGCGGCGCCGAAGGGCGGCGCCTGGCGGAGGCGATCGAACAATGGCAGGGGGATGACGCCGGCAGAAAGCCGGTATTCGATCAGGCGTACGACCTGCTGGGCGGGGCGGCGCTGGCGGCGGTCACAGCCATCGAAGACGAAGCGGCCCGCAAGAGCGCCACCGCACGCGACTTCGCCACCACCTCGATCGTGGCGGCGCACCGTCATGTCCCGGCGGGCCATTTCGTCGCAAGCTTCTGGATCGGGGACGGCGGCGCGGGGCTCTATCGTCGCCGCGAGCAAATCGTACTGCTGGGACGGCCGGACGGCGGGGAATTCGCCGGGCAAACCCGATTCCTGGATCGCGCGCTCGTGACCGATGCCGATCAACGGTCCCGGCGCCTGCGGATCGAGCTGGTACCGGAGATGACCGCTCTCATGCTCATGACCGACGGGGTATCGGACCCGTGCTTCGAAACGGAGAGCGGGCTGGCCGGCCTGCAGCGGTGGGACGGTTTGTGGGATCAACTGGCTCCGGTTCTGAGCAGCGACCGGCCGGACCGGGCGCTGCTCGAATGGCTCGACTTCTGGAGCCACGGCAATCACGACGACAGGACCATCGCGATCCTGTCGTAAGCACGAAGGGGGGAGGCGATGGCATCCGTGATAAAAACCAGGACACTCGATGGTCGGCCCGTCGAATTTATCGATGAGATCATCGGCCAGGGCGCCATGAAGGACGTCTATTTCAGTCCCGACAAAACCTATGTCGTGGCGTTCTACCGCGACAGACCGAGCCCGCAGAGCCGAGATCGGCTGGAAGCCATCACCGGTGCGTTTCGCGAGCGGATCTTCCGGCAAGAGGGCGGCGAATACTGGAAGAATCTGTTCTGCTGGCCGACCGGGCTGGTGGAGTTGCACGGGCGTATCGGGATCACGGTACCCAGCTACCAGCCGCACTTTTTCTTCCGGTGGGGTTCGAAGCACGGCGACTTCCTGGACATCCGGGGCAAGGAAAAGGAAGGCAAGTGGTTCGCCTCGGCTTCCAACCAAAGCCGCTTCCTCGACCCGCGGGAGCGGGGCGACCGGCTCGGCTACCTGCGCATCGGCGTGCTCATGTCGCGTGCGGTCCGCCGGCTGCACGCCGCGGGACTTGCGCACTCCGACCTCTCCTATAAGAACGTCTTGATCGATCCGGTCGGCGGCAATGCCTGCATCATCGATATCGATGGACTGGTTGTACCGGACAAGTACCCGCCCGACGTGGTCGGCACGCCGGATTTCATCGCCCCCGAGGTAGTGACGACCTCGCACTTGCCCAAGGAAGACCCTGCCCGAAAATGGCCGAACATCGCGACCGACCGCCATGCGCTGGCCGTGCTGCTCTACATGTATCTGCTATATCGCCATCCCTTGCGCGGCGACAAGGTACACGATCCCGACCCGCAGCTCGACGAGACCCTATCGATGGGGGAGAGGGCATTATTCGTGGAACATCCCCATGACCGCAGCAACCGCATCAAACCCGAAAACGCGCGGCCGAGCGAGATGCCGTGGAAGGATACGGACCGGATTCCCTACACGGTGACGGGCCCATACCTGGCGCCGCTTTTCAGCCGCGCTTTCATCGACGGCCTGCACCAGCCGTCGCTGCGCCCCACGGCCGACGAATGGGAACAGGCGCTGGTCAAGACGACGGACCTCATCCAGCCCTGCCGGAATCCGGACTGCGCGCAGAAATGGTACGTGTTCGACAACACCACACGACCCCGGTGTCCCTTCTGCGGCACGCCTTACCGAGGGCTGCTGCCGGTACTCAACCTCTATTCGTCACGGCAGGAGGGCCACTTCAAGCCGGACAACCACCGGCTGATGGTCTATCCGAACCAGTCGCTCTTTCCGTGGCACGTCGACCGATCCATCTCTCCGAACGAGCGGTTCTCGGACGAGCAGAAACGCCGGGTGGGTTATTTCGTACTCCGGGATGATGCCTGGTTTCTCGTGAACGAGCGCATGCCCGGGATGCTGGATGTGGGCACAAAAACCGAAATTCCCATAGGCGAAAAGATCCGTCTTCAGGACGGGCAACAATTGCTGCTGTCGCGGGAGGAGGGGGGACGGCTTGTGGTTGTGCAGATGGTTGACGCCCGGTAATGCGACCGAAGAGGGCTTAACCGTTGTTCGAGGAGCGATCCCGAGTTGCGGGGTTTGCCCGCTGCTGGTCGGAGATCGATCGACGTGCCGGGATTAACCGGACACGGGTTCGCGTGGTTTGCGCGGACTTATTTGAGAACTTGGAGGTATCAATAGTGCTGTGGAACGGGCCAGAGGGCCAGGATATGCAAATTGGTATATCGTCTAAAATTGGGAAGATATATGGACGAAGATGGCTTGTTTTATAAAAGCTAGTATTTGGGCACGGGCTCGGTGGTAGGAGTGTAGTGGTAGATATATAGAAACTGTGTAATCAATTCTTATGCATAAATCAAAGAGAGGTTACATTGAAATTCAAAGGCACTCGTGAAGATTTAATTGGGAAAATTCGGTCTCTTGGCTACTCTTTCGAAGAGCGTGATATAGAAAATGCTCTCCAAATCAAGACAACGGATGGGGCAATTCTAAATTGGTATTCAAGCACCGGAACGGTTAGTTACCAAGGTGATCCGACTGCATCTACTCGACTTAAAGCTTGTTTGGAACCAATACTTGGTGTTTCCGCTTCACCAGCATTTACCACCGTTTCTATGAATTCAGATGTCGCACCCGCAAAGGTTGAAGCGAAAGGTAAAGTCTTTGTAGTCCATGGTCACGACCAAACATCTCGCGAGCAGCTCGAGCTTATTCTTAGAGTTGTTTCAGATGCTAAACAATTGTAAATCAACAGATTTTGTAGTTCCAAAGCCCGGCGGAAAGTGAGAAAAAATAATCCACGAAGTGACCCAGATGATTTCTAATCCGATGCATCAAGCAGTGGAAGAACTTCATGCCGCCGATGGCATGCTCAACGATGACCCGCGTGGCGGCTTGTTTTCTGTTCTGTTTCTTCTGCTCAGGCGTCAATGTCGGATTAGGGTTTTTCTTGGATTTTCTAGGTTTCTTGTGGGGTAGATATATTTGGGTGCTTTGATAATCTTTGTCCGCCCCCAGAAATCCTAAGTCAAGCCATAAACCGACCTTCTCGAACCACGCTGAACCCGGCGTGAAGACGTCTTTCATGAGTGTGTAGTCATGTACGCTGCCTGCCACAATGCGGCTCTCTCGGATTTGCCGTGGTAAACCCTATATCTAGTAGACATTATCGGAAACTAGCATGGTAGTCTGTCATTGAATAACGAAGAGAACTAAGAGAACTAAGGGCAAGAGTATGGTTTCCTACGAAGACGTGAAGCAAAAGCCGAAGACATTGATGGCCATGACCAGTCTGAAGGCCTCCGAGTTTGAGGAACTCTTGGTTTCTTTTGCGGCGGCATGGGACGAAGAAACCGGCAGGAACCTGACTAAAGGAGGGCGTCCGCCGATTATCGCGAGCATGGCCGACCGGCTGCTGTTCATCCTGTTCTATCTGAAGACCTACCCTCTGCAAGAGGTCATCGCGCATCTGTTCGGCATGAGCCAACCCCAGGCCAACTTCACGATCCACCTGTTGAGCAGGGTGCTCAATAAGACACTTGACGCCCGCGGGCACAAGCCCGCCCGGCTCACCGAGGAGATGCTGTCCAGGCTGGAGCAGGAGACGCGGCAGGACTTGGGCATAGACGGAACGGAAAGGCGCATCAACCGCCCCGTCAACGACCTGGGGCAACGCATCCACTACAGCGGTAAAAAAAATGCCACACCGTGAAGAACAACCTTGTCGGCGGCCTGGAGGACCGGCAGGTCAAGTACTTGGGCTCGACCCATGAGGGCAAGAAGCACGACAAGAAGATCTGCGACGAAGAAGGGACCCGGTTCCCCGACGGCGTCGAGCTGTATCGCGACAGCGGCTTCCAGGGACACGAACTGGCGAATGTCACAGTCCACCAGCCGAAGAAGAGGCCGCGCAACGGCCGGCTTTCGGCCGACGACCAGGAGGCTAACCGGCTCCGCTCAAGCATCCGCGTGATCATCGAACACATCCTCTCGGGAATCAAGCGGTGCCGCGTCGTCAAAGACGTGTTCAGGAACACCAAGGAAGGCTACGACGATGTCGTCATTGAATTGGCCTGCGGCCTGCACAATTACAGGCGCTACTGCCGAAACCAGAGTTATTGATAGCCGGCCTTTTCCTCTGTTCCGGTTATGAAAGGTGGTTTCCGATAATGTCTAATGTCTATTTTAAAATCCATCCAGACATGGAGCTATATATTCAAGACGGCGATCCACTAATAGATAGTTATGAGGTATGGTCGCAATTATTTGAAACAAATGAAAACATAGATGAATTCTTTGCTAATCGTTACATCAAATATGAATATCATCCAGATTGAAAATAAACATAACAATTCAATCAAGTACGCCCGCCTTCCAGGCGGGCCGGACGCGCTAACGCGCGCCGCTTATTTCCGTCGTTAGCTGCAAAGACACGCAAGATGGTTATCGCAGACTTCAAAGCATTCCTGGCTGATCATACCGCCGACCAAGTTTACGATCGGTGTATTCTTACCGGATCCTGTTCTGCCATCTCTGATGATGCAGCACATACTGTGCGAGATAATATCGCCCAGCGATTTGGTGTCGAATTTGCTAACGTAGTAATCGTGGGCTCGGCCAACTTAGGATTCAGCATCAAACCGAAAAAACGCTACGTGTCCTTTGGGGAGGAGTCCGACATCGATGTGGCGTTAGTGTGTGACAAGCTTTTCGAACGTGTATGGAAGGAAGTTTTTTTGTTCGAGAAGTCCGGGGCATTCTGGACGAGTCGAAATGACTTTCAGCGGTATCTTTCCAAAGGCTGGATAAGGCCAGACAAATTGCCATCAAGCCCAGTATTTAGATTCAGTAACGAATGGTGGGATTTCTTCCGCACCATCAGGATCTCTGGAGTCCCGTTCAAAATATCAGGCGGAATATACCATTCTCACTTCTTCCTCCGGGAATATCAGAAAATTTGTATCGAACAATGCAAGGTGGAGGCATGATGGATACATCGGCATCGAATCGACGACTAAGAACGCTGCTAACTGCTATTCGGAGCGGAGAACTTGTTCCGCGGCCCGACTTTCAGCGTAGGCTGGTATGGAACAACAAAGACAAAAACCTATTTATTCAAACAGTGCTGGAGGGTTTGCCGTTCCCGGAAATATATATAGCCGCTGGCAAAGTGGACTCAAGAACAGGAGAGGGTTCTGAGGTTCTTGTCGATGGCCAACAAAGAATAAGCACCCTATTCCAATATTTCACCGATTCCGCTGACCTTAGGCTGTCGGCTGAGACCCCCAAGTACAGCAGTCTTCCTCAAGAGAAACAAATCGAGTTCCTTGAGTACAAGGTGGTAGTGCGTGATCTCGGTGCGCTGCCAATAGATGATATAAAACGTGTATTTCAGCGGATCAATTCAACTTCGTATGGCCTCAATGCCATGGAGATGAATAACTCTAGGTACGCTGGGGCATTTAAACAATTGGCAGATTGGCTGGCATCGCAGGATGTGCTCAATGAACTGGGTGTATTTTCTGCCAACGACATTCGGCGGATGAATGACCTTCGTTATTGCTCGGCGATGTTGGCCAGTATCTTAGGACCTTATTTCAACCGAGACAAAGAGATCGAGGACTTTCTCTCAAAGTATGATGAGTTTGTGCCAGAGGAGGAGAAGATTAGAGCTGGCGTTACAAAGGTGCTCGATCTCATTTCGGCTATGAATTTCCCAAAGGAGTCGAGGGCTAGAAAAAAATCCGATTTCTTTACGCTGTTCGTTGAGATATATCGACATTTTGATGCTTCAGATAAACCCATCAGCCCTTCGGTCTTGCGGGAAGAGCTTGACCAGTTTTTTGCCGCAGTCGATGCTGCCGGTCCTGACGATAATTCAGATGCAGGTAAATACTATTGCGCTACGCTTCAAGCCAGCAATGACCGCATGAGCAGGATTACGCGTGGAAAGATGATTTCCGCACTGATCGATAGCGCAGCTAACAAGACGGTCAACCGGACTCCCTAACGGTCGCCCGTTACCTTGTCGTTAGCCGCCAAACAATTCAATTCTAAGAGAGGGAAATACTATGAGTAAGATACCAACCGATATAGAAAGAAGTCTGGGCATGAATATAAGTAGGATTTGTCCATTTAATATCGCGAAGAACAATTCTGAAAATCATTGCGCACACTACGTTTCGCACATCATGGGTTACGAGCTGCCTGGCGCCACATGCAAGAACGCCACTTGGGCCGACAAACAAAAACCCGCGAAAGGCGCCACTATTAGAGTTAATGATTTGTTCGGCGCGGTACCCGTCACCGGCCCATTAGCTAATAAGCCTGCTGCACTAACGGAATGCTTAATAGAGTTGTACCTGATGCTAATGCATGGTATTGATAGCCCACTTGTTTCTCAAACAAATCCGAATATAAAAACCTTCCATGATCTACGACAAATTTAGCCAAATAACCGATGACCGCATCGTGGCATCGTTGATTGGAATGCCCAAGGCGAAGTTCACAGCCCTCGTCAAAGTATTCGAGTCGGCCGCTCAAGCCATCGATCGAGAGCGTGTCGAAAAGGGCGAGATAAAACACGTCAAACAGGGCGGCCCTAAAGGTTATCTTGATTCTTACGAGAAAAAGCTGTTTTTCGTTTTGTACTATCTGAAAACCTATCCCACTTTTGACGTTCTGGGCTTTCATTTCGGTTTTAGTGGCGGACATGCCCATGCCCACATCGACCGGTTGCTGCCGGTTTTAGTGCGAGCGTTGACAAGCCTCAACGTCATGCCGGAGCGCACGCTAACAACCCCAGAAGAATTCTCTCAACTCATTGATCAATATAAGAACATAGCGATCGATGGCGTGGAGGTCGCTTGCGTTCGACCCCAAGATGAAACTGAACAGGAAAAGCATTACAGCGGAGAAGGAGCACAGGAAGCGTAGCGGCAGCGGAGCGAAGTGCGACGACCCCCGCGTAGCCGTAGGGCCGGCTGTTTTGTCGGAGTCGGAGTGAGAACGGAGGCGGAGACAAAACAGAAGGCCACCGACACGGCGTCAAGTCATTGTGGGAGCCGTGCCGGCGTGCGTAGCGAAGCGGAGTACGCGGGCGTGGCGGACGCAGGACGAACGCGGGCCGCCGAAGGCACTACTCGTCGCCAATTTTTGGCTCCTTTTGGTGACTGGGAAGTCCCAAAAGGTTTTGCCAAAAATGGCGACGCAATCGAAAAAAAAGACATACGCTCAAATCCCTCGTAATCTCCGACTTTAATCGAAGGATATTGTTTTTGTGCTGCATTGTGGCAGGCAGCGCACCCCATTACCCACAAGTCCTTTGCCTATGGAGGCCAGGCCAGTCGCGCCGATCCAAGTGCTTGATTTTCGGCTTGCGCCAGTGGGCCATCGCCTTGAATCGGAACTTTGGTGTGGCAGGCAACCCATTGATTTAAAAGCTGTAAAAAGATGTGGGTAATGGGGTGCAGGCAGCGTACATGACTACACACTCATGAAAGACGTCTTCACGCCGGGTTCAGCGTGGTTCGAGAAGGTCAATTTATGGCTTGACTTAGGATTTCTGGGCGCGGACAAAGATTATCAAAGTACCCAAATACATCTACCCCACAAGAAACCTAGAAAATCCAAGAAAAACCCTAATCCGACATTGACGCCTGAGCAGAAGAAACAGAACAGAAAACAAGCCGCCACGCGGGTCATCGTTGAGCATGCCATCGGTGGCATGAAGTTCTACCACTGCATGATGCATCGGATTAGAAATCATCTGGGTCACTTCGTGGATTATTTTTTCTCACTTTCCGCCGGGCTTTGGAACTACAAAATCTGTTGATTTACAATTGTTTAGCATCGGAAACAACTCTATTGGTGAAAAATCCATTCTACGATCTCGTTTTATTCACATAACGCTGAGCTAGCCGGCGCCCATTAAGCGCGCAGCGCTTTGGGCGTCCGAGCTAAGCGATTTGTTATGAATCGTATTATTCATTAAAAGTACTTTTTATTTTATCTCTTGTTTTTATCAATGTATTAGTTACTTTCTCTATAGTATTTTCTTTTATTTTTTCATCAAGATATTTAAGTGCTGTATACTTTTCTAAATAACGGTAGTCTTGATTTTGTTTTTCAAGTACAGGGTAAAGTTTCTTGACGTTTGCAATATCTATTTTATTGTAAATCACTACTTTTATATCGTATTTGGTAGGGCGCGACTCACCATGCGACTGCCACTGCCACCATTCCATACCAATAATTTCACTGGCAATTACCTGCGGCCCAAAGTCACTATAACTAAGAACAAGGGTATTTTGATTATTTGAATTCGAGCAACTATATATAAGAATTGCAATTGATAAAATTAATGACCTAAACATTATTAACCTCCGCATTTCAATTTCGCTGATGCTGCTAGATGCGATGCTTGGTCATAAGGAATAACAATCGCGCCACTGAGCCACGGAAATACTCTAATTGCTGTTGCTTCATACAATTCAGAACCAATTTTATCCCAATGCACTTCATATACTTTGCCTTTTGAGAAAAGCCACGTGTGCATTCCACCTTTAGACAAACCGAAACCAAACTTGACCATTTCCAGGCTTGCAATGTCAACTGTATTTAATTTAGATACAGACGCGGATTTATTGAGCTTTTGAAAGGCAGGGTGAGTTTTTGGGGTAATTGTGTAGTTTTGTACTTTATATTCAAGTGGTATTTGATAATACTTGCAAGTATTCATGGCCAAATGACTAGAATAAGAGTGCTCAGGATTTGCATCTAAAGGATGCTTAGAATCAGGATTTATATATACGCCTTTCCAGTTATGTGTATTCACAAGATATTTAGCGAGATCCGTACCACGTTTACCTAGCTTCCATACTTGTCGTGCAGCAGCATCATTACCTATTTTATCAAAAGCATAACTGATAACATTGAGCGTATATGTGATACAGTCAGTGGACGTGTAATCTTTATATTTAGTTGGGTCTTTTTTTCTTTAACTCACTTCCTACCTCATTAGAATGATTGTTAAACAAATCCATCATTTTCTCATGTGCATAATCAGTAAAGGTTTTCATGATTTTTACCTTAAAATTATTGTGATATTTTCCACCTACGATTTATAACGAATAAGCATTTATCCGTCGTGCGCGAGCGAGGTTGCCAAAGAAGGCGGGAGGGCAGATCGCGCATGACGGATAAATGTCTGTTGGACTAAACCGCGACCTCCCCGACGCTGGCCAGTCGGTACGGCGCTCTTTAATTATAGGGGATTGTATTCCCGTGGTGGTTCGGAGAAGTCACAGGCGCCGCTGCGGCGATAGGGACTGGTTGAAGCCGACCGGCCGGCGCTCGGAAAAGGGCGTAGGGCGGGTTGGGTGGGGCTTTTTGGGGATCCCCATGGGGGCTTTTCCAAGCCATGGGACACAGGATTCCCCAGTCCCCTTTGAACCTGTCGTCCAGAGGAGGACTCTTGATGCTGAAACCGGTTAAATGGCATCCCATTACCCACAACTGTCAGCCGACGCCATAGACATTGCGGGCGGCCTGAAACGCCTCAACGTACGCCATGAGCTTCAGCATGCCCTCCCAAAGCGCCTTGGGGCCGGGATGGCCGTCGCCCTTGCGTCCCGGGAAGCCGCCGAAGCCGGCGACCATCCGGGTCATCTCCCCTAGCGTAGGCGGCGTTTCGGGCGGCGGCTGGCGTTTCGCCACCAACCACGCCGCCTGCCATTCCTCGGGAGCGAAAACGACCTCGCAAGGCAACTGCGGACAGTCGCGGCCCAGCGTAACCAAGTGCAGAATCCGCCAGGCGATGATCAGATAAACCACCAACGCTCGTTCCAAGCGCTCCACCGTCGCCAATTGCAGGGCCTCGACCCGGCAGCCGCTTTTCAAAATGCGGAAGAAAATCTCTACCAGCCAGCGCCGGCGGTACCAGGCGATGCGCAGACACGCCTCGTCTAGGGTCTCGACTGCTTCATGGGTGAGCAACAGCCACTCGATGGGCTTCTCGCCGGCCGGCGGCGACTCTTCCCGCGCCAAGATCACAGTGACCTCGCAGGTTTTGCTACCGCACCGCGCCAGCGTCACCCGCGCCATGCGCAGGCTTTGCACCACGGTCCGGCCCGTCCGCCCCGGCGCCGGCGGCAAGGCAAATTCCACCTCCCCTAGCGCCGACTGGCTTTCCACTTGGGCGCGCAGTTTCCCACCCTCGGCCAGCACCCGGTCATGCCGCGCCCGCACCAGATAATCCGCCGGATGCCCCAGCGCCGCCGCGCGGTCCAACAGCGCACGGATGTCACCCTCGCGGTCGGCTACATAGACCAATCGGGTCGAAGGAACCTGTGCCGCCAGTTCTGCCACCCGCTCATAGCCTTCGATCCAGCGCAGGCTTTCCGGCACGTCCGCCTCGCTCTTGGGCTTGCGCGCCCACATCCAGGCGTCCAGCACCCCCAACGCCACCCCACTTTCACTCACCGCCAGAGTCGGATGCAGGTACATCCCGTGTTGCCGCTCATAGCTCAAGCGCCCCAGGCCCACGATCCCAGGCTGGCTGGTAAAATCCAACTCCGTCGTATCCTGCAGGCACAGCACCCGCTCCAGGCCGACCATTCGGCCGATTGTCGGTGGGCGATGCGCCTCCAGCATGGCGCGCCAGTCCAGCGCCTCATTGTCCAACAACCGATAAGCTGCCTTGGTCTCCCCCCAGCCGCCACAAGCGATGGGGATGCTCGCCGTCGGATTCGACGACAAATCGTCGGCCAGCCGGATCAATCGCTTCGTCAAGCGTGAGTCTCCCAACACCGCCCCGCCAAACTCATCTTTCGCCCACGCCACAAAATCAGTACAAAATCAGAAATCAACAGCCTACAACATCAGGAGACTTGTGGGTAATGGGGTGGTTTCAAGCGGAACGCTGGGCAACAAGAAACCAGCCGATAATGTCGAATTGACCGCTTCCCGTTCGTCTATTGGTTGCCCATTAACGGGCACTATTTAAGGAGACACCCATGAAAATCGCCATCGAGACCGTGATAAAGGCTAATCTGAGCAGCGTCTGGAATGCTTGGAACAACCCTGAGGACATCAAGCAGTGGAACGCAGCCTCGGACGACTGGCACACCATACGGAGCACCGTGGATCTACGCGAAGGCGGGAAGTTTCTGTCGCGCATGGAAGCCAAGGACGGCAGCATGGGCTTTGACTTCGAGGGTACATATACCCGCATCGTGCCTCATAAGATCATCGAATATCGGATGAGCGACGGCCGGGAGGTCGAGGTTGAATTCGTCGAGCGCGCCGACAACATCCTCGTGAAAACGGTGTTCGACGCCGAGAGCGAGAACCCGCCGGAGATGCAGCGCGCAGGTTGGCAGGCCATCTTGGACAATTTCGGGCGATATGTGGAGATGAAGCGTTAGCAGGCCTGCAGGCCGCCACGCGAGCCCCGTGTTTGCCAGGGCTAGCGTGGTGGGGCACCGACGGACGGCGCCATCCCTCAGAACTTTTCGATCTGGTCCAGGGCCTGTGCCAGTGTTGCGACTGTACGGTCGATGTTTTGTAGCTTGTCGAGTCCGAACAAGCCGATGCGGAAGGTCCTGAAATCGGCGCCTTCGCCGCATTGCAGCGGGACGCCCGCCGCGATCTGCAGTCCGAGATCGGCGAATTTCTTGCCGGTCTTGATGGCGTCGTCGCTGGTGTAGCAGACAACCACACCGGGCGCGCCGAAGCCGACCGCAGCGACAGATTTCACGCCGCGTTCGGTTAACACCGAACGCACCCTGCGACCGAGTTCAAGTTGCTCGTGGCGCGCCTTGGCGAATCCGTACGATTCGGTTTCAAGCATGACGTTTCGCAAAGAACGCAGGGCGTCGGTCGGCATGGTGGCGTGATAGGCGTGGCCGCCCAGTTCGTAGGTTTCCATGATCTGCATCCAGCGCTTCAGGTCGGCGGCGAAGCTGGTGCTGGTGGTGGTTTCGATGCGGTCGCGCGCGGCCGGACTCAACATGACCAGCCCGCAGCAGGGTGGGGCGCTCCAGTCTTTCTGCGGGGCGCTGACCAAGATATCCACCCCGAGTTGGCGCATATCGACCCACACCGTGCCGGATGCGATGCAGTCGAGCACGAACATGCCGCCGACGGCGTGTACCGCATCCGCCACAGTGCGCAAATATTCATCGGGCAGGATCATGCCGGCCGATGTTTCGACGTGCGGCGCGAACACGAGGTCCGGCTTTTCGCGGCTGATCGTACTCACGACTTCTTCGAGGGGAGCCGGGACGTAGGCGGGCTGCGGCTCGGGTTCGACCGGGCGCGCGCTCAAGACGATGGAATCCGATGGGATGTTGCCCATCTCGAAGATCTGGATCCAGCGATAGCTGAACCAGCCGTTACGTATGACCAAACATTTTCTGCCTGTGGCGAACTGGCGTGCCACGGCCTCCATGCCGAAGGTGCCGGATCCGGGTACGACAATGGCAGTTTGGCCGTTGTAGACGGTCTTAAGAATGCGCGAAATGTCGCGCATGCTTTCCTGAAACACTTTCGACATGTGGTTGGTCGCACGGTCGGTGTAGACAACCGAGTATTCAAGCAGGCCATCCGGGTCGACGCTGGGTAGTAATCCAGGCACGGGTTTGTCTCCTCGCTGTTTAACTCAAATCATGCAATTTATGCGCCGTCAGAGACGGCGTGAATTCGCGGGCGCATTCCTAGGTCGTTCGAATTAGCGAAAAATAAGGTTCTCTCGCAGGTTTCCGCTCGCCGAGTCCGGATGCGAACTGGCCGGGAAATTGTCTGGAGTACGACAAGTACGGAAACGCGATGACACGGTCTAGGGGATTTTTGAACATAGAGCAAGCAGCCAGGTACCCCATTTCCGGTTTTTCATTCAGCACTCCGGCACGTTGACCGGAATGTGTACGGCCAGACCGCCCTCGGCGGTTTCCTTGTAGCGGCCGTTCATGTCTTGCGCGGTTTCCCACATGGTTTGAATCACCGCATCCAGGCTGACTCTGGCGTCGAGCGGATCGCTGTCCAGCGCAATGGTCGCCGCAGTGATCGCCTTGACTGCGCCCATGGTATTGCGCTCGATGCACGGAATTTGCACCAGCCCGCCGACCGGATCGCAAGTTAGGCCGAGGTGGTGTTCCATAGCGATTTCCGCCGCTTGTAACACCTGTTCCGGCGAGCCGCCCGACACTTCCGCCAGCCCTGCGGCCGCCATCGCAGACGATACGCCGATTTCAGCCTGGCAGCCGCCCATGGCGGCGGAAATCGTGGCGTTTTTCTTGAACAAAGTTCCGATCTCCCCGGCGGTGAGGATGAAGCGGACGATCTTGTCCTCGTCGAAGTCGTCCAAAAAACTCCAGGCGTACATCAGAACGGCGGGAATCACGCCGGCCGCGCCATTGGTGGGGGCGGTGACGATTCGGCCGAACGATGCATTCTCTTCGCTGACCGCCAGGGCGAAACACACCACCCATCGATCGACGTTGGCGAAATCGCGGGATTGACGGCGCAGAAGATTTGACCACTGCTCTATGGTCGTATAGGAGGTGTCGTTCAGCAATCTTCGATGCATCTCCGGAGCCCGGCGCCTGACGCGCAAGCCGCCGGGCAGGTACCCCTCACGGTGCACACCGTGGAAAACGCAGCGCTGGATTTCCCGCCACAGACGTAACGCCTCGGCGGCAATATTTTCCCGGGACCTCCACGCTTGTTCATTCAGATAGGTCAGATCGGAAACCGAGAGCACGAGCGCCTTGCAATTTCGCAGCAAATCCTGTCCCGAGTGGCAGGGGTAAGGGGTTACGATACGTGCCGTAAAAGCCGGCTCGGGGTCGTCGTCGGAAGCGACGAATCCGCCGCCGAGAGAAAAATAAATGCGCTCGACGACGCCGCCTTGGGTAAGGATGGCCCGGAAGTGCATTGCGTTGGGGTGGCGTGCCAGGGTGGTGGAACTCTCGAATACCAAATCCCGCTCGTAGATGAAAGGGACGTTTTCTTTTCCGCCCAAAGGCAGCACGCCGCTGGCCTTGATTTCGGCAACCCGTCTCGGAATGACAGCAGGGTCGACACTGGTGTAATCCTCGCCGGAAAGGCCCATCAAGACAGCGACGTCGGTGCCGTGTCCGCGTCCCGTTTTGGCCAGGGATCCGTAGAGTCGGACGTTAAGCGACCGGACCCGGTGCGGATCACCCAAAACTTGCAGAAACAGTAATGCCGCCCGCCACGGCCCCATTGTGTGGGAGCTGGAAGGGCCGATTCCGACTTTAATGATCTCGAATGCACTAATGGAATCCATGAAAATTCGTAAACAATCCATGACGATCGCTGACGATCGCGCGGAAGCCAAACGGAGGAAAGGCTAAAATTTGACCAAGCCGCGCCACAGCATCACCCGAAAATTCGGCTTCCGGAGTTTTGCCAGGCTCTCGATCGACGCCCCGAATACGTGACAGCCACGTCCGGCCGGTACGTATTATCGGATCAGGCGTGTCTGACTTCCAAATTAAGATTTGGTTTACGGCCCATCGTTCACTTTTGGCATTAAATCACAGAACGCGCCCGTCCAACGCGTTACCGTTACGTCGAGGCTTTGGGACGGCAACCTGTTTGCCCCTCGAGCCGCTAACTTTTTTTCAAGAGGATCGATTCGATGTGTGCTCTGACGTGCCAACAACCGTCCGTCTGCGTTGTCAGATTTATGCTTGTCGGTTTCGCCGTGTCTGCTGCAGCGTTGCTGGCGACAGTGGTGTTCGTAGCGTTTATTCTAGTTCCCGATGATGTTCGAAGCACCGTACTTCGCGGTTCATCGGCGCAATGGCGCACGGTTATAAACGCAACGGGTATTGATAATCCGTCCAAGCAGCCGCTGTCGGAATGAGGCGGTCGACGTTCGGAGCTTCGCTTTTGGCAAAATCGGTCTCGACAGATGAACAACAAGCAAGCGGCTTGCCTTCCGGTTAAAGTGTCATCGGCTCAATCACCGGCGATGGTGCATGAAACGGCAGATGCCCTATGGTTGAGCATCGGGTAATGAATGATTTCCGTCACAGCCCCGGATGCTGCTATTCGAACGGTAGCATCCGATGACCCCCGCACCGTGGATTCACTTTCCCCATGCCAGAGAAGGGCACAGGTTTTCCGGAGCGGGATGTGATCCAGGTTGGTGCTTTTCTTGCTGTCGTACAAAACGTAGGTCAGGCCGGAAATTTCTCATGACTCGTTAATTCATCTAGCTGTAATAGTGGCGTGTCGAAAATTCAATAACTTGGCGAGAACACGTCAAGCTCGATGGGCGTGAACAGCAGGTGAGCAGCTCCGCCAAAACCCTGGGAGAATGCGTGCCGACCCGAATTATCCCCAGACCTATTCAATACGCGGTGTGCCGGATCGGGTACCGGGTGCTTTTCTACGGGGAGCCGAACACGAGTATCGGCCAGTAGGTATTCGTTGGGTAGCAATGCCAAAGGTCGGATTCCTCCTTAAATTTGGCAAAGAGCCGGTCCTCGGCGTACACCACTCCATCGGCGCATGAAACGTATGCAAAGGGTCCGAACCACTCGGACGGTTCGCCCGCGGCATTTTCAAAAGCTATTCGTACCGGCTCGTTGCAATCGTAACGGGTAAAGTGTCGTCCTTGCGTTTCCCAGAAATGATTGCGGTAGGTGGCCGCGATATTTCCTTGTGGGCCCTGATGAATGAAGTTGCCGCCGACACGGAACCATGGCGCGGGTCCTAATTGTTCGGGGAGGCCTCCCGCGCCGCTTTCGAAAATCAAGCTGATCATAAGATTCCTTGCCTATGCGCTTTCTTATATAGGCAGCGGAGGGAGCCTAAAGTTTTTACCGGCAGATCACACTGGAAACCGCAAGTGGATGCTTCGATGTGCCGGAAAATTCTGATGAGACCTGAACATCCTGCCTGATATCGATCTCGCCTTTTGTGTGAAGCCGCTGCAAACCCGATTGGGGGCTGGTAGTCCGTCTGAACGGTCGAACACGTCCAACGGCTGTTCCCGGAGGTATTGCTTTGAAATGGCCTGTAAATGGAGGTTTCCGACACGGCTGTCGCGTTTCGCGGGTCATTGTGCGCGTTTTGGTTAAGCAGTTGCCGATCCGGCTGCTGAACGCTCGGCGGAGCAAGGTCGCGAAGGCTGTTCGGCCTAACTCGTTTATCTGTAATCTGTATCGGCTTCCTGTTTTCTGTTCTGGAGTTCCTGGGTCCCTTTATTACAGCACTCGGTTTCTGCTATTTTATGAAATCCGAGCTTCATTCGTTTCCGTGGGATGGATACGGGGTGGGCAAGATTTTCGATGAACTCCTCTCACTTGGAGTGATCTCATAAATTGACTGTGAAACCAATTGGGGATTACCCATATGAAACCAGGTGCCATAGTTAATGCTACATTCAATAACTGTCATTGCATTGCCAGAATTACTGGTGTAGGCAAAAAGTATGGAGAAACCTTCTTTCATATTATATTAATCTCGCCATGTGTAATGGACACCGGGACTATACCCGCGGGAACGAAAACTTGGGTATGGCCGGAAATGATTACTCTCGGAGTTAATGACGCTAATTAGCTGTGAATCTTCGGAGCAGAGAGAAAAAGGGCAACGTGACAGCTGATCCGGAACAGGTTCGGCCGTGGCGTTGCCCTTGGACCGTAGGATCTGAAGTTCTCATGTCCGGCAAGCCGACTGAGCAGGCCAGGACGCGCGATTGGTTACTGGGGCCTTATGTGGTAGGGTGAGGTCCAGTCTTATCAATTGTCGCTTGTGCGTGCCATGACTGACGAGTTTGGAGATTCCGTACCGGTTCGACTCCGTTGGGAAAAGGAGTCTCGGTATTACGAGATTCATCTACAACAAGATCTTTGGGGTGATTGGGTTTTGACGCGGATCTGGGGGCGCCGAGGGTCGCCGATGGGGCAGATCACGCGTGTCCCGTGCCGGTCATACCGTGATGCCGCAGCATTGCTGGCTTCTGTTTGTAGTCAGCGCAAGAGGCGCGGATATGAGCCGGTACCTTTATAAAATATTTCGTTTGCCCAGGTCATACCTTACCTTTTGATCCGTAACTCTTTCCCGAATCAAGAATAAGCATGCCGGATTTTAAGAAATGTCATTGCCCGGATTCCGTTCGGATCTAGGATAAAGCTCAATACGATGCAGGTTGTGCCGGCCCCCTCGGAAAGGCTCTTCCGGCAACTGTGCTTGCCTGATTCGCTGGAACCGAAAACTTTTTCGTCATGAACCTGAAATTGTCCGCCAGGGGGATCGCGAAATTCCGAGAGGTGGTTCGAAGCAAGGCGGACTTCCATAAGCGCGCAGCTTTCCTGCCGGGGGCGAGCAACCTGATATTTGGTTGACTTCTCCGTATTCAGCAGGGGCGCTGACCGGGAGGGCGGATCATTGTCTTGAGTTGGGAAGATCGTTCTGTGAATCTCGGAGAGGCCTAAAAATTATTGTCCGACAGCCGAAAAGAAAAGCGAACTGTGGTTTTTTCTTTTGGAGGAACGAAATGGGACTTTATGATCGAAACTGGTATCGAGATGAGGTATGCAACAGAAGGTTGGTCCGCGATAAGAACACCCGCCGCAGGGTTAGCCGCCATGGGCGGTGGATCGCGGCCGTCTTGATACCATTCATCATCTACCATTTGTTTCCGGATTTTCAGTTCAAAGTCGATACTTTCTGGGCAAGCGTGAAAGCCAGGTACTTCACGGACACACTGGACATGCAGGAAAACTCCGAAACATCCAGCGATGCGCCACAACCGACCGAACCAGGCTCAATTTCTCCTAGACCCGAGGTACCACCACAGCCGTATAACGATCCCCGATTTTATCGGAAACCGAATAACGATCCTCCCTTTGATTGGAAAAGAGAGAAAACCCGTACCGCCGACAATCGCAAATTATTGGCATAATTTCTACTCGATTACCGACGGTACCGTCGGAATCAACACCTTTTCAAGTTCGAGAGGGCCGGGTTTTCCAAAACTTAGGGGCGATTCGGATCCACATCCCGGAAGCCAAGGAGAATGGCGTAAACGTTCGCACGTGTCAGCCTCAGCGTCACCGATGGATCACCCGTACTGCAGAGATGCCCGTCGCCTATTCGCAATTATTGTTTGAGCGGGTCTCAGTAACAGGGACAGTCCAGGCCAAATCTGATGATCTGAGCAAAATCCCATGCTTTTAAACTAGCTCCACCGACCAGGGCGCCGTCTACTCCCGCGATACTCATGATTTCGGCAATGTTATCGGGTTTAACATTGCCGCCATATAGAATTCGAATTGTCGAGGCGATTTGTTCGCCGTACAGGTCCATGATCAAATTCCTGATGAAGTCGTGTACTTCGCTGATCTGCTCCAATCTTGCGGGCTTTGCGCCTTCTCCGACGGCCCAAACCGGCTCGTAAGCGATGACGACTTCGCTTGCGGTCCTCGGTGAAACCACCTCGAATGCCGGTCTTAATTGGCGATCCAGGAGATTAAAGGTCTCATGGGTTTCCCGGGCTTCCGTGTTTTCGCCGACGCAAAGGATCACCTGAAGTCCGTGGGCCAGGGAGGCCTGCACCTTTTTCTGTATGACTTCGTCGCTTTCGCCGGCCCGCTCGATCAGTTCTTCTTCCAGAAAACGCTGGATTCCGGTCAAGACATCCTGGTTTGCTTCGGAAGCCAAGTGTTCGAGAGCGGCGAGAATTTGGCGATCGGCGTCCTCCTTCGTCCTCAGCACCTCCAGTTCCTGCAAAAGAAAACTTCTGGATAGGCGTTTTGCGATGCTGGGCCCGAATCCAAAATATTTGCCGAGATTGGTTCTGCGGTCGGAATGTCCGATTATGACGCGGTCGACGCCGATGGACGCGAGCATTTCCGCCGAAATCTCTCCGGTAAATGCACCTTTGGATTCAAAAAAAGTGTCCTGTGCGAGCAGGAATACGTTTCGTCCGAGACCGTATTCGGTTCGGAGAAAATCCGGCTTGATGTAATCGCCGAGCGTGGAGAGTCCGGTAAAGGGAGGAGCGAGGCCGATGTCGACGTCCTTCACGCCTTTGCACAGGTCGAAAATTCTTGCAGCGAGCGCGACACCGGATCTTGGGATCACGTTCATTTTCCAGTTGCCGGCGAGGAAGGGCCTGATCGCTCCTGGATCTCCAATCTCCGCTTCGATCTTCTGCCATTGATTGGCCGTTCTCTGGCGATAATAGTTTCGGTGTACGCTTGCCGTTTTCATGCTTCGGGTTTCCTTTTGATCCGGAGTCGCGGTGCGGACGGCCATGCGCGCGATGGAACGCCCCGTGGAATTATCATGGGGATTGCGGGGACACAATACAACTCGCCCCTGCTGTAATTTCCGGTTTCATCTTTCCATTACCGGCCATCCCAGGTTATATCCGATTCGAAAATACAAGTCCTGATAGGAATTCGACTGTGGAGCCGTTTTTCGGTTTTTTCCTTGAAGTTATCCACTGTCAAGACTTGACAGGCATGTTTGGTGTCAGCCGCTGCTTACAAGCAAAGCGTAAGTGCTTGATTTGATGTTATGGCGTTCGAAAGCTGAAAAATATCAATGATCTATGTCAAATAGCTCTGGTGCCGAGAAGAACTGTAAAGAACTTGGCCAGGTTGACGCAAAGGCTTAATCGGCCGATGTCGGCGAAAATCATCCACGGACTTATCCACAGGGTTGTCCACGGAAAATGTGGATGAGCCGACGGAGAAACGGCAGCCGAAATAAAGCGGAAAAATGACAATTTCCAAGTCCGGTAACGTAAACCTCATTTTAAGGCCAGCATCCCGCAGAAGTTGTACCAGCGGAAAAAGACATCGCAGGACTTGAAGCCGTTGCGCAGGAGCAGTTCCCGGTTTTCCTCAAAATGATAGGGAATGAGAACATTCTCCAGGGCTTCTCGCTTTTGGGAAATCTCGAGTTCGCTGTAACCATTGCGCTTCTTGAATTCATAATAATGCTTGATGAACAGCCGATTGATGGTCGAATCCTGGCTCAGTACCTTTTCCACCAGGACAAGGCAGCCGCCATCATTCAGTCCGTGTGCGATGCTTGCGATCACGCGGTCGCGGTTGAGAGGACGAACGAACTGCAGGGTCAAGTTCATGATCACCACCGAGGCATTGAGAATCGGAACGCCGTCGTCCAGGCTCATGCAGATCAACTCGTAGGGATGTCCGATAGCAGAGTCCTGAAATTTCTTCCGCGCCTTTTCCAACATTTCGGGCGAGGAGTCGATGCCGATGAAGTTCACCTTCTCCGGAACGACCGGATCGAGCCCGATGAACGTCGTGCCGGTCGAACAGCCCAGATCGTAAAGGTTCGTTGAAGGTACGGCGAAATATCCCGCAATTTCACTGATCATTCGCTGGATTTCCCCGTAAAAGGGGACCGAGCGATCGAGCATGTCGTCGAAAACTTCGGCGGTATCCTTTCCGAAATCGAAATCCATCACCATGGTCTGTTGATCCTTAAATAAATTGTCTTTGATCATCGCCTTCAAGCCGACTCATTTACAAATCCATCCGGCGTTTTCCGGTTTTTATCGGAGTTCGACCGGCGAACGTGGATCACGAGCAGAGCGACCAAAACGCTCATCCAGGCTGCCGTGAGATAGCCGATCACACCATCGTAAGACCCTGTCAGAAAAGACCAGTATCCGCTTGCGGTGGTGTTGGTCGCTGCTTTAGTGGTTTTGATGATGCAGACCCAGCCGGCATGGATACCGATGCAGTATCCCAAGCCCGCCGGAAGTGCGGCCCGAATCCAGGCGAGAAAGGCTCCCGCGAGAAATAGGGCGAGGAAAGACGAGGGATCGAGGGCGGATAGATTGCCCAAAGCATCACTCACGATTCGGAAACCCGCGGACCAGCCGACTTCGGATGCGGCAGGTCTCAGGTCGCTGCGCAAGAAATGGAGCAGGGCAAAATAGAACGAACTGATGGCGACCGCCGATACGGCCCCGGCTGCCTTTCGAAGTGCGCCGAACAGGACACCGCGAAAAATCGTTTCCTCGATGATTGCAACGATCAATCCGATGACGAGTGCTTTCAGTGCAACCGAGCCCATATGGCTGCCACTCGTCCAGGCCTCGGTATCGATTTCGCGGACCCCCAGAGCGATCAGCGCCCATACATGGAGAGCGAGCATTGCGGCGCCCACCAGAATACCGACTGCAGCCCGGCGTACGAATTCCGACTTGCCTCCCACTCCGATATCCCGCAGGCTCAGGCCGAAATACTTCACGGCGGGAACTGCACTGAAAAGAAGCAGTAAATGGCCGGTTCGGTTTACCAAACTGTGAAACCCGATGGCATCGCCCGTGATCCAAAAGATCGGATAGGCCGCAAAAGCCGCAAGCAAGGCGCAGAGCAGTACGACGAACAAAGGGACGAGTGCCGCCGAAGTTACGATTCTCAGAGAAAGCATGACCAGGATTTTGGGATGTTTATGCGTAAGAGTCGGAGGACAGCCAAACCCGGAGAAGGCAGCCGCCAAACAGGGGCGCTCGACCGGAATGGCAAAAAAGCCGGAGTGGTCCCAAATTCCAGGGTCTGTCCAATTTACCGAGCGAGCGACTGTCTTCGCAGGAATTATACCCGGCATCGAGCGTTTTTCGCCCTGATGCGGTAAGTATGCGCTGGGCAGCACCGGCGAGTGCGGCTTGGTTTTGTCTGCCAAAGCCTTGTGATCATTGCCGCTCGCATCATGTGCCCATCGAGCGGCGACCGACTCCATTTTTGCCGGAGTTCATGCAGTGGTGGAGCAGGGCCGGCCCGGTCCGGCGGCTGGTTCGGCGTGGTTACGCGGCCCGCGGCTGTTTCAAACGCACGGGCTCGAACAGTCCGCTCCGGTTTTAAAGCGAGCTTTGATTGTTTAGAATCGCCAAAAAAGGATTTTTTTATGCGCAAACAGGACGTTATTTCCTACAATTTGGTCAGTATCGTGCTAGTTGTGTCTTACGGCTGTTCTTCGCTCGATGCTGCATCGCTCCCGGCGGTCGATGACCGGCCCGCTTTGCTCGCCGAAAAATCGCAGGCACAACATCCAAAGCCTCAAACGACACCTTATGTGCGACCATTCGGCGCGAAAGCGCCATGGAATACACCGGTAAAAGGACTGCGGCGGCATCCCCAATCCGATATTCTGGCCTATCGTCTCTGGCATCATGCGGCGCGCCGGCCGGGCAATTTTAATCTATCGTTCAGCGGGTATACCTATCCCGTGTATATGGCTGACACGGCGCAAGGTTATTATCCGGTTCGAGCGCCGGCGTGGAGCAAACTCAACGGTACCAAGATCCCGTGGAACCCGAACTGGAAGCCGGCGTCCGGTTCCGATAGCCAGATGATCATCCTGGATCCGAAAAATGGGCGCGAATGGGATCTGTGGCAGGCAAGTTTCGATGGCGCGGTCGTCCACGTTTCCAACGGCAACCTCATCCCGGACTCGTATTTCACCAAGGAAGACGGCTTCAAACCGTCTCGAGGCAGCGGTATTCCCTATCTTGCCATGCTGGTCAGGCCCGAGGAAATCGCCCAGGGTAGGATCGAACACGCCCTGTCCATGCCGAGCCGAAATACGGCGAAAACCTTCGTGCCGCCCGCCACCAAATCGGACGGCCAGACTACCGAGAACGGCATCCCCATGGGTACACGGTTTGCCCTGAAAGTTACTGACGCCGAGATCGAGCAATGGGTCGATTCACTGCCGAAACAGCTGCCTGCCCAGACCCGACGGATCGCCCGGATCATCGCCGTTGCACTTCGGGACTATGGCTGGTTCATTACCGACAGCGCGGGCGGCGCACATTTCCAGTTCGAGGATTATGCCACCGCGCGTAACAAATGGAACGCCCTGGGATTGGGAGAGCAATCGATCGGCTGGAAGAACTACCCGACCGATTTGCTCGATGGCCTGATTGCCCAAGAGCGGATCTATGCGATAGCGCCGGAAAATTGAGTCGACAAGCCGAAATCCGCGTCCGGGTTTTCTCCAAGCAAACACCAATGAGGTTCTGAATATATTTCCTGTGCTGGAAGGGATAGCTTTAGTCGCGAGCGTTCCCGACGGAAAAGGGAAATCGAGATATCGCAAACATGACCGCATTCCACCTAGGGTACGGTGTAACAAATAGAGATATGAATGATTCGCGTAAGTAGCCTTTCTTAGGTAGATGTTCGAGTTTTACCTCAATGAAATAACGTGCACAATACAGCTTAGGCATACGGATGATCAGGAATATGCGTGGCGACGAGGTATTACCCGTTTATCCATCCGCCTGGTCAATACCTGAAATCACGCCCTAAATAGGAATTCAGGATTTCCGAACCGACCGGATTTCAACCGAAACAGGAAATGGATTTCCGAAAAGTTCCGGACACAGCGTGCCTCAAGGATATTTTACGAGGAGACGGTTGCTTGGTACGGCTTCATTCAGTATTAAAAACGGCCTCTTTATGGGCTATCAGTCATGCGTCCGGCGTGCACACGCATTATACGCGATTCGCACTAATCGGGCATGCGCGTACAGGGTCAAATCTTTTGCTGGATATCTTCCGATCAAGCCCTGAAGTCGAGATGTTCCATGAAATATTTAGTGCGGACAATCGAATTATAGGGCAGGGATTCGAAGACACTATTTCTTGCTTGTATAAAGAATACGCACGTTGTATTCGTGCAGTCGGCTGCAAGATTTTCTACAATCACATGACACAAGATGAATGGCTTGAATTCGAAAAGCTTAATGAATTCAAGATCATACACCTTATGCGTCGTAATCGCCTGCAGACGCTGGTATCTCTAGCTATAGCTTTTAAGACCGATATTTGGCAGCAAACGAATTATCACAGAAAAATACCGGTAGACCGGAAGAGAGTTCGGCTCGAGCCTGAAAACTTGATCCCACAGATTATGCAGATCGAAAACTGGGAATCCGAAACCCGCGATAGATTTGCGCACCGCGATGTACTCGAGATTTATTATGAAGACCTCGTAAATAATTTCGATGAAATAGCCGAGAAGGCAATTAGATTCGTAGGTGCCGAGCGATGGAACTCAAATAGAGTCGCCTATAAAAAGCAAAATCCGGAATCACTTGCTCAGCTGATTTCAAATTTTGACGAAGTGTCCGAGGCATTAAGAAATACGCCTTGGGAGCAACACCTCTATAGCTCAACCGACGTTAACCGCTCCCAAGGCCATGCTTCGAAATGAACCGGTATTGATCGTCGATTTGGCAAAATTCTACGGAGGTGCCGACGTACGCGTTGTTACTTTGGCACGAATGCTTCACGGACAGAGACCCTACGCCGTCGTCACTTTACAAGACTCCGTCCTGCATCGGCAGTTGGAAGCTGCCGGTTTGGTCTGTTTCTCCGTGCCATTTTCGCGTGGAGATCCGCGGGTCTTACTTTACCTGTATCGTTTGATTCGGAACGGCGCGTATTCAGTAATCGATGTTCATAATCCACAATCTCAGTTTTGGGGTGGATTGGCTGCACTTTTGGGAGGTGCGAAAAAAATTGTAAGCACAGTCCACAGTGCTTACGGGCAGGAACACGGCTATTCGCTGAAAGGGCGACTATATGAACTGATTTTACTCCTGTGTTATCGCCTCGGTTTTCACTTTATCGCAGTATCGGAATCGGTACACAACTATCTCGGTGAGTTGGGCATTGCTCCGACGAAAATATCCCTAATTCATAATGCCATTGATTTTGGCGAGTTAGGTTCAACCGGCCGCCATGCGGCATTGTTTAAGGAACTAGGATGGGATTCGAACGTGTTCGTGCTTACCGTAGTGGGACGGCTCGAGTCGGTCAAAGGCCACGAGTATTTATTTAGCGCATTAGGACGTGTAGCCAAATCGAAATCCCTGCTCAGGTGCCTTGTTGTTGGCGATGGAGCGCGACGTGAGGAATATCAGGAGCAGGTAAGGAAGTCAGGGTTGGGCGATATAGTCCATTTTGCCGGGTTCCAAAATGACGTTCCTGCACTTTTAAGTGGCAGCGACGCATTCTGCTTGCCATCACTTTCCGAAGGCCTGCCCTATGCAGCGCTGGAAGCGTGCAGCTTTCGTCTGCCCTTGCTGTTAAGCGATGTAGGTGGTCTCTCCGAGTTATTCGAACACGGCAAGACGGCGATTCTGGTTCCACCGGCCGACATAAATGCGCTGGAGCATGGAATTAATTGGCTTATGGATTACCCCGCGGATGCACGTGCACTCGGGGAAGCCGCATTTCGGCTCGTAAAGCAAAAGTCCGATGTTACCGAGATGTACAACAAGACACTCGAAATCTATCAATGGAACCGGTTATAGAGGACTCCTCAAATACGACCGATCAAAATGAGTTGTTTCGCGGACCCATATGTCACTAAGGTTCGCCTTTTTAGCTGATCAAATGGCTAACCGGAACGGTAAGGGATTGACCAATGCAAAGTATTTCTGGACGGCTGAGTATCAGGACACATCGAGGGTTATCGGGTTTTGAGGAAATTGCTAAGGAATGGAATCAGATAACCGACGCCATGACTCGCAAGCGATTTTTTCATCTGGTTGATTGGTTCCGTTGTTATCTAAATGCCCTGGAAGACGAGCCGGATTCAGTTTTATTCACGATAGTGTATCTCGACGATAAGCCGGAAGCGATATTTCCGCTGAAACCGTCGTGGCAACGAATATTAGGGTTAAAGCTAGAAATCCTTCAGCTTCCCAGTCATCCGCATATCTGTCTCAACGATTTTATCGTAGCAAAACCGGAACGCTTAAGGACATACATACCGCTGGTGCTGAAGCATCTTAAGGAAATCGAAGGTGTATCGTGGGACTACATTTATCTCCCGCGTGTCCTTGAGGAATCATCCGCGGCACTCGCGCTTGCAGAACAAACTGATGTTCTTACGGTTCAAAGAAGTTGCGGCAGATGCGACTATTTGACTGTAAGGCCTTTTGATGCGATGTCTCAAAGATTTACAACGACTTTTCGAAATAATCTAAGACGAGCGAAAAAACGGGCTGATCGTTTGGGTGAAATTACTTATACATCGGCATGTACGCGTTCGGATCTGGATCGGGCGTATGAGATATTCCTGGACATCGAAGCGTCCGGTTGGAAAGGACGTCACGGTGTAGGTACGGCCATAAAGTTGGATGGACACCTAGAGCGTTTTTATAGGCTTCTGATGGAAAGCTATTCCGAGTTCGGCGGATGCGAAATTCATATTATGTGGCATTACGATAAGCCTATTGCCTGTGAATTTAGCCTGATTACGGATGGGACTCTATATACGCTTAAAATCGGTTACGACGAGCGCTATGCATCTTGCAGTCCAGGGCATCTTCTACGCGAATATCTGATGAAATATTGCGAAAGAAGGTCAGATATAAGATTTAACAATTTAATCACCGATGCTTTATGGCATAGTCAGTGGAAACCCAAAGCTTATAATTTGTTTCACTATTATTTTTGCAAGCCAACTGTCAGAGGTTGGCTCGCATATGTCTATCAAAGCACGGTTCTTCAGATTCATCCTCTGTGGCTAAAGCTGAAACCAAAGTTGCGGAACTGGAATATTATACCTGACCGGTTTGCCCGTACTTGACTTCGCTGTGGCGCAAGTGGAGGCATCAGTGAGACGAAGTGCTGATCAGGAAAAGGCTTGAATATCGTTTGTGGCGGAGTTTTTGAAATACCGGTGCCGACAATGTAGGAAAGAACTCTTGCTAAGACAGACGACACCATCAGGAAACTGGTTTGGCGGAGACATCAAGGAAATATGATGTTATTGACGTTGTGGTTATGTCTAGGCCTGGTTTGTTATGTTTATATCGGATACCCGATTTTAATTACAGTATTTGCCTCTCTAAGGCGTCGCCGTATCAATACTGCACCGATTCGTCCGTCCGTAAGCCTAATCGTGTGTGCGTATAACGAAGAGGATATCATAGGCAAAAAAATCGGAAACTGTCTGCGCTTGAACTACCCGAAAAATCTGTTGGAGATTATCGTGGTAAACGACGGATCGACTGACAAAACGGCAACTATAATCAACGAATATGCTAATCAACCTGGAGTTAATATTATTCAATCTTCTACGCGGCAAGGTAAAGCCACCGCGATGAACCGCGCAGCAGCATTGGCGATGGGGGAAATCCTGGTTTTTTCGGATGCCCGTGCCATTTATCACGCCGAGAGCCTCGATATGCTGGTTAGAAACATGAATGATCCGGAGGTCGGGTGTGTTAACGGGAACAGGACTTTGCAGAAGAATAAATCGCCTATCTTCAATTCCGAAAACTCCTATTGGAGTTACGAAGCTTATATCAAGACCAAGGAAACTCAGTGCCGGTCGACGATCAGTGTCAGCGGAGCGATGCTTGCCCTGCGTGCGTCCCTATTTGAGCCGATACCGATCGATATGATTCTCGATGACGCTTTTCTCGCAATGCAAGCATTGCGGAAAGGCTTTCGGGTTGTATACGAACCAGCGGCACTTTGTTTCCAAAATTCCGCAATGTCGACACGCGATGAAATTCTTCGTAGACAACGTATAGCAGCCGGGCGGTTTCAACTGGTTGCCAATGCGAAGAAATTATGGCCATGGAAGGACAAGCTCGCCATTTTTCAATTGGTGTCTCATAAAATAATGCGGCTTTTTTTGCCGTTCTTCAGTGCGGGTGTATTTGTTTCCAGCGCGGTTCTGATGCTGTACCCCAATACGCCCGTGATTGTGGCGATATTATTCTGGGCACAGCTGGCATTCGGCCTGCTCGCGGTTATTGGCTGGGTGTCCGAGAAAATCGGCTGGAAGCTGGGAGTGCTGGGGATCTGGTATTACATTGCAAGTGGAAATTTCGCTTCGCTAAGCGGGCTCATTCGGTATTCAAAAGGTCGACAAACCGTACTATGGGAAAAGGCCCGACGTATGGAATGACGGGAGAATTGGAAACGATGCCCGATGCCGTTTTCACTCGACCCAATCCGCGCCAGAGAAATCCGTCCGGCAGGAGAAGGGAAGCGGAGCATGCTGGCTTCATGGCACTGCCCATGGTGGTGGTCGGCCACAATCGATCCTTGATCAACATTAGACATTATCGGAAACCACCTTTCATAACCGGAACAGAGGAAAAGGCCGGCTATCAATAACTCTGGTTTCGGCAGTAGCTCCTGTGATTGTGCAGGCCGCAGGCTAATTCAATGACGACATCGTCGTAGCCTTCCTTGGTGTTCCTGAACACGTCTTTGACGACGCGGCACCGCTTGATTCCCGAGAGGATGTGTTCGATGATCACGCGGATGCTTGAGTGGAGCCGGTTGGCCTCCTGGTCGTCGGCCGAAAGCCGGCCGTTGCGCGGCCTCTTCTTCGGCTGGTGGACTGTGACATTCGCCAGTTCGTGTCCCTGGAAGCCGCTGTCGCGATACAGCTCGACGCCGTCGGAGAACCGGGTCCCTTCTTCGTCGCAGATCTTCTTGTCGTGCTTCTTGCCCTCATGGGTCGAGCCCAAGTACTTGACCTGCCGGTCCTCCAGGCCGCCGACAAGGTTGTTCTTCACGGTGTGGCATTTTTTTTACCGCTGTAGTGGATGCGTTGCCCCAGGTCGTTGACGGGGCGGTTGATGCGCCTTTCCGTTCCGTCTATGCCCAAGTCCTGCCGCGTCTCCTGCTCCAGCCTGGACAGCATCTCCTCGGTGAGCCGGGCGGGCTTGTGCCCGCGGGCGTCAAGTGTCTTGTTGAGCACCCTGCTCAACCGGTGGATCGTGAAGTTGGCCCGGGGTTGGCTCATGCCGAACAGATGCGCGATGACCTCTTGCAGAGGGTAGGTCTTCAGATAGAACAGGATGAACAGCAGCCGGTCGGCCATGCTCGCGATAATCGGCGGACGCCCTCCTTTAGTCAGGTTCCTGCCGGTTTCTTCGTCCCCTGTCGCCGCAAAAGAAACCAAGAGTTCCTCAAACTCGGAGGCCTTCAGACTGGTCATGGCCATCAATGTCCTCGGCTTTTGCTTCACACCTTCGTAGGAAACCATACTCTTGCCCTTAGTTCTCTTCGTTATTCAATGACAGACTGCCATGCTAGTTTCCGATAATGTCTATTGAAAGAGCCGCGGTACGCTCTGTCCGAACGTCTCAGCCCGTGCTTCGGTAATAGGCAACGTTGTCTGAGGATTTATGGTTCCTTTTTTCGGATGGTAATTTCAGAACCTGAGGCGGTCTCGGTTATGTTCAGCAATTCGATCGCGCCGCGCGACGCGAAAATCTTGAAATCTTCCGGCGCTTGAGGATCGGTGCACAGCAAACGCAACACTGTTCCGGAAGCAGATACTGCTAATTTCTGTTTTATACGCAAAATCGGGATGGGACACATAAGACCAGTTAGATCGATAGTTTCAGCTTGCATAAGGAATCTCCATTTACGACATATTCAAATTTTATGATTCACTTAGGGGGTGTGTGCGATGCCGCTTGACGGCTTTGTCAGGCCGGGCCGTCAGGAAGCGGCCAGCATAGCTCATGCGCTCCGCAACCATTCCGGCTCTTGTATGTCCGGGCGCCTCGCTGCGTTTTCCACCCGCCTTTTTGGAGTCTGAGCTCGAGTCTCTGTTTAAATGTCGTGCCATGAAAGCCGACTTGCTTAATCCTAGAAGCGGTCAATTTCCGTTTCTAGGATTATGTATTATGCTACGTTGACTCATATGCTGTTGTGCAGAGGGTCAACTGTTCCGGCGTGGAGTTCCTATTGCGACTCGCGGGTCAACTCGAGAACCTGGCCGAGTACTGCTTTCTGATAACTCGCCAAAAGGCTGGGATATTCCACTGAGCCGTGATGGTGCATCTGGCGCCATTTCCCGTCACGACGGACGAATAGGCGTGAGGTCCTGATCTCCAGCGGGACCCGCTCTCCCGATGCGTCGCAATAACCCCGCTCCCGGCCGACCGCTAGCGCGAAGCTATCTTGCTCCTGCAGGGTATAATCGTAGAACTCGACGTAGACATTTACTCCACTGGCGAAAAGCTTTTCGTAACCACCGCGTATCTCGGGCCATCCACGTCGGATACCGCCGATTGGGTTATCCATACTCGGCTCATCGGACGGGAGCCAGACAGTTTCCATCAACGTGATGTCCTTTTGATTGAATGCCCGGTAGAAAGTATTCAATGCCTCCGCTGCACTGTTCAGTGTGCAGCCCGCGTCGGCTCCAGTAATGATTTTCATGGTGTTATGCCCCTCACTCAGAATAACCATACTCGATAACCGGCATCCTCGAGCCCGAGGATATCAATTTGGCCAAAACTTTCTTGCGGTCCGGAAATCAGGCTACAGACTTGTCCCGCCGACTCGGCGTGGCCGAATGCCCGGGCGCAATTCTCACAAGCGCCTCTAATGACCTCTTGCCGCAGAAGATCGTCAAATAGACCATGCATAGCGTGGTCCGGCTGGGCCAGCGCGGCCGGCCAGAAGGTTCCTTCGGCCGCGAAGTAAACCTCCGCAACATCCCCACGATGAAGAGCCTGTTTGGCATGGACCAGGGCGTGGAAAACCCTCCCGGTTTCGCCGGAGCCCGAATACACCACAAATGCATGTTTCTTGGACATTATAGATTTCTCCGTAGTATGTAAGGAAATGCCAACTGCGCGGCCGCCGCTCCCGTTAGAATAATCGCCTTGGCTATTACTCTCGGCGGCTTTCGTATATCTGGTCCCCACTGCCCCGTTCGAGCGACTCGATCTGTCCCACTTGAATTTAACTGCCGTCAAGGTCTTATAGGCGGGACTTCCGGAGTTCCGTGACGCTTTGGCCCCCAATGCCCCAGTTATCGGTTTCGATTTCATCGATCACCACTACCGTGGTTTGAGGGTTTTTACCTAATACTTCCATCAATAAATGGGTGACTCCTTGTATCAGTGCTGCTTTTTGCTCCGCAGTCGCACCTTCACGGGTAATTCTGATATTTACATAAGGCATTGGTCTGATCCTTTTGATATTAGATACTTGCATGATGGACGAGATTGCGAACGATCCTCGTGGGACACTGAAAAATGTACAACAGGCGAATGACAAGTTTACGAGAGCGCTTGACGGTCCCGGAAAGCGGAGAGTGGCTCGCGGACTCTCCTGTCTTGTTGGGATTCTGGCTATCTCGCCGACGTTTCATCAAACACAAAACGTCTTCGTTTTCTGCCCCGAGAAAGACTGTCGCGTTGCAGTGCGTTCCAGTGTGTGATGATTGCCTGTCTTTAGTCCATCTTAGGCAGCAGTGCTGCGATCAAACCGGGCGCGTCATCGGGTTTGAGATCGATTCGCTGGTTCTTGCCGATCAGATGAAAATTCAAGCTCTTTAGACTCACGAGCGGATTTGCCCAACTAAGAGGCATGAGCCGCCTATCTATGCCGTTAAGCGGACCGCGACAGGCTCCCGGAATTCCGAATCGGTTCACTGGCGTTCTGGGGCGATTTTAGCCATTGACCGGGATTGCCAACCACGGTGACACCGGCGGGCACGTTCTTTAAAACCACGGCGTTCGACCCGATGCGTGCTTCATCGCCCACTTCTATCGGCCCGAGCACCTTTGCGCCGGCACCAATGAGTACGCCGTTGCCGATGGTCGGATGGCGTTTGCCTTTTTTCCAACTCGTGCCGCCCAGAGTGACACCCTGGTACAGTGTGCAATCGTCCCCCATGACGACAGTCTCGCCGATGACGACACCCATGCCGTGGTCGATGAACGTGCGGCGACCAATCTTAGCTCCCGGATGGATTTCGATCCCGGTTAGTCCACGTGCGAGATGAGCCAAAAAACGCGCCGGCCAATGCCAGCCCATATTCCATAGGCGATGACTGACACGATGGATCAGAACGGCATGGACGCCCGGGTACGTAGTCAGAATTTCGAGATAAGATTTGGCCGCCGGGTCACGTTCAAAAATATAGCCAAATTCTTCTTTGATTCTTTTCAACATAAATTTTGAGGTTTTCCAGACTGCGCGTTTTCATGGGTCACTTAGACAAGACCCAACTTATGCCGGGAAGAGGCAGGCCGTAATCGTCCCGAGCAGAGTCAGCGGTAGGCTATCCAATTACCAGATGCTTGAAAAGAAGGAACAAATAGGATAGAGGGTATTCGGATAACCACTTGGTTACCTATTTTGCGGTTCCTCAAGTGTAGTTCTTTAAACTTCGCGGACTTTCCGTTCAGAATCCCGTCCTATCGCCATCTTGGTGAGCATTTAAAAAATCAATGTAAAGTTCCTTCGGATCAAACCCTCTTACGGTAGGTTAAGTTTTTTTGGCCATAGTCATGTGGTTATGGCTCAACGCCTTTCCGCCGAATTATCACTTGGTGTGCATCTGCCGGCCTACACGGTGACGGCGGTACAAGTCTGGTCCATCGGTCGAGACAAAACGCTTATACGATACTTTTTGAAGAAGAGTATAGTCGGTATCAAACAACACACTATCTAATAGTTTTCTCAGTTCTTTATATTCAAAAAATAATCCGCTACGATAGAAAAACACAGTAACTAGATCTCGTTGCGCCTACGCTATAAAAGTAAATCTGAAGTTATGGTCGATAAGTTTTTGTATAAAATCGATCAACGCTCATTTCAGTCTTGTGAATTCGCTAGCCATAAATGAATGAAGTGTGTGATATCGGCTATCGAGAAAGCATGGTTTATGGCGCACATCTAGCGGGTTGGCGTGAGCAGTCGGTCTCCAGAGCGCTGCTGGCCACGTAAAACGTAATAGTACTACAGGAAACGAGTATGAGTACGGATTCATTGGGATCCAATATTGCAATGGCCGACATATCGAGCGGGTTTATAAAAGGTTGGCTTGAAAGTATCGAGTTTGACCAGGAGGATACGTATATAACTTTGCGGCGTGACGGACACTGCCATCGGATCCTTTGCCAGGCCGATCGTTCCTCCATATCGGAGGTTACTCCTCAAAGCATTGTCGAACTCACGATTTCGGCAGACGGTGACAAGTTGGTAGCCAATCATATTTCCGTCATTCATCGTGCGGAACCGCTCCCGATAGATCTCGATGCTCATGACGTGCTTGATCTGAACTTCCGCCATCTTACTATCAGAACAAGACGCATACAGGCGGCTGCGAAGTTCAGGCATCTGGTTCAGAAATATGCTCGTGAATATCTCGACGGTATAGGCTGCATCAATGTGCAAACCCCTATCATCACGGAAGCATCTTGTGTGTGCAGCGGCAGCGTTTTTACTTTTCCCTATTACGGCAAGCGGATAGGCACACTCATCCAAAGTCCATGGATGTATGCAGACGTACTAACCACGTCACTCGAACGCATATACGCATTAAATCCATCCTTCCGGCGCGAAAACGATGCCACCAATATCCATCTTGTGGAGATCTGGCAATTACAGGTGGATATTGCGTGGGCCACTAACGCCGATATTCTGCGGATTGAAGAAGATCTGATCCGGTATATCGCAAACAATTTGCTGGAACATCACGCTTCGCTCTATGCCGAGGCCGGTCTATCACCCAAGCATTTGGCAAATTTATACAAGCCATTTGAACGGGTCACCTACGAAGAAACTATTTCAATGTTGAACAAGAAAGGTGAGTCGATTACGTATGGCGATGACTATTCAAAGCTGCAAAGCGAGGTATTGGCAAGCGCTTTCGATCGGCCGTTTTTCATCGTCAATTATCCGCAAAGCTTGAAAAACTTCTGGTTTACAGTATATGCAGACAGACCCGATCTGACGCCGTCGAATGACCTATTTGCTCACACCGGACACGGCGAATTGATCGGGGGCGGAACTCGGGTATCTGACGCCGATCAGTTACGCCGAAATCTGGAGTACTTCGGACACGATGAAGAGGAGTTTAACAGGCTGTTGATTTTCTCGGCCCCGGAAGCCGCATGAATTCGTTGGATGGATCGCATAAAATAGGCATAACCGATTGTTTGTCATGGCAAAATGATATCATTTCAAGATACTTTGGACTCTTTCATGCGCGGCGCCGACATCACCCAGCAAGAACTCTTCAGCTACCGAACCTTGGAAGACCGGATTCCCAAGGATCATCCCCTTCGGAAGCTCCGGGCCGTGGTCGACATTCTGCTGACCACGCTGGACTCGGAATTTGATGCCCTCTATGCCCGGACCGGCCGGGAATCGATTCCGCCGGAGCGGCTGCTGCGCGCCAGTCTCATCCAAGTCTTGTTCTCTGTCCGCTCCGAGCGGCAGTTGGTCCAGCAGATCGAATTCAATCTTTTGTACCGCTGGTTTGTCGGGCTGACCCTGGATGCCGAGGTCTGGGACCACTCCACCTTCAGCGCCAACCGGGATCGGTTGCTGAACGAGCGGATTTCCCGGCTGTTTTTCGAGCGGGTCGTGTTGCTGGCGGAATGGCAGGACCTTTTGTCGGACGAGCATTTCTCGGTGGACGGCACGCTGATCCAGGCGTGGGCCTCCATGAAGAGCTTTGTGAAAAAGGATGGCAGCTCGCCTCCGCCGGAGGACGGCGGCCGGAATCCGTCCGTCGATTTCAAGGGCGAAAAGCGCTCCAACGCGACCCACGCCTCGACCACTGATCCGGAGGCTCGCCTTTACAAGAAAAGCGAAGGGGATAAAGCTCAACTGTGCTTCATGGGCCATGCCCTGATGGAAAACCGGACCGGCCTGGTCGTGGATGTCGAGGTGACTCACGCCACCGGCACGGCGGAACGGGACGCGGCCAAGATCATGATCGGTCGCACCGTCACGAAGCCCGGCGCGACGGTCGGGGCGGACAAGGCTTACGACGTGCCGGAGTTCGTGCAAGCTCTCCGGGAGCAGCGGGTCACGCCGCATGTCGCCCGGAAGGAAAAAGGCTCCGCCATCGATGGCCGCACCACCCGACACGCCGGCTACCGGACCAGCCTGAAGAGGCGCAAGCGGGTGGAAGAAATCTTCGGGTGGTCGAAGACCGTGGGCGGGTTACGCCAGACCCGGTTCCGGGGTTTGAAGAAGGTGGCGGCCCAGACCGTGTTCACTTTCGCCGCCTACAACCTGACCCGGTTGGGTGGGCTGTTCGGCTGGCGATGGTCGACGGCCTAGGCGGGCGTCTGCCCAAAATTCGCCGAAAGGCGGCAAGAACCCCCAAGCGGGGGGATGAAAACCGGCTAGAACCGGGATTTCAGAGCTAAAAGGACCTTCAGCACTAAAAATTAAGCCGCCGATAAGGGGTAAAGCCGAAGGCATGGAGGCGAATTTCAACAGCCTGTTAATTGGTTTCTCGATAGTCGCCGGTTCGGATGTGCCCCGCATTCAGGATTCTCCATGGGGTTCGACAGAATTGTCGCGTTTTTCATGGGGGTAAGCGATATTCGTGAAGCGACCCTTTTTCCACGTGTTCCTTTTGGCCCGATAAAACCCTAATGATCGATTCAAAGTGAAGGTTTTAAGATGAAAATTAATACCAAGCTTCCGTCAGCCCTATTAGAGGCCGAGGTAGATTCAGTAGCTGCTTTCAAGCAGGCTCTGGACAGAGTGTTGCCGAAAGCAGAATCCCTGGCTAAGCGAGCTTTTTTGGACAATGATCGGCAAAGCTGGGAAGAGGTGCAGGAAGCGCTCTATGTCTTGAATACGGATGATATGGAACGGTTGACCGATCCGGCGAGCTGGCAAAGTATTTTGAATAAATGTATACGCAACATCTTGGAAAATATTCAGAATTCCGGAAGAACGCCTTACCAGCTGAAGCTGAAGGAGTCGTACACTTGTGATCGTGCGCTTCAATACCTCTATGAGGCCGCGACTGGGCATCGGATCAACACGCATCCGCTATTGATTTACATGGCTGAGAACGGTTTGCCTCAAGAAGTGGTCAGGACCTTTCTGGATAATTATTACGTCAATAACCGGCTTTTCCATTTACACCTCGCTACGCTCTGCCTTAATACCCCGCTGCATGCCCGCCACGATCTATCGACCAATCTTTATGATGAGCTGGGCGGCGACGAGGCTGAAATGGCTCATCCCTTATTGTTCCTGAGAAGCTATAACAGCATCGGTTTGTCCAAGGTAATTACGCCGCTAGCGGAGAGCATGTTCCTGCTAAATACCAAGGCCGCGTTTTCCCATTTGTCGTCGGATTATCGAAAAGGTTTTGGTGGGTTCGGATTTATCGAAATCACGATGCCAAAACAGATGCGGTTCATTCTGGCCGGCCTGGAACGTTCGGGGTTGCCCAAGGCTGATTTGATTTTCTGGGACCTTCATATCACGGTGGACGAGCGCCATGGGGACACCTGGTTTGACGAGATGCGGGAGCTAATCACCACGGAAGAAGATGCGAATATCATCTTTGATGGCGGCATGCGCCTCTTGGACGCGCGTGCGGCGTTCTATGACGGTGTCTGGCGTTACGCGCAGCCGCTTCTCGGCGTTCAGAGCACGCCGAGAAGGGCCGTAGCCTGCGAGGTTGGTGCGGTCTAAAACAGGGGAGTGTTCAGCCTAGCCGGCATGGTTCATCCAAACGCGGGATCGATGCGCGTTAGGGAAGCGATCATGGGCGGCCGGGCTGTTCACCGAGCAGGTCGCTACGTTTTATAGAAAAAAGAAAGACCCCAACGGGATGGGGCCAGTTAGAGTCATAGACGGTCTGGATATGGATGGCCTTCGCGCTTGTCAGACCGCTTTTTGGGACCACCGATGGCGTTTTCATATGTCCGCTGGATATCTACTATATCGATATTGTTATATTCCCTTTCCGCCCGATCGGAGAATTGGCTAATGCGGGATGGCACGGAGCTTCCAGGCGCGAAAAAAACGCGGGTTGTTGGCCTGATTCAGCCAACCTATCAGTCGGACTATTCCGACGCGCTTTCCGATTTGGAGGGCAACGCGGAATCTTTAAATGATAAGCGGGCATTCTATTCGGGCATTGCACCAGGCTACAGTTCAACCTCGTCGTTTTATCTATTTCGAGTGCGGTTCGGCGTGCGTGGTTTGGTGGGAGAGCACGTAAACTACGAGCTTGTGGGAGAGTACGGGGCAAATGCCCTGACAACAATACCGGGCGGCAGCAACAACGTTGCTTTGGCGGAAGGTTCGGTGACGTTGAATTATATTCGAGGACTCCGAACCCGGTTTGGCTTGTTCAAGGTCCCTGGCTCGGAGGAATCCCTTCGCAGCGCTATCGATTACGTCAATTTTACTCAGGTCACCCAATTTCTGATCAACTCGCAGCCTCTGAAGTTCAGCGATGGACTTCTGGAATACGAAAGTAGTGGTTTGCCGGCGGTACCGCGATCAGGGGTGAGAGCCTTCCGGGACACCGGTGTTCAAATATTCGACGCTTTTTCACTGAATAACTTCGAATACGGCTACGCTTTTATGGTTGGGTCCGGGAATACGCTTAACCAGACCGATGACAATAATCGCCTGACGCAATATGGCCGGCTGCAGATGTCCTATCTGTTTCATACCCCGAACTCGACTTTTAAGACAGAGAGGCCGGATTTTACCTTTTTTGTGTGGGGACAGCGGGATTTCCCCACGTTCGAAAACAAGTCCTATGAGCAAGAACGCTGGGGAACCGGGTTTACTTTTTTCCGCGACGGATACCACTTAAATGCAGAATACATGTACGGGCGCGGCATGATTTATCTAGCCCCTTACTATGTCAACGATCCGGGGCGCCTGTTCACGAGCAAGCGCAATGACGCATACGGCTGGTATATAGACGTCGGTAAATTCATTACCAAGAATATTCAGCTGGAAGCTAGATATGATGTCTTCGAACAGGACGTTGAAAGTAATCCGTATTCGAGGGAGTTTAATACGCTAACCCTTGGTGCTCAGTATTACTTTAGCAGAAATACGCGGATTGCCGTGAATTATGAAATCAGAGATTACAAGCTCGGAGGGGGTAATGGCGGTGGTAGTATCGACAGCGCCAATGCGAAACGTGTCAGCGACGCGATCGGCAATCGGCTGGGTGTGCAGTTAACCTTGAAATTTTGAAGAAATGCCATGCTAAAGGCCGTAGTGTGTGACATCGGACATGTTATAGCGCGCGGTTCCATACTAAATGTCGTGCTGGCCGAAATAGGCCGCCACGATTGCGCAAAAAAGTTATACGACGCTCAGCGGTTCTATACCTGTAGCACCGCCGAGTTTGATAGTTGGGTGAGGGAGGTTATCGAGGAAAAAATAGCAGCCCTGCAAGGATTGTCGTTTAGAGAGCTGAAACCGCTGCTATCCCATGTCTCGATGACACCGTGCTTCGACGATTTTATCCGCAGAACCGGTCAACTCGGCTTGCCCGTATTGCTGGTAGGTGCCGTGCCGGCAATGATAGCTCGCCTTCTTCTCCAACTATGGAATATCGAACATCCGCACGTATCGGTTATGGGGACCGAGCTTATTATCGACAACGAAAGGATCGCGGGTGTCAGATCCGTGTGTACACCCACTAAGAAGCTGGAAGCCGTTGAGCGCTGGCTAGAGCTTAATGGGATTGAATCCGAGGACGCCATTTATATCGGCGACTCGGTTGGGGATCTCATCGTTATGAGCTCTTTTCCCAAAAGAAACCGCATTGCCATCAATGCCTCGATCCAGTGGGTGCGGGCATTTTGTAATTACTGCGTAGAAGACAGCTTTTCGGAAATCGCTGCCGTGGTCGAGGCACTGACGCTCGGGGAGAATAGGGCTTCATGAATATTCAGCAAACTCATTTGAAACGGTACGATACCTTTTCGGGTATTTCCGACCTTTCTTCGCTAGCACCGGTTTTTACTAGGCTTGATACCGAGACTAAAACTTCGACTTCGGTTACTCGGCCGACCTTCTTTTTTGCAGAGTCCGGCTCTTTTTTGCTTGAAACACCGAATCGCGATTTTTATCTGACACCGGAGAGCGGGGTGTTGGTGCGATCCGGTCAGGAGATAACAATAAGATGTTTATCCGCGGGGATGCTGGGCAATACGATCGTCGCTCCTACCGAGGTAAATTCCCTTTTTTCTTCCGATGTACAGTTCGATATCAAACTCATGTCGGAAGTCTATGACATCATAAAACGACCGTATTCGGTATCTGCTGTCGGAGGAGTGAAATTACTCTTCGGTCGAATCGGCGATATTGTGCCGGGCGGCGTGCTGGTCGCCGGATTCGACGGGGATAAATGCCTATTCGCTGTTCCTTACGATTCCCCGCCTCAACCCCGTGCATGCGATGTCTTGGTGATCGGGGCAGGGCCGATCGGTCTAGGAATAGGTGCGAGCACCGCAAATAATAGTCTCGATACGATTATACTCGGGGAACCACTTTCTTTCTGGTGGCAAAATATTCTCCCCCAGCCCCTACGCTCACCTTTGTCGGCATCGAGTATATACATCGACCGCGACAGCTACGATCTGTCCGCCTTTTGTAAGCACGGAGAAATCAATCCGGCAGGCGTACTTCAATTTTCGGTGTTTCTTGCCTATGCGCAATCCGTACTGAATCGTTACGAACATCTGGTTCGGACGGAACGGGTTGATGGGCTCCGCCGTACCGCGGATGGTTGGCTGATTGATGTTACCACGCCTTACGGAGCGGTGACCTATTCCGCCAACTCGGTTGTGGTCGCGACGGGTTTGTTACCGATGGCGAATATCCCCGGTCAAGTCAGCCCAGGAAAAGCGGTTCGACATGCTTCGGCGGTAAATCGCTTTGATCTCGAAAGACCGGACATCCAGGCCATTGCCGTCGTTGGAGGAGGGCAATCGGCGTTGGAATTCGCCCTTCATGCCTGGAAGTGCGGCAAGGACGTTTCTGTCGTTATCCGCGAGTCGGAACTGATGTTCAGGAATCTACATGAGCCGGGCCATTACTTGTATAAGGAGCTGGCAAAGCGCTCCGAGCGGATGACGCCATGGTTATCCGGCCCGCTCAAATCGAAGCTTTTGTCCTTTCTTCTGCGAGGTACCGTAGAGCCGCGTCTTCGGGACGAAATTCTCAATAGCGACATTAAGATTTTGGGTAATTTTCGAATCGCCGGCCTGGAAAGGTTTGGGAGCCGCATTCGCCTGCAGGCCGAAGACAAGCGTGAGTTACATCTGGATAGCGTCATTTTCGGAACCGGATATAGCTGGACGCTTGAGCGTCTCGGCTTTTTGAAAAATCTGCTTGGGCTCATTAAAAGCGAGGCGGGGATGCCTCGGCTGACGGCCGCGTGTGAATCATCAATACCGGGTTTATTCTTTGCCGGTTATGGTGCCATGCGGCGGGTCGGATTCAAATCGCAGTTCATACAGGGAAGCAGGCTAATTACACCGGCCATATTGAAAGAAATACTCCGTCGAAGAGAGTGTAAAAATGTCGCTGGGTAAACTCGCCGGCCTGTTTCCGCTTGCCGCGTTCGGTGCAGTCCTTGGGACGTCGTTCGAGAATCTGGCCGAGACCGGACTGTTGGTCAAACTTTCCTTGCTTGCATTTGCCTTGGTGTTTGGGTCGATTTTGGCCAAACCCATTACATGGTTGTATTCCGCCAGCCTGTTGGGTCTCGCCGTAACGTCGATAGTTTACTTCGACATCCCTTACGGAGTATGGCTCGCAAAAACCAGTAGTCTCGTGGACATCGCCCCGCTTCTCTTGTGTGTGTCTCTCTTGTCCCTGGTATTTAAGGAAGACCCATGGATCAAATCGTTCGGCGAGATGCTGAATTCCCCTGGGAAATGGGCGCCGTATAGCAAAGCGGTTTTTAGCACGATGTTGGTGGCCCCGATATTGAATATGGGCTCGATTGCAGTGATGAGTGTAGCTCTGAGTCGCGGCGAATTGCGTCAAGCACATTATGCGCGGGCCGTTGCGTCCGGCGCTGCGACCGCCATGCTGTGGTCGCCTACATTTGCTCCCATCGCTTTGGTTATGGGATTCTTCCCGTCAATTCGCTGGACCGGGACCCTGTGGGTTACGCTCCCCGTTGCTACACTGGGCTTGCTAATTCATGGACTTGTATTTGCCGAACGGGACCAGCGCGAGAGAACGGTTTGCAAACGCGATTCGAAATCCCGCTCCCCATATCTTCCGTCTATTTGGTTAATTCTTTTTATCGCTCTGCTTACCGGATTGCTGACATTCTCCAAAGTCAGCAGCACCCAGGCGATTTCTCTGGCCGCGGCGAGCCTGGTTTTTTTTTTATTGTGGTTCAGGGGCCGAAGCGGCTCGGGGCATCACTGTGCGGCGTTCTAGAATTATCGAGCAGAAACTGGCAGCGAATTTCAGGAGATGCGGCCCTGCTTTTTTGCGCCGGTTTTCTCGCGGCGGTATTGCGGCGACCGGAGATCAACGGCGTACTGCTCACCCTGCCGGCGGTGAGTTGGTTGATCTGCCTTCCTCCATTGGTATTGATTACCGCCGTACTACCGCTTTTCAATCGTTTGCCGATTCATCCTGTCATCGTTTTCAGCATCTTTGCTCCTATTTTGAGCGGTGGGGTAACCGAGCCGGAGGTATATCTTCATTATGCAGCATGGGTGGTGTACTGGCATGTCAGCCTATTGATTTCTCCGGTCTCAATTATCAATGTGACGATTGACAGCGTTTTTCCAGAACAGAAATTTAGCTTGCGTGCAAGCAAGTCGCTATGGTCATCGTTCAGTATGGCGATCTTGGCGTGCGGTTTCCTAATGGGAATCTATTATGCGGTAGAAACAGGTATCGACATTGAAAAGATTATGACGATATGTCGTCGCCTAGTATCAGATATTGACTTTTATTATTGGAGAGTTATATGTCGTCGCCTCGAGTGGGCATGCTAATCGGAACCGGGCCAACCGCCATGAAAACCTCGCTGGCGCTAAGTCTTGCAAAAGGCCTATGTCAGCGCGGTGCCTTCGTTGAAATATTCTTCTACGGAGACGGTTTGCACAACACTGAAACCGGGGTATCTGTCAAGAATATCATGAGGGATGTAGAACAGGTTGCCAGCATGGGGGCATCGTTGTCAGTATGTGTCAATATGGCTAAGAATAGAGGTATTGTAGCCAATAATATTGCCAAACATGTCAAGATTGAAAGCTTGATCAGCTTTTCTTCTATATTGTCCGATTCCGATTGTGTTGTTGCGGTAAATCCTTAGCGGGCAGAGTTTATGAGAAGGAAGATCGTTTTCTTGATGTCATCCGATCCTCTAGCTTCTGATATGGGGGTACAGATGGCTCGTATGGCAATATCGATAGGGCTTGACCACGATGTCAGCATGGTATTCAAAGGGGGCGCGAGAAGGCTGCTCCAGAAACCCACGGTATTTCGCAGCGGCATGCATAATTTCGACGGCGAGTCGGCGTTTCTGGATGAGCTGGAGATTCCGCGCTATCAATATGCGGAGTTTTCAGAGGACGAGGGCTTGGTCGAAACCGACAATCACAATATCTCGGCCATCGGGGGACGCGAGTACTGCGATTTACTGCGCAGTGCCGATGTGATCGTATCAATATGAGGCGGAACATGAGAGTGCTCGTAATCACCGATGAGAAACATTTATCTGTCGCAGATGTATTAGTGGAGGGTGATGTTTTATTCGTCACGGGAACCGCCGCAGGGATTCGGCGGGAATTTGGCGTTCCCGCTTTTAAGCTCGATGATGGCATCAATATTAATGCGAACGGCCTTCCCTTGGCCGGAATCGATAACGAATTGGTTACGGCGGTATTGAAATCAGATTCCGTCATTTTTCTATAGAGTGCGCCATGAGCAATATCAACTGTGAAAAGGCTTCTGAAGAACGGGTAGAAGATCGGATATTCCGGACCCATATCTTTTTCTGTACTAATAGCCGCGATAATCGGACGCGCAGCTGCGGCGGATCCGGAGGTCAGGATCTATTTCTTTATGCAAAGCAGAAGGTCCGTAAAAGCGGGGATAGCGCCGCAGGCGTTCGAATCAATTCGGCTGGATGCCTTGGGCGCTGTGAAAAGGGCCCGTGCGTGGTGATTTATCCGGAAGGCGCCTGGTACAGCGTGAACAACGCCGCTGATGTGGACACAATTCTCCATCATCACGTGGCTCCGGTATCCGAGGGCGGCGTGGACTGAGGGAAGTTTGGAACGCGCCGTTCGTCTGCGGGGATTTAGACGTACCGGACGTCGGGATTTTTCGGAGCCTCTTTAGGGACATCATCGACAAGGCGTCGAGGCCAATGGGCGACCGGACTTATCAGATTCTAGTCGGAAGTAACTATGGATTTCTCCACTTTGTTTTTTGGTGCCGACACGTCCTACTTGACTGCAGCGGGCGTGCGCAAGCGATTCCACTATCTGGATTCTACGGCGTCGACCCTGATGTTCAAAAACGCTCTGCGCGCCAAGGAAGCTGCATTGAGTCATTACGGAAATATTCATTCGAGTTGTCATTTCAATGCCAGGATCAGCCAGAAGTTCTTCGATCTGTCTCAAAGAGAAGTATTGAGGTTCTTCAATGTGGATGAGTCGACCCACTCCGTTATTTTTATGGGGTCTGGAGTGACTGCGGCGCTCAATTTTCTCGCGCGCACGATGCAGGAAGGATTCGGGGAAAAGTCTACCGTTGCCATTTCTCCGATGGAGCACCATTCCAACGATCTGCCCCATCGAAAGTATTCGGGCAAATTGCTGTTGCTGCCCTTGCTGTCTACTGATGGCGAGCTGGGTTGTATTGACGTGCAAGGCAGCCGAGACCTCATAGCAGAACATGCCTCGGACCTGCGATACGTCAGTGTTACCGGGGTGTCCAACGTGACCGGGATCATCAATCCCATTGCGCAGTTGTCGGAAATCTGCCGGGATTACGACGTACCGTTGATTGTCGACGGCGCCCAGATGGTTGCTCATGTTCCCTTGGATTTGTCGGCGGGAGCACTGGCGAACATCAGTGCGTTGGTGTTTTCTTCGCATAAGATCTATGCGCCGGGAGGTCCTGGCGTCATCGTGGCGCGCAATGAATTTCTGAAACAGCTGCCCGCGGTGGAGCTTGGGGGCGGCATGGTAGGGAAGGTACATCGCCAAGGTTATGAGCTCGCGACGTCGCTTAGCGGTAGATTTCAGGCCGGAACCCCGAATATTCTTGGGGCGGTGGAACTCGGGTGCGCTCTAAACATGCTTATGGACATAGGCATGGAGAAGGTACAGGCGCATGAACGGGCACTTATGGATCTCGTCTGGGGTGTGCTGACAGAACATCCTAAAGTGAAGATTTACGGTTCCAAGAACCGTACAACCGCGCCCCGTGCCGGTGCAATATCGTTCAACATCACGGGAGTCGAACATGGCTTGGCAGCGATGATTCTGAATGATTATCACTGTGTAGCGGTACGAAACGAATGCTTTTGTGCGCATCCTTACGTTCGCGACCTGATGCTGGATGACCTATGGAATATTCCGGTGGATGGGCTTACCGAAGATCAAGTCCGGGTTCGGGTTTTGGAAATGAGCGGCATGCTTCGGGTCTCTTTCGGACTTTACAATACGGCCGAGGATGTTCTTGCCATGGCCGAAGGCGTTGGCGACATCGCCGAAAATGTGAATTCCTACCGGCGTTTGTATGTTTCAAAAGGTGACGGAAACTTCGAGGCGATCGATGGCGGGAGCGATCTCAATGCCATTGATCAGGACATGATTTTCGGTCGTAGGCCTACGTTTCCAGGCAGCTCTATTCGATAGCGGAACGAGCATGGACGCGGCTGATTCGCGTAGCGGAGGCGGTCTTCTTGAAGCCTGTTTCGGCTTTCTGGCGCTGACGATTGCGATAGGCATCGGTCGCTTTTCCTTTACGCCCATCGTTGCGCTGATGAAGCACCGCATGGTGCTGTCGGATGCCGTACTGGGCACTGTGGCGTCGGCCCACCATCTGGGGTATCTCGCCGGGGTGGTGATCGCCTTTAAGGTGGCTTTGGATTACCGACGGTCGGCACAGCTCATAATTCTTCTTTGCGCTGTGAATGCGGGGACTTTCCTGCTATTTCCTTCTCTTTCGGACTCGGTTCCTGTCTGGTTGGCTCTTAGGGTGATTTCAGGAGCGGCCAGCGGTGTGTCGTTCATGCTGGCCGTCAATGCGGTGGCCGGTGCCTTGGCGGCACACCAGAGGACTTGGTTGCCATTCTTCAGTTTTTCCGGCGTAGGTGTCGGCATTGTTATCGGCGCACTGGGGTGCCTCGCGGCAGGGGATGATTGGCGTGACGCCTGGCGTATCTGCGGCGGAATTGCCGGTTTCGGCTGCGTGCTGTTGATGGGGCTGTTTTATGGCGCAGATTGGCAACGGCCTTTACCAGTGAAGGTTCCCTCCCGTCATGGCGCAAACCGCCAGCGCTATCCGTTCTTTCTCCTGTTTACCTATACCGTTGAAGGTGGGGCATACATCGTCACCGCGACCTTCTTAGTGCTGGGGATCACAGAGTCGGGCATCGTTCAGGCTGAATATGCGGGGTGGTATTGGGTCGGCTTTGGCCTGGTTACGGCACCATCGACATTATTGTGGGCCAAAGTGGTGTCCCGCTTTGGCTATGGATATTCCCTGGCAGCGGCCTACTGGCTCCAGATGGCCGGGGCGCTGCTGGCGACGTCCGAGCAAATATACGCTTTGATGGTTGCGACGTTACTGCTTGGGATTACCTTCATGGGTATCACTTCGATAGCTATCTTATGGGCGCGGACTTTAAACCCCAGGGTGGAAACCCTAGCCATGCAGCTCACGCTCGTTTATTCCATAGCGCAATTTGCGACGCCCGTCTTGGCCGGGATTTCTTTACAATCTACCGGCAGTGTGAATCAGGCCTATCTGGCGAGCGCCGTCGCACTTTGGTTTGCGGGAGTACTCATCTGGCGAGCTGCCTCCGGCACGAAAGATCAGCCGAACGTGGTCAGGAATCGCAGTGTGTAGCCGATCAGAAGCATTCCCGGAGTGCTCATTTTTATCCCGATAACCGGGACGGTTGTGTAGATCCAAGACCCGGCGGCCTGACGTTGTGATTCATTGAGCTAAACCCCCCGGCTTTGCCGGCGGTGGTTTAACTGCTGAACGACCCCATCCAGCGACTAGCTGTCGTCCGATTCTGCTGTCTGCACAGATCGACCTGGATTCGCGGGTATCTTGGAATCCACAAGCGATTGATTTTCAACTGGCTTTTCACGGTTTTGGGACTAAATCGACCGACTTTGATTGGAAGGGGGCTCCGCCGCTCGCGAGGACAACCTTTGCGATTGAACTCGATGCCCTTTAAGCCGCCGTAGTACGTATCGCGCACAAGGGAATGAGCAGCGTTGCCGATTTCGGAATCCCGTATTCTGCAAGCTCCATGCGGGTTACGGGGAAAGGAAAATGGTGGCTGCGAATTTTTTTGACGGACGATGGAGGGAAACCGCTCGCCATACGTCTTATTACGATAGAGTCAGTGAACGATTGAAATTGGGGGAGAGGACGCGACCTGCCTCCGCCACGTACGAATGCCAATTGGACGCTCCATAAAGCTCTCTTCCCCGGGGCTGAATTCGCCGGATAGGGCAACCTGACGTGAATCATTGCTGAAATGATGATGCGGTGCTTTTCTTGACGATTTTGCTCTTAGGCGCAATTACCCGAGTTTCGAAGCCTTGAAATGCTCTTGCCGAACTATATTCGGCGATGTCGGCGGGAAATACCGCAGTGATTTTATGGGCTGTTTACTTTACGCTGTAATATTTTAGTGAAAAACTCACATACCAAATTTTCGATACACGCTAAAGTTAATCATGAATGTTTCTGTAACACACAGCGTCGTAGTATCTCAGGCAGGCGAACGAGCGAATAAGCATTAGCCTGCCGACGAAGGATTCGGGTCCTCGCGCAGTTGAGCTTATAAGCTATATTGAAAGGGTTCACGTGAGCTAACGCGACGGGTAGAGCAATGCCGCCGGCTGCGGTAGCTGCCTGGGGACGAAGCTATCAGAAACTTGGAGAGACTGGCTCGAATGTGGAAAGCGGTAACACCCTCTTGCTTATCCACGATAAGCGCGCGGCCTCAATGCCGCGGTTTCTCGGGCTGTACGGGTGAGCCAATAGCTGAAGTATCGGGGGCGCAAATTAAGGCTTGATGCCTAAGCTCCGGTAAACGGAAAACTCTTGCGCTTTTTTTAACTGAGTAAATTGGAAAACTCTCTGTTAACTATGCGGAAACAACGCCATACTGCTTACAGCAACTGCTCTATCGAGGCGACACTAGATGTCATTAGTGGAAAATGGAAAGGAGGAATCTTGGTCCATCTATCCGAAGGAACAAAGCGGTTTAACGAACTACACAGGCTGCTGTCTTCGGTGACTCATCGCACCTTGACCAACCAATTAAGGGAATTGGAAAACGATGGATTGATCGCGCGTAAAGTCTATCCGGAGATTCCTCCAAAAGTAGAGTATTCGCTGAACGGAGTTAGGTCGCACCTTAGAGCCCGTATTGATCGAGCTGCAGTCCTGGGGAAAGGTATTTTGCGAGCAGCGACAGGCGGATCGATGAAACAGAGGCAAGTTCCAAGGGCCACCCTCATATGGCCAGCTTCAAGAAGGCTCGACTGACATGAAGACACTTGGGATTACGACAAACCGCTCGCTAAACGAACTCAGCCGTGCCCGGTACAAAGAGCGAGTACCGATGAATCGGGGCACCAAGATCTGATTATGAAGGAGTAGCCATGCCGCTAAATCGAAGGGAGTTTGTTACTCTCGCTGCTGTCGGAATCACATCGGGTTTGCTTGCATCCAATCCGGTAAAGGCGGCTGCTGCACCAAGAATCAAGGCGATTGTCTTCGATGCCTTTACGACCTTCGACCCGCAGCCGGTTTTTGCCCTCGCGGAGAAGCTATTTCCCGGGAAGGGCAGCGAGCTCGGCAAGATCTGGCGCGTCCGGCAATTTGAATATGCCTGGCTGCGCACCCTGTCGCGGAGCTATGCGGATTTCTGGCAGGTGACGGAAGAATCGCTGGTTTTCGCTGCGCGAATGCTTGAATTGGAACTGAGCGAGGAAAAGCGTCGACAGCTGATGCAAGCTTACCTCGAAATCAAGGCCTGGCCGGATGCGGCGTCCGCGCTGACCACACTGAAAACGATGGGTATTCGCATGGCGTTTCTCTCCAATCTGACCGAGACCATGCTCGATGCCGCCATAAGAAATTCGAGCCTGGAGGGGATCTTCGAAAAGCGTCTGAGTACCGACCGGGTCAAAGCCTATAAACCCGACCCCCGCGCTTATCAGATGGGGATCGATGCCTTCGGCCTATCGCGGGGTGAAATAGCTTTCGCCGCATTCGGCGGCTGGGATGCCGCAGGTGCCAAATCGTTCGGCTATCCCACCTTCTGGGTCAATCGCTTGGGACTGCCGTCGGAGGAGTTGGGCATTGTGCCGGACGGTATCGGAAGCGATTTAAAGGATTTAGTCCGGTTCGTGAAAACACCGGGAGTTCGGCGGTCGTAATCTCCCTTTGCCCTAGACTGTCGACGGCTTTTCTGCCGCAGTCCGTGGTGCTTGGCAAGCGCATGCAGGGGGGATCCGGATCGCCCCTGCATGCCGGCTGCTCAGGAAAATCGTCAGCTCGGTATCAACTGCCTCTCGGGCGGTTCCATTGACCGTCTCCTCATTTTTGGCGGTCGCCATAGGATTCGCGAACAACGGTCACGGTCTAGACGGCAGGAATTCGCGCCAGAACCGGCACGCCGAATTTCTCTTCGACGCCTTCAGGCGTATACAGAGAGCGCCTCCTCAACTCCGCGAAATAGGCGATACTGATGGCGGCCAGGAGACCAAATAGTGTGCCTACCAATACTTTTACCAGCTTTGCCGCGTTCATGGGCTTCGGAGAAATCGTGGGTTCCTGAAAGACCCGCACATTGGTCACTTTCTTGAGGTCGAGCTCTTCGGAAACTTTGGTTTCCTCGAGCTTGGTCAGATAGTCCTTGTAAAGATTCTCCTTTACGGCAAGGCGAGTTTGGAGATTAAGAAGTTCTCCTTTATGCAAATTGATTGACGATAAGTGGTTATTGATTTGTTTTAGGGTTTCACGGGCATCCTTAATGGTTGCCTTGGCGCTGAGTAATTCGGGCTCAAGGCGCGTCGTTTCCAGTTCCAATTCCCAGTAGGCCGGGTTCGGCCGGCGCAGGAATCGGGCAGTTCTTTCAGCTTCCTTTGCGCGCATGAATTCCTCGACATTGGCGATATCTTGCCGGACTTCGGCCACTGTCCTGCTGGTTTCCGTGTATTTTCGCAATAGTTCTTGCTCCTTGAGCCGTAGTTCGAACAGTCTCTGCTGAGCGAAGTCGCCTTCGATCGGCAAAGCTTCGTTCTTCGGTATTTTCTGCTTCAGCTTCTGGAGAGATTCCAATTTATGAGACAGTTCGTTGACCCGCGCTCTGGAAAGGCGAAGGGTTTCTTCCACGGCCGATTGACGCTGGAGCAGCAACCGCACCTGTTCGTCGACATTGACAATACCGTATTTCAGGGTGAAATCCCGCAGAGCACGTGTGGCTTCGTCGAGTCCCGCAGTATATTCGGCGAGCTTTTGCTCGAAAAACGGAGCTCGAGACTCTCCATAAAGCCGTACATGCTTGTCGATGAAGCTATTGATCAGCAAATCGACGACCCGCTTGGCGAGGGGTGCGTCCTCGTGAGCATAATGTACGTGAATCACGCCTGAATTCTTTACGCTCTTGACTGCTAGCGCTTTGTCGAAATTCAATAACGCTGCATCCATAACAGCTTGGTCCTGCGGATCGGAATTTTTTAAGTCGGGAAATAAGTTTTTGATGCCTATCGAAGTAATTACTTTCTGCCGCAGGTCTATGCTATTCAGGAGTTCCGATTCCGTGTTAAGCAATTCTTCCATTCTGAGCTCGCGTCTGGAGCTACTGTAAGACCCGCTGACTTCGGGTATATATTTATATTCGCGGCCGAGGTTAAGCAATAGAGCGGCATGGGCTTCGTAAACGGGTTTTTCAAGAAACGCAGTGATTGCCCCAGCGGATAAAGCAACTAAAAAAGCGGCTAAGGCCTTACGTTTATGCCTGCGCAGCATGATAACGAGATTCGAGTCCATGATTTGGCTGTTGGCGAGTGTCACGGTTATATCCCTATAGTAAGTTACTGAGAAATTACACTGAAATCGAAAGCCTGTCAGAGCGGCTCAGTTCCCATGCTGCCGCCTGAGGAAGAGAAAGCGCGATTCCTATGAGAATCCAGAAATATTTCGGGTAGGATTCGTGTAGAAACAAGCTGCTGACCAAAAAACCGAAGAGGCCTATGCTAAAGGCCGCTACGAGATGTCCGTAGTCATAGCGGCCTGCTTGCTCGAATTTCTGTTTTGCCTGCCTCAGGCTTTTCGCCATAAGCCACAATAGAGCGGCGAAACTCGTCATACCGATGAGTCCTCGTTCCGCGGCGATTTGAAGATAAAGACTATGCGCGTTCCGATTCTCGCCTCGATTCATGAGATGCAAGTCCTGGCTGTAACGCTGGAAATTGAAAATATAATTGCCGGCTCCGACACCAAGTAACGGGTTATCCGCAAACATGCGCATCGCGGTCAGCATTTCGGCTTTCCTGCCATCGACCGAAACGTCGGCAGCGCTGGTTTCGGAGGACGCCTTTTCACCGGAAAAGGCGGCAATCAGATCATTCACTCGCGCAACATAAGCGTTCGGAGCAAGCAATATCAGACAGCCGCCTAAGGCTAAGCCGGACAGTAGCACTCTCGGCGAAATGCGAACGTACAACAGCGAAAGACATGCCATGCCGACGATTCCTACGAGCGCGCCCCTAGAGTATGTGAGGCTAATCGCCAATATGACCAATAGGACGGTGATGGCCGCGAGCGGCCGAAGAAGACGTATCGGTTCGTTCAACAGGCGCTCTATGCATAGCGGTACGATGGGTATCAGAATCAGGGCGTAAAAATTCGGATCGGTCAGCGGCCCGGAAATGCGGTAATCACCCAATTCCTTACCAAGTTCATCGTATGCGGCATTCGCAAATCCGGCGAAATTGAACCAATAGGCCCCGGTCACGAATTGGGCGAAGTTCATCGAGACCAGAAACAATGCTCCGAATATCAATGCCCAGATCAAGAGCCGGAAGGAGACGCCTGTTCTCGATATCAATATTATGAGAATACAAATAATCCCTTCCCGGATATGGTTGAAAACGAATTCCTGTGCGTCCCGGAAATAATCCGAATAAGACAGAGACACTAGGATAAGAGACATGTACAGCAAGGCAAGTAGGACCGGTTTGGCCGTTCCCGCGGGTCTCTCGCCGGCGATGAAGCGAAGGGTTAGAGCGGTGATCAGGAAGGCGCCGAACAGTTTGGTCGGCGAAGGTATTCCGTGCTCGATGGCAACATCCGCGGCATTTGTATAGATGATGAAGGTCAGCGCGGCCAAGCCCCAGTCGACACGCACGAAGCTCAGAACGGCGGCGGGCAGTCCGACGAATACGACAATGAACATCAGCGCGAGTTCGATGGCTTCCAGATGCGAAACCAGCAGAATCGGAATGAGCGCGCTCGTGCCCAGGGCAATGAGATCCCACTTCTGGGCTGCGATCCATCGCCCCATCTCCTCGGCTTTTGGTAACGAAGTCCATGTTTTTGTTACCACCTTACCCTCCATGTGTCCGCTCGAATTCCTTACCGTTAAAGATTCTAGCTTGGTGCGCTAGCAACCGATGGCGCGCCGGGTAAACAAAACCTGAAAGGTGCGCAGAAGTATTTCGATGTCGAGTCGAAGACAGGCCCGTTCAATGTAGGCGATATCGAGTTGCGACCGTTCATCAAACTCGGTCTTGTTTCTGCCCAGGATTTGCCACAGGCCGGTGATACCGGGAATCACGTCCAGCCGCTCGGTTTGCCAGAGCGTGTAGGTTTCCGGACGGAAAGAGGTCGGCCGAGGTCCGACCAGCGTCATTTGACCGAGAAGAAGATTGAAGATTTGCGGGAGTTCATCCAGGCTCGTTTTTCGCAAGATCTTGCCTACTCGGGTTATCCTCGGGTCATCCTTGATCTTGAAGTCGGGCCACTGGAGCTCATTCAAATGCATCAGCTCATATTTTAAGGCTTCGGCGTTAGGTACCATGGTTCTGAATTTGTAGATACAAAATCGATACCCGTTTTTGCCGGTTCGCTCCTGCAAGAAGAAAATCGGATCTCTGGGAGATTCCAGTTTGATTAGTATTGAAATGATGATTATTAGAGGTATCCATACCGGGCTGCTCAATATTACGAATAATGCGTCAAACAGCCGCTTGGCAAATAAATATCCTTTATTATCCGGCAGTCGCAGCCTCGGTTTGAACCGGTCCAGCCATTTCAGATCGTTGCCGTAGCGCTGTTTCAACGTTGGGCTGATCATGCGGCTTGCTCCTCGGTCTCTTCCACCGGCACGCTCGGCTTGCCGTCCACCAGACTCATTTCGGCGGCATTGATTAGGGCTTCAAGGGTGAAGCCGTCGGTCGGAAAAGATGCGGCTCCCGCCGATACGGGAAGATCCAGATCTTCTTTGGCGGTGGTTTGAATGCGTTGCGCCAATGCGTTGCACGCTTCCAGAGTGGTTGACGGGCACATGATCAGCAACTTCGAGTCATGCTCTGTAGACATGACGATCATATCACTGCGTCTGAACCCGGCCACAATCTGATTTATCAATCGGGTCTTGAGATAGCGTTTAAGATAGCGTTCGGAAAGTTCGCGCAATAAAATTCTTTGATAATGGGATAGCGATATCTTGTTGCAGTTCTCTTTGATATCTAAGACGATTACGCTAAGCGGGTATCCGGATCTCCGGCTCTGATATAAATATGTATTAATATCGTCAAAGGAATCCGGGAGTTTGGCAATCGGTTTATGGATATCGTTCAGGAGCATCTTCTCGAGCTCCTCCGAAATATGTGATATCCAGTTCGATACGGAATGGGCAAAATAAACCAGAATACCGAGCAAAAAGGTTTCTATGAAACCGAAGAAATGGATCGGCTGTCCTGGTCCGTAGCGAACGGAAAGGGCGAGGCTAGTGCCTATGACCAACAGGAGAGGCAGGTATATGGAATGTCTGGCCCAGAATTTCCATCCAGCCACGATGATCGTGGCCGAGAGGACGGCCAGAATTTTGCTATCCGTGGAGACGCTGGGGATCGAATATGCCCCTAGATCCACGATGTCCGGACCGAAAAGTACGAAAATCGTTGTAAGCAAGCCTAGTAAGTCCTTTGAAATAGATTTCATTTGCAAACACTCCTTTTCTTGCAAACTCTATTTTTTCTCTATCGTTATACGGTCTCTATCAAGGCTCTTCCTGTAGCGATGAAGGCGCCGAATGGAAATCGGGTCGTGCTCGATCGCCGTATCCTGCATTACCTTCGATAATCTATAAGAAATGTTCCGGAATGGCTTTCAGGCGGATTGCGGCATTTCGCTTCAGTCGGCTCTGAGGAGGCGTTAAACTGAGCTTGCATTTAGGGGAAGGGGGGGCGCGGAGAGGGGGGCTCGGCACATTGCAGAAAGAACGCCGATATAAAAGCTTTCCGCTTTCCGACAGGTGCGGACCGCCTCGAAAAGGAAACTTTACAACAACGCGGCGTACAATCGGCTCAATCGCAGTCTCGGGCGAGCGGTACGATCCGCTTTTCCCGAGGTGTTTCGGGTTTGCACGAAAGGATGCGCTGTCCATTGCCAGACTCCATAAGTCGACTCTCCTTCCTGGATCGGACCCGGGCTGCGTGCAGTCCGACCGGTCTTACACACTATATCAAATTGTCTGCGAATCAAAATAGATAAAGATCAATCATCGCGCCTTGTTTTTAAAGCTTTAGACGCTTAGCCAAACTTTGTTTGAATTTTATAACTGAATCGGCAGTCCAACGGAACGAAGGAATGGATCGAAAACGGAACAGCGAAATCGGCATACGGCGGAAGCGTTCAGGATTCACGGCGCTTCTTACCAATTCTATTCGTCCATCGCCGGTTTCAAGGCATATGGAGAAGCCGGACGCCAAAACAAGACGAAGGACGGTACCGATCGACGCGGCAGAACGTCGAGGCGAGGATGAGAAAACGGGGAAAAAAGGATGTGGCGGAACGCATGCGGCGAGCGGTGTAACGGCGCTGGAATAAGGATTAACATCTGTTGGCGTGCCCCAAGATTTGTATTAGAGTAAAAAGCGCCTGTCATGTGTATATCGCACAATGTACATGGAGGGCTGACCGCCACGGTCTGCCGTAATAGTGCCTGTGCGGCTGATTCTTATGTGCCCAGAGGTCGGAAGAATCAGCCCGCGAACGATTTCTGACAAGGGACTGTACAATGATTCATGCAGGCAAGAAGACGGTACATGCCGTTGCGTGGAATTACGCGTCTTTTGCGCTGAGCAAAGGCGTCGTGCTGATCACTATGGCTGTACTCACCAGGCTTCTGCCTCCCGAAACCTTCGGGATCGTCAGCCTGGCAACGGTCATCATCTCATACCTTTCCCTGCTTCAGGATTTGGGGCTGGGAAGCGCACTCATACAGCAGCGGAGCAACGTTCAGGAAGCCGCGAATACGGTCTACGCCGCGAATTTTATCGTTGGAATACTGTTCTTTTCGCTGACCTTCGCCATCGCTCCCGCGGCGGCGATCTTCTTTCGCGTACCCGCGGTAGAGACCATGCTGAAGGTTCTCGCCTTCACCTTCGTCATCGATCCGTTCGGCTCGGTCCATATTGCACTTCTCCAGCGGGACTTGGCGTTCCGCAAAAAACTCGTCCCGGACCTCGGCCGTTTGCTTGTCAAAGCGGTTGTTACGATCGTTCTGGCCGTAAAAGGATTCGGCGCGTGGTCGCTGATCATCGGCCAGTTGGCGAGTTCAGTGTCGGGTGTCATCCTCGCACGCATCATTCTGCGGCACAAATTGAGGTTGCGATTCGAAAAGGCACAGCTGGGTCGTCTCTTGAAGTTCAGTGTTCCTTTCATGGGATTCAATCTGGTCAATGCCCTGATATCGAATATGGAGTTCGTCGTGATTGGCCGAGCCCTTGGCGAGGCGGCGCTGGGCATTTACACGATAACGTATCGGATAGTCGATCTACTGATCATGAACGTTTGGGTCGTATTGGCCGGAGCCATGTTTCCGGCGTTGGCGACCATACAACACCAGCCGCATTTGCTGCGACGAGCGTTTCTATCGGTCACTCAATACGTTCAGGTTTTCATCGTTCCGATATCGCTTGGGCTCATCATCACGGCGGAACCGATTGTCCGGGTTTTGCTCGGTACCCAGTGGCTGGAAGCCATACCGATCCTCCGGCTGCTGCCTGTCGCATTTCTCATTTTCTCCATCGGCACGACCGCGGGGGATGTATATAAGGCGATCGGACGCCCCGCGTTGTTGCTGAAGATGGGCCTATTACACGTCGCGATACTGATCCCTTTGCTCCTGCTCGGTGTTCAATATAAGCTCGTCGGCGTGGCGCTGAGCCTGATTGCGACTGCGTTTCTGGTGAAAATCGTTCACTTGGTCGTGGTCGTACGGGTTATCGGCGTTACGGTGTCCGAATTGATGCGCGCACTCAGGCCGGCGTTTGTCGGCGGGACGGCGCTCACCATCGTCACGACGCCGCTGATCTACAGCATCGGCGATCAGTCGCCGGTGGTACAACTGGCAGCTGCGGGCGCAGCGGGAGCAGCGACTTATTTTGGAACATTATGGTTATTGGAAAAGGAGGTTGTCATTAAGGGAGCAAATACAATACTCGATGCCGTCAGGCGTTAAGGCGCCGGAAAAGCATTCCGGGCTATCGAACTTTTATGAGCCTTGAATAGCCGATGACGGCCGGTATTTCGGTAATTCACGAACTTATTCAACGGATAGGGTGTTATGAACGGAGTCAACCAGATTGCGCGAGGTCGCAAAGCTATTTTTGCTCGTCTGGCAGGATTAATGGCGCTTGTAATCGTTATGGGCTGCTATGGGTGCAGCGTTAAGCGCCCCACTCTGGATCCCAAAACTGCATTGGCTGAAGTGGAAAGCAGGTACGAGGTTCCGTCCGGTTACCGAATTCAGCCCGGTGATCAGCTGGACGTGAAATTCTTTTATACCCCTGAATTCAACGAGTCGGTCGTCGTACGGCCGGACGGCAAAATCTCTCTCCAGCTGATCGACGATGTACAGGCCGCGGGGCTGAATCCTGCCCAGCTCGACGACATGCTGACGGAAGCCTATTCCAGGGAGCTGAAGGAGCCTGCCGTCACGGTGCTGGTTCGGACGCTTACCGAGCCGAGAGTCTATCTGGCGGGAGATATAGCAAGGCCTGGATTCATTCCGGTAAGAACCAGAATCGGAGTTCTCCAAGCCATCGACGAAGCCGGGGGATTCCTCGAAACGGCGAATATCAGTGACGTCACCGTCATTCGAAAGGGACCGAATAACCAACCGACGACGCATTTAGTGAATGTGGAAGATATACTCGACGGCGAGCTAAGCGATTCGGATTTTCTGCTTCAGCCCACGGATGTCGTTTTCGTGCCCAAACGCGGCGTCGCGAAGGTCGCGGGTTTCATGGATCAAGTTCGGAAGATTCTGATGCTCAACGGGCTCTTCGTACCGCTATTTTGAGGCTGTGGCATAAGCGCGCCCAGTGCGTACCCTGCGTGCAGCACGGCTTTGACGAGAGAAATTCGGGCGGCCGTTTCATCTCGAAAAAGTGCGCACGCAGGGGGCCGTGCCTAGCGAATTGTTAGTACTGGTCGCTAGGCGCTATGGCATAGACACGCCCTTTGGTGATCAGGCCATCGATCAGATCGGTCGGATAGTTCTTCCAGCCGAACGATTGTTCTCCCAGCCCCAGTGCATCCCATTTGCTGCGCGCGGTGGCGTAATCCTCGAACTGGAAGTGTGCGCCGCCGGCGGTGTCGGTGATGAACCAGCCGTAGTCCCGAAGCGCTACCGCGATGATGCGCGCGGCCTGCTTGGTTTGTTCGGACAATTCGCTAGGTAGCGAGTTTACCCATTCGTCGATCTCCGCATCGGTGATGTTCAGGGCGAAGCGGGTTCCCATGGGCATGCCGTTCTGCGTAACCCGGCCGTCCGACTTGATGGCCGGTGGCACGAACGTCTTCGCGGTGTTCCGGCTCGGCATGGACAGGGCGTGCTCGATCCTGCCCTGCGCGATCTCCTCGGGTCTGACCAGCATGGCGAGATAGGGAATACCGCAGCCACGTGACGGTTTGAAGCCGTCTTCCTTGGTGAAATACGAGTCCGGTACCAGATTGCCGTTCGAGACGCGGATTCTGGAGCCGTTGAAGTTCACCTGCCACAGATCCCATTCACGACCGGTCGCCGGGTCGAGGATGATGACCTGGCCGTCGGAACCGTTGGCGGCCTTCCAGTTCGGGTTCCAGGGGATTTCGCCGCCCTTGAGATTACCCCAGGTGCCTTGTACCGGATAAGAGCGCTGCGCGCTGTCGACCATATAGACCGGATAGGTGTACCCGCTGAAGGACAGGTTGAAATTGCCTTCACGCGAAGGCGAATATTTCAACAGACGATTGCTCAAGGTGTCGGATTGAGGATGTCGCGGCAAGCCGTCCACCGGTATATTCCAGGGTGCATTCGGGCCGAATGGGCGTACATATTCGGCTTCCGCCGCTCCGGCGGACTGAGCCGTCACCAGGGTCGCCGCGATCGACAGACCTAGGATGGCTTTGCGGACTATTTTCTTATTGCGGCCGTCGGCAATTCGTTTGCTGGCGCATTTGGCTGAAGGAAGGTAAGAGTTTATCGATTTCATGTTTTCTCCCGTGGGATTATTTACGCTAAATGTCGAGGCATTGCGGGTGTGTTCCGCCATGCCAGGTTTTCTAAGCTCCGGTTGCCGACGGCTTATCGAAAACCGCCGCAAGCGCCGGGCTTTAGCGTCCCTGGGACCAACTCCATCGTTCCTGACAGGTTCAGCGTTGGTCGAACTACCGGTTGTTCAAGCAGTTCCATTCGTCTTCCCAAAGTACGAGTACGCCCGATATAAGCTATGGCTGAATCCCATGTGTCATTGACTGCTGCTTCGAATAACTCAGTGATGAAGACGGCATCAGCCCCGTTCGATATCGGCGAACGTTGGTGAGATTCATTACTGGGTTATTCAGGGCCGGTCGAGTAGGACTTCGCGCGTCCCGGAAGAACGGCTCGGCGAGCAGCGTGTTGTCCTTCTCGGTGGCTCGGCTATTCGAGACAGCGGTCTACTAAAGAGGCACAGAGGCAAGCATGTTTAAACGCTTCAATCGTCCAAGCTAAGAAACTCATGGCTTAAGTGAAGGCAATTTTCGTTATCGGGCAATCGCTCGTCACTTGTGCAGCCTATTAAGCATGTGCCGTGCCAACTCTGTTTAAAATTCGAATTATCGGGGGTTTGACGTCTTCAAGGTGTCGCCGACTACGTAGATGTACTTATCAATCGACGCCGATGTGCGACAGATGACCGGCTTCATTGACGCAAGGGCTTGGTTCTGGGGGCCGCCCGGCATCCGTGACGGGCAGCGAAATCCGGCTCACTGGAGGGGACGAAATCGGCGCTAAAAACCGAAAATGTGAGCCGGAAGCAAGTAGGGTCGCCGAAAAGCGACGGTTGAGCATATCCTCCTGTTGCCACAGAACGGCGACACAGGTAGTGATTCTGCGTGTTTCATCATTCAATGGCGGTTTGGTATAGTGGCTGCATGAAGGTCCGAACGTCTCCGTTCCAGGCCTTTTCATGGAGGATGATCGACTTGCGGAGTCAGGCGATGGACAGCACACCGTTTCCGCTTCATCTAAATCCGAAGTTCCGCGGGGACTCGGACATCGGCCGCGCCGGCCGGCTGCTGCTCTACCTCGGAGCTGGCCACCATTCCCTAAATGCGATCGATTAGGCACGGAAAGCGCGCTGAAAGCGATTCAAGTCGCGCCGAGTCGACGCGGTTTTTTGAGCTTTCGCCTCGAGTCTCGCCGGCGGGTGCAGAATTGCCCATCTCGCGTCGGGCGGACCGCGAAGCGACTCGGTACGCAACGGCTGTTGGAAGGGAACTCGTCGCTACCGTTTTAACTTACAGGGATTGAAGATGAGAATATTTGTCGTCGAGCCCTCGGGCCAGGGAGGGCTGGTGCACTATGCCTACGAGTTGTGCACCGGACTCGCGAATGCCGCAGCCGAGGTCACGTTGGTGACTACGGAGGAGTATGAACTCAGCGGCTATCCGCATAATTTTCGAACCGAAAAGCGCTTGCATCTGTGGAATACCGTCGACTCGCGCTCGGTTCGCGCGCAGCCGCGGGGCGTCTTGGGAAAAACCTGGCGCCGGTTCTGGTGGACGGGGCGAAGAGTCCTGAGATTCTCCCGGCTCATCGGCCAGTGGGTGCGCCTGACCGACTATCTGATCGCGGAGAAACCGGACGTCATTCTGTTCGGAAGATTCCATTTCCCGGGAGTCTCGTTCTTTCTCCGGAAACTCAGGCGCCACGGCCTGATCTTGGCCGACGTGTGCCACGAGTACCAGTCTCGCGATCCAAGTTTGTCCAGAATCAATGCCCTGATCGATAAAGTGACGGAGTATTTCGAAAAGACCGTCTATAAAGCGTTCTCCGCCGTGTTCGTCCACGGCGAAATCAACCGCGACCGTTTCCTGGCCGAACTCGAGGTGCCGCCTGAACGTGTCCATATCATTCAGCACGGCGTGTCGAGCCTATTCTTCAGCCAGGCTCGAAATGTCGGCCTGGCGGAACGCTACGGCATCCAGCCAACCGATAAGGTCGTGCTGTTTTTCGGCAACCTTCGGGTGAGTAAAGGCGTTCCCGACCTTCTCCGAGCTTTCGCTCTGTTGAATGCCGACCATCTCGGAGCCAAATTGGTCATCGCCGGCTATCCGACGCAGTCGGTCGACGTGCATGAATTGCGCGAACTGGCCCGCGAGCTCGGCATAGAGCGGCGCACGGTCTTCGACATCCGTTACATTCCGAACGAGGAAGTAAGTGAATTGATGCACCTCGCGACGGTGGTAGCCTTTCCTTATCTTAGCGCCACTCAAAGCGGACCGCTGATGGTGGCACACGCGTTCGGCCGTCCGGTCGTGGCGACTTCGGTGGGCAATTTTCCGGAGGTGGTGAAAGACGGCTGCACCGGCTTGCTCGCGCCGCCGGCATCTCCGCCGGCTTTAGCCGAAGCTTTGCAAAGGATTCTAACGGTTCCGGATCTCGCCGAGCGGATGGGCGAGGATGCCAGAGCGCTGGCCGAAAAGCAGTACAGCTGGAATTCCATAGCCAAAGGCATGCTGACGGTACTCGAAAATATTATTTCGGAGCCTGCCGTTGGTGAAAAGACAGCGTCATCGGCAAACAACGCACGGACGGTAGCACGATGATCAAGATCGAAATCGTTCAATCGGAGGAGGAATTTCTGGCACTCGAGCCGGAATGGAACGGACTGCTCGAGGAATCCGGGCTGGGAAACATATTCCTTACTTGGGAATGGATGTCCACCTGGTGGACTTGTTTTGGGCGGCAGCATTTCCAGCCCTGGGTCATAACCGCCCGCGACGGAAACGATGGCCGGTTGGTCGGGCTACTGCCGCTTGCCTCCCAGACGATAAGCTTCGGCGGTCTGCGCCTGCGGCAATTGTCGTTCATGGCCGGCGACCGAGTCATCGATCATCTCGACGCGATCAGCAGGCCGGGCTATGGAACGTTCGTGATTCCGTTCCTGGTCGATCGCCTGATCGGAAAGCGGGTCCGGCACGATTTCGTCCGGCTCGATGCCATGAGAGCGGACTCGGCCTTTGTCAAAGCGCTCCTTGAAGCCGTCGAACACCGCCGCGGTGCCAGGCATATGGCAATCGATTCGGTTTGTCCCTATCTCTCGCTTCCGGATTCCTGGGACAGTTATTGGGCCTCGATCGGAAAACAGAGCCGATACAATTTCAATCGCAAGGCCAAACGGCTTCAGGCGCGAGCGAATGGCGCGATCGATTATCGAAGAGTCGAATCCAAGACGGAGCTTTCCGATGCCGTCCGCGAGCTGGCACGGCTGCACCAATCCAGGCAGCAGCAAAAGGGCAACGCCGGTGCTTTCGCCCAAAGTCGAGCGGTCGAGTTTCATAGCCGGGTTGCCGAGCGTTTCCTTGAGAAAGGATGGCTTAGGCTGTACTTGCTCATGGTCGGCCGCCGTGCGATCGCAGCGATCTATTGTTACCGGTTCGGCAGCACGTTCAGCTTTTATCAATCCGGTTACGACCCGGCTTGGTCCGACTGTAGTCCGGGGACCTTGATCATGCTGCATGCGGTTAAGGAGGCGATCACCGAGGGAGCGGACGAATTCGATTTTCTTCGCGGCGAGGAAGCGTACAAGTCCTTGTGGACGAATACGGCGAGGACGGACCAGCGCTTGCGGATCGCCTCGAGTCCGCCCGGCTGGCTGATTCTCAGTGCTTACCAGTTGGCTTATAAAAGCCGCCGGGCCATCAAGGCGAATTTGAACTGGGGTACCCGCCATGCCAAAGCCGTATCCTGACCGTGTCTTGTATCTGATCGATTCCCTGGGCATGGGAGGGGCCGAACGCATGCTGTTCAACTATCTGCGGCATCTCGACCGGAACCGCTGGGAGCCCCGCGTTTGCGTTTTCCGGGTGCGGGACGGAAATCCCATTGCGTCCGAAATCGAAGGACTGGGCATACCGGTGGATCTGATACCGGTTTCGCGCATCCGCGATTTCGTGAAGCTCATACCGCTCGTGCGCTATCTTCGGCGGCATCGTTTTGACCTGGTACACACTCAGCTCGAAGCCGTCACGGTGCACGGCGGGATCGCCGCAAAATTGGCCGGTCTTCCCGCCGTGCACACCTTGCATACGTTCGCCTATCCGGACGCAACGGCTCGCGAAGTCCGCAGAAGTGAAATCACCTGGTTCGCCCTGAGAAGCTTTCACGACAAAGTCATCGCGGTCTCCGAGGCCGTCGGGGATTACGCCGTGGCCAAGGGCCGCGTTCTGCGGAAGAGGATTTCGGTGCTTTACAACGGGATCGATACGAATGCGTTTCGGCGCGGCAACGAGATAGAACGAGCCGCGGTGCGCAAGGCATTCGGAATACCGGCTAGCGCGGCATTGGTCGTCACGGTTGCGGTACTGCGCCGGGAAAAGGGAATCCAGTATCTGATCGAGGCCTGGCCCGAGATTCTTAAATCGGTGCCGAACGCCTATTACCTGATCGTCGGAGGCGGTCCCTACGAAAGCCAACTAAAGTCCCTGGCCGCGACCTACAAGCTGACGGATAGGGTGTTATTTGCCGGTGCGCGCAGCGATATTCCGGAATTGCTGGGGAGCAGCGATCTTTTCGTGCTGCCCACACTCGACGATGTGCTTCCGACGGTGTTGGCCGAAGCGATGGCGAGCAGTCTGCCCATTGTCGCGAGCCGTGTAGGTGGGGTTCCCGAGATGGTGGAACCTGGGAGGAACGGTTTGCTTGTTCCGCCGACCGATCAAGCCCGGCTGGCGGAAGCCTGTATCCGCCTTTTGCGCATGCCGGACGAAGCGCAGCGGTTGGCGCAGGGCGGGCGCGCTCTTGCCGAGTCTCGTTTCAATGTGCGTAGCCAAGTGCGAAAACTGGAGAATCTTTATCAGGAACTCATCGGGCGGACAGACAACTCCTGTTAAATTCGGTCGGACACCTATCCTCGATCAGGTGGCTTCTGCATTCGAACGATAGAACAGATGGTGAACCTTGCACTGGAAGGATAGGCTGGTCAGCCGGGGGTGGACGCCGTAGCGTCGAAGTTCCAGCATGGGCGTATCGGCCGTATTCGGACCCTGAATGGTCGTCGCTGCGGCGTGAATTCCGCAATCTTTGAGAATCTTCAGTGTTTTGTGATCGTAATCGGATGATCCTCCGTTCGGATACGCGAACAACCGGCAAGCGTGCCCGGTCCAGTCGGAAATCGATCCAACGCTTTGTTCGATTTCATCGCGTGCTCGGTTTATCGGAACCCTCGTAAGAATCGAATGAGAGGCGGTGTGAGCTCCGAACTCGATTAAACCGGACTTTGCCATGGCAGCAATCGCGTCCCGGTCCAGGATTCGAAACTCCGGTGCAGAGCCGAGAAGACTGTCGTCGACCTGCAGTTTCTCGATAATTTCATCGAGTTGTTCCAATAGATCGGAATGATTCAGCTTCTTGAGAAGTCCTTGGAGATTTTTCGATGCCATGGCCTTCGCGCTTGCCGTAGACAGGTCCAGCTTAAGCCCCCGCCATTCGAGATACCGATTATGTGTATTCGCAAGGGCCTGAATCAAATGGCAAAACCAAATCGTCTCAGAACTTCCGACAAATCCGGTATTAACGAATACCGTCGCCGGAAAATAAAATTCCCGTAAAATCGGAAATGCGACATCGAATACATTTTGATAGCCGTCATCAAAGGTAATGACAACGGTTGGGGCGTCTACGGATCCGGTTCGCAAGCGTTGGAGGGCATCAGACAAGGAGACTACTCGGCAGTGTTTCGCGAGGTATTCCATCTGCTCGCGAAACTGGGTTTCCGTGATAAAACAGTAATCAGAAACCGTCAGGGCCTGGCGTACCACGCCGTGATACATCAGGATTGTGAGCTTGTCTCGGTATAGGGATCTCGGCAGCAGCCGCGGTAATCGAAAAAAGGGCTCCGTTAAGGTAACGGAATCCCGGGCGATGGGTTTTATAACCGATTCTGGATTTGACATATAGCAATCCCGCTATGAGTTAAGGTCCATCTTAATCACGTCAAATCAACCGATTCCTTATCGGTTAATATTTAAGCCGAGTTTATCAGCTGACTCGCCATACAAGCAATGAAAAAGATGATCCTGATCTTCAGAAATCTCTTTTCCGGAAATAATAGAGTTGTTTCAGATGCTAAACAATTGTAACAGGCTGTTGATTTTCTCGGCCCTGGAAGCCGGATAAATTCGTTGGATGGAGCGCCTAAAATAGGCATAACCGATTGTTTGTCATGGCAAAATAATATCATTTCAAGATGCTTTGGACGCTTTCATGCGCGGCGCCGACATCACCCAGCAAGAACTCTTCAGCTACCGAACCTTGGAAGACCGGATTCCCAAGGATCATCCCCTTCGGAAGCTCCGGGCCGTGGTCGACATTCTGCTGACCACGCTGGACTCGGAATTTGATGCCCTCCATGCCCGGACCGGCCGGGAGTCGATTCCGCCGGAGCGGCTGCTGCGCGCCAGTCTCATCCAAGTCTTGTTCTCTGTCCGCTCCGAGCGGCAGTGGGTCCAGCAGATCGAATTCAATCTTTTGTACCGCTGGTTTGTCGGGCTGACCCTGGATGCCGAGGTCTGGGACCACTCCACCTTCAGCGCCAACCGGGATCGGTTGCTGAACGAGCGGATTTCCCGGCTGTTTTTCGAGCGGGTCGTGTTGCTGGCGGAATGGCGGGACCTTTTGTCGGACGAGCATTTCTCGGTGGACGGCACGCTGATCCAGGCGTGGGCCTCCATGAAGAGCTTTGTGAAAAAGGATGGCAGTTAGCCCCCGCCGGAGGCCGGAATCCGTCAGTCGATTTCAAGGGCGAAAAGCGCGCCAACGCGACCCACGCCTCGACCACTGATCCGGAGGCTCGCCTTTACAAGAAAAGCGAAGGGGATAAAGCCCAACTGTGCTTCATGGGCCATGCCCTGATGGAAAACCGGACCGGCCTGGTCGTGGATGTCGAGGTGACGCACGCCACCGGCACGGCGGAACGGGACGCGGCCAAGATCATGATCGGTCGCACCGTCACGAAGCCCGGCGCGACGGTCGGGGCGGACAAGGCTTACGACGTGCCGGAGTTCGTGCAAGCTCTCCGGGAGCAGCGGGTCACGCCGCATGTCGCCCGGAAGGAAAAAGGCTCCGCCATCGATGGCCGCACCACCCGACACCCCGGCTACCGGACCCGCCTGAAGAGGCGTAAGCGGGTGGAAGAAATCTTCGGGTGGTCGAAGACCGTGGGCGGGTTACGCCAGACCCGGTTCCGGGGTTTGAAGAAAGTGGCGGCCCAGACCGTGTTCACTTTCGCCGCCTACAACCTGACCCGGTTGGGTGGGCTGTTCGGCTGGCGGTGGTCGACGGCCTAGGCGGGCGTCTGCCCAAAATTCGCCGAAAGGCGGCAAGAACCCCCAAGCGGGGGGATGAAAACCGGCTAGAACCGGGATTTCAGCGCTAAAAGGACCTTCAGCACTAAAAATTAAGCCGCCGATAAAGGGTAAAGCCGAAGGCATGGCGGCGAATTTCAACAGCCTGTTAGGGCCGCCCTGTTTGACGTGTTTTATCTCGCCCTTTTCGACACGCTCTCGATCGATGGCTTGAGCGGCCGACTCGAATACTTTGACGAGGGCTGTGAACTTCGCCTTGGGCATTCCAATCAACGATGCCACGATGCGGTCATCGGTTATTTGGCTAAATTTGTCGTAGATCATGGAAGGTTTTTATATTCGGATTTGTTTGAGAAACAAGTGGGCTATCAATACCATGCATTAGCATCAGGTACAACTCTAATGTAATTAAGAATTAACGAATGCTTTGATTCTGTGACAAAAAGGCGAATCCGCGAGAGCGCAATACCGGGAAATCAGGTTGTTTTCGTCCTTCGAAGGGTATCTATCGCGAATCATGCGCTTCCCGGCGGCCGCCACATCGGCGCTATACTGCGCGCCGGTTTGCCGGATCGGATCGTTAGTTCCGGAACTGGCTTTTTTTGGGGCGCGGGTCCTTCCAATCGCAAACGGCGCCTTCGGGAGCGCCGAAGTCGCCCTTCCAATCGCAAACGGCGCCTTCGGGAGCGCCGAAGTCGCCCTTCCAATCGCAAACGGCGCCTTCGGGAGCGCCGAAGTCGCCCTTCCAATCGCAAACGGCGCCTTCAACCGCAGACGCAGAATCGGATACGTCCAGCTACCGCTTGTGGAAAAATCGTGAACGCGAAGATGTTTTTCGACGATTACCTTCGTGGCGCCGCAGTTACGGTCGGTCTTGGATTGGCCGTAACCTTCCTGGTGATTGCTCTTCTCTGGCCCGACACATGCCGGGTTTCGTCGACTGGCAGATCATTCTGATGTGCATTGGTCTGCTTATCGTCAATCATCCCAAAAAACCGCAGTTGAATTTCCGAAATGACCGCAATGTCCCATCAGCCGCCGCATTCCCTCACCCCAACCCCTCTCCCTCTGGGAGAAGGGCTGGGGATGAGGGCCTAGCGCTTTTCGGGTTTGTATCCAACTGCCGGATTTAGGATCATGCTCTCGAAAGCACGGAACTGCCGACGCTGGCGGATGCCGGATTCGACTTGCATGAGCCGGGACCGCTTTATGGGGCATCGTTCCTGCTGAGCAATATCTGTCCAATGTGCCTGCCGTGATGCTGCTGCTGCCGATGGCCACCCATTCCGGCGCGGGACTCCTGATGGTATGTATGGGTTGAGAATGCCGTGACGCCGGCTATAAACGAATCTCGTCCGATTCGCCCGCTTCGAGTTCCTTTATGATCTCGGCCTGCTGGTCGCTGCGGACCCGGTCGAGATAGGTCTTGGCCTTGTCGACCTCGTGCGACAGAAGTTCCACGGTCTGTTTCAAGTTGCCGAGTGCTTGGGTCTTGTAAGTCGCGATGGCGTCCATGGTTTCGTAGATGTTCTCGAACGCGTGCTTCAACTGATCCAGGGACACGGCCGAGCCGGAGGCCTGTTCGTGAGTGCGGGCGGCCTGCTGTTTGAGGAGGCGGGACGTGGATGCGATCAGGTTGCCGGTGGTGGTGTTCAGGGCGGAAATCTGATCCAGTACCAGCTTCTGGTCGGTCAGAGCCTGCGCCACGATCACCGCGGTTCGGAGGGCCGATACCGTCGTAGACGTGGCGCGGTCCACGCCCTTGATCAGTTCCAGGTTGTTCTTGCGGATCATGTCCATCGACAAATAGCCCTGGATCGTCACCGCCATCTGGGTCAGGAGATCCTGGACTTTCTGGCGCGTGTAAAAGAGCATTTCCTCGCGTACCACACGGGCCTTTTCCGGATTCTGAGCCTCGATTTCCGGCAGGCGGCGCTCTATGGCCTCGTCCAGTTTCTTGCCCAGGTAGATGTATTGTTCCAGCCTTTGCATCACTTCCCAGGCATGGACTTTTTCCTGTTCCAGGGCGGCATTGTCCTTGCGAAGTTCGTCCTGGCCGTTGTACAGCGCCTGGATGATGGCGTTCAGGTGGGTTTGCGCGGACTGGTAGCTCTCGAAGTAGTTTTTCAGCTTGTTGCCGAGCGGAATGATGCCGAGCAGTTTCCGCGGCGCAAGGAGATCGCCTTGCCGTAAAGGGTCGAGCTGCTCGACGGTCGCGCGCAGTTGCTGGAGCGATTTCGAGATGTCCGAAGTCTCGTCGTATACCCCGGTTTGCATGGCCCTCACCGGGCGCTCCAGGAGCCGGTTGGAAACCGTCGCGGCGGCCCTGATCTCCCGATTTCCCATGTTGTGTACGCCGGATAAGCGTTCCCGGAACTCGCCATCGTTGACATCGGCGGCCAGGACCGCGTGCAGGAATTCCGTGATTTTCTCGTCCAGCTTGGAAACGGTTTCCTTGTCCAGCTTGACCATGCCGGTCGCTTGTTCCTCGCCGATTTCGGGGACCGGCTGTGGAGGCGTCAAGGTTAAGGTATCGTCGGCTTCAGCCATGGTTTTCTCCGGATGACGTTCAGTAAATTGAAGGCGGATTGGCATCCCTTTAGATCGAATTCGGGGCAAATTATCGAATCATGCGGCGCGAAATTCTCTTAGCCGAGATTTCGAATCACAATGGCGGCGCCCCCGAGCGGACTGCGCTCGACAACGAGCCGGCCGAGATAGGTCCGTACGACGGAATCCACGATGGCGAGTCCGAGCCCGTGGCCGGGTACCGACGAATCGGTGCGTTCGCCGCGGCGAGTGACGCGTTCGGCTACTTCTTCGGCTATGCCGGGACCGTCGTCGTCGACCCTCAGTTCGAGATGGGAACTCGTTCCCAGCGGTTCCAGTACCGTCCGGGCGCTGAGTTCGACGCGGCTCCGACACCACTTGAAAGCATTATCGAGAAGATTTCCCAGGATCTCGAGCAAATCGCCCTCGTCGCCGTGAAAGACCACGCTATCCTCGACCAGGATTCGACAGTCGACCCGTTTCTCGGCATAGACCTTGGACAATGCGGCCACGACCTGCCGGGATTTTTCCGCGATGCTGACCGGCGGGGTCAGGCTGGTTCGTCCGGAAGCGGCGGCCCGCTTCAGTTGATATTCGATGATGCGAGTCATGCGGTCGATCTGCTCCTGGGCGACCGTGCCGATATCGGAATCGGGGTTCGGGTTCGGTCGCTCGATGGCGCCGCGTAACACGGCCAGCGGAGTTTTTAGACTGTGTGCGAGATCGCCGAGAGCGTCCCGATAGCGGCTGAGGTGAGACTGCGCATTGTCCAACAGTGCATTGAGATTGTCGGTTAGTCCTCGGAGTTCCTCCGGATAGTCGCCGACGAGCTTATCGGCGTGCCCCGCCTCGATGGCCGAAAGGTCGGCAGCGACCCGACGAAGCGGCGAAAACGCCCAGCGCAGTATGGCGCCCTGGACCAGCAGCAGCACCAGCGCGGCGGCACCGAGCCAAGCCCAGAGACTGCGTCGGAATTGATTGACCTCCGCATAGAAACCATCCAGGGTTTCGGCTACTCGAAAAACGCAGCGGACCGGTTTGCGGCGTGTGTCCTCCTCCCACAGTACGCTGAAACTGAGCACATAAACCGGCGTGCCGTCTTCCAATACGGTGTGGATGAATTGGGCCGTGCCGGTCTGGGGGAGAGGTGTGGCGGGAATTTCGATGCCGGTTGCGGAAGGGGACCGCCAATCCGGCTTGCGCCTTCCTCGCCGGATGTCGGCATAAAGCCCGGACCCGGTCTGTTTGAAGCGGGGCTCGTGCAGGTTTTCGGGGCCTGTCATGATGCCGCGGCTATCCAGTTCCGACCCGGCCAGCAGGGTATAGACGAATCCTTGCAGTCTATCGCGCATGGCCTCCTTCGCACTGTCGCGAAACGCCTTGTCGAGGACCAGGCCCGTCGCGCTGAGAAACGCGACCAGCACCACGCTGGCGACGAGCAGTCCCCTCGTCTGAAGGGAATAGGTCATCCGGGCGTGCGTTCCAGGGTAAACCGGTATCCGCGCCCGCGGAGCGTCTCGATGGGGCGGAGGTCGTTCCGCGGATCGAGTTTGCGGCGCAGGCGGGCGATGAAGACTTCGATCACATTGCTGTCCAGATCGAATTCCTGATCGTAGATGTGCTCGATCAGGACGGTTTTGGAGATGACCTTGCCGGTATTCAGCATCAGGTACTCCAGAACCTTGTATTCCTGGGCGGTCAATTCCACGGGCCGGTCATCGACGCGTACGGTCTGCGCTCCGGTATCGAGCACGATCGGGCCGCAGCGCAGCACGGATTGCGCGATGCCGGCGGAGCGTCTCAGCAGCGCCTTGGTTCGGGCAAGCAGTTCTTCGAAATGGAAGGGTTTGCTCACGTAATCGTCGGCTCCGGCGTCCAGCCCCTCGACTTTGTCTTGCCAGCGGTCGCGAGCGGTGAGAATCAGAATCGGGAAATTGAGGCCGTCGGCACGCCAGCGTTTGATGACGTCGATGCCGGAGACCAGCGGCAGCCCCAAATCGACGATCGCGAGATCGAACGGATATTCGCGTCCCATGAACACGGCTTCCTTGCCGTCGGCGGCCGCGTCGACGGCGTAGCCCAAGGCCTGCAGGCGCGTCTTGAGCTGGGCGCGCAATTCGGCTTCGTCTTCCACGATTAGCAGGCGCACGGGAATCGCCTCGAAGGTGGCTGATTGAATGGTTTCAGCGGACAAACCTCATAAAAACGAGTCGCTGGGAGCGCGATTTCCGAACGCTCATCCCCGGCCATCCACGTGGAAAACCTTCACCCGGCCGTCCGGCAAGAGCACTTTGATGCGATACGTGACGCCGCCGCCGTTTCTGATGGTATCTGCCGACAGGATGCGGCCGCCGGTTTCACGCCGGATGCGCTGTATGGCCTGGTCCAGGCTGATGCCGGGCCGGACTTGTGGCTGGCGCGCGATGAAGGGCATGGCCGGAGCATCCCGACCGAACGGCGGCTGCGAATGGGCGGCAGATGCCGCCAGCAGCAGACAGCCCAGGATGACGAACGAAAAGCGTTTGTTTATCACGCGGCTCGATGCGAGTGGGGCGTTTCCGACAAGCGAGGCGGGCGGCAATATGCCGCCCGGCCCTTGGGTAGGCGCAGAATAACACTCTCTGTTCCGGGACGACAACGGACACTACCATGTCACCGAGCAAAGAGGAGGCGCCTGGATTCAGTGGCCGATCTCGTGCCCCAATACGGCTCCGGCCACCGAGCCGGCGATGATGGCTCCGTGATTGCCGTAGCCGGCCTGTTCTCCGACCAGGCCGCCGAGCACGCCGCCCGCGACGATCGGTAGGGCTCCGGTCAAACCGCTGCTACGGTTGTAATAGGCAGGATAACGGTCGCGGTAGATCACCCGCGGCGGCTGGTAACGGTGAATATGCCGATGCACTACCCGCGGCGGACGGTAATGGCGCGGCGCAGGCCTGTGGTAATGGTGAATCACTTTCGGACCATGATGATGGCCGTGGTGATGATGCCGGTGATGATGTCCGTGGTCCCGGTGGCCGCCTCTGGCTTGGGCGCCGGAGGCGAAAGCGAATAGGCTGATTGCGAATACGGCAATGATGATTTTATTCAGCGGTCTCATGACTTGATCCCCTGTTTAAACACGTGAAACTGGCGCCGGTACCAAACCCATGATGTTCGCCGGCAGGATGAAGATAGTCCTTCGTTCCTGAATGGATGCTGAATGGGGAGGCAACTCCCGGGCGAACCGGGTTCCGGCCCACGGCCATGCCGAATCAGGCAATCAGCTTCAGTCCCGGGGGCAAGGCTTCGCCGAAGAGGCGTTTTTCGTCGGCCTCGGTAAGCTCTTTCACTTCGGACACCATGGCGATCCACGAGTCTGGCGCTTTGCCTGCCTTCAGCCGTTCGATGACCTGTGTTCTAAGTGTCGGATCGATGTCGCGTTCCCGGTCGCCGCTGAGTCTCGCGATGAGAGCGGCGGCGAAGCCGGCATGCGCTTCTTTCTTGAAGTCGCGGCTCAGGATCTGGGCCAGCCATTCCTCGGCCTTGGCGCGCGGAACCACGTTATGCACGCTACCGTGGAACGGCACGCGGGCCCCGACGCGGCCCAGCGCCCACCAGCTTTCCGCGGGTTCGCCCGGCTTGGCCAGGCGTTGGAGCAGCCAGTTTCCGAGGTCGATCTTTTTGGACACAGGGAGCCGTTCCAGCACGGCCGCGAGTCTCACCATGTCCTCGTAACTGCGCTTTTTCGCGAGGGTAGGCAGGTTGCCGCGCCGGGCGGTTTCGGGATTGATGAAGTCGGCCGAGTCCTCGAAGATCGAAAGCTGCCCCTCCTCGTTCAGACCGCCGGCGAGCCGTCGCCAGCAGGTCCACCATTCGGCCCAGTTCTGGCTTTCATTGACGAACTGTAGACCTTGCCGGTAAACGGCAAAGACCTGTTCGACCCGCCAATCGTCCAGGGGATAGCCGAATCCGGGACGGAGGCAGTACCCGGTGAGGCTGAACCACAAGCGCTCGTGCTCTGCGGACCGCCGCCGGTGAGGCAGTCCTTCCAGCAATGCGCCGGACAAGTCGCGCAATAAGGCGGTATCCCAGGCGGTTCGGGGCCCCAGAATCTTCTCGAGTTCGGAACGCAGTCCCTTGACGAGCTTGGTATCGGCCGCTTTCGCTTTTTTGCCGAAAACCAGTCGAATTTTCTCCGTGGCCAGGTCGAGGTGCGGATGTCGGTGAGTTTCGGGCAAGGCCGTTCGCGGGGCGGCCTGCCGCAGCTGAAATTCGATCTTCCAGCGCCGCTTGGGATCGTCGGCCGCGACGCAATGCAGATCGAGAGTGCCGACCTCGGTCAGAGAGGCAGCGATTTGTACGTCTTGCTCAGCCTGTCCTTGCGCGCTTTCCCGGTCCAGGATCGCGGCGAGGGGTGGCAGGTGGACAAAACGATCCTCGTCGACTTCTGCAAGTTCCCCCGCTTGGAAGCGTCGGTCTTCGCTGGACGAGGCCAGGTTGAAGCGAACCGGCTGTCCGAGCCTGAGCCGGAAGCTGCGGTCGCTCAAAACGATCTCGCGGCCTTCCTCGGTTCCACGCGGCAGAATGCAGACACCCTTGGGCGTTTCATCCGGACCGGTTTCCACTATCAGAAAATAACTCCGCGCCGAGCCGCCGCCAATGCGCTGCACCGCATGGCCGCGCCTCGCCAGTCCGTAAGCCACCGCGCCGTAGGCGACAGCCAAATCGGGACGTTCATTCTTGAGCAGGACGGGGCGTCTTTTTCCCCATGAGCTCAGGAGATCCACCATGCGACCGGCCAAGGTCGCACTGCGGAATACGCCGCCGTTGAGCAGCACGGCGTCCGGGACCGGCTCAGCGGAGTCCGACTGGAGCGCTTCGCGCGCGGTCTCGAAATGGTGCGTCAGAAAAGCGGCCAGATGCTTGCTGATCGCGGGATCGGCGGCGTAGGGCAGACCGAATTCGACAACGCCGATTCGTTTGCGATCGGGATAGTCGGAGAGACACACCATCGGAAAGAAGCCGTCGAGCGCGATGTCTCGAACTTCGCTGCGGGCCAGTTCGGCCGAGCGCGCGCCGCCGATGAGCCGGGCTCCCGCGCCGAGCACGGTAACGCTTGCCGAATCCGGCGCGTCCGGTGCCAACAGGCATTCCTTCGCCAGCCGGCATTGTTCGACCAGCTGGGAAAGCTCGGCCGCGGACAGCCTGCGGTCCTTGCCCACCAACCGCCGTTCCGCGAGATGCGCCAGGGTCAGATCGATGTTATCGCCGCCCAGCATCAAATGATTGCCGACCGCGATGCGCGTGAGCTTCGGTTCTTCCCCGCCGGGTTCGACCTTGATCAGAGTCAGGTCCGTCGTGCCGCCGCCGACGTCGCAGACCAAAAGCAGGCGCACCTCACCGAGCTCTTTACGCAAGGTCTTGCGGTGGTTCCAGAGCCAGTCGTAGCAGGCCGCCTGCGGTTCTTCGAGCAGGCGTACGTTCGGAAGTCCCGCCAGCCGGGTCGCTTCCAGCGTTAAAGTGCGCGCGGCCTCGTCGAAGGAGGCGGGCACGGTGACCACGATTTCCTGATCTTCCAGCGGCGCTTCCGGACGGTGGTAATTCCAGGCCGAGCGCACATGGCGGAGATAGCTCGCGCTGGCCTCGACGGGAGAGATTTTCGGAATCTCGTCGGGAGCGCCCCAGGGCAGGATGGGCGCGGTGCGGTCGGCGGCGGCATGGGACAGCCAGCTCTTGGCGCTGGTCACGAACCGCCCCTGGCTCTTCGCGCCCAGGATTCGCGCCAGCCTGCCGATGATCGGACGATAACTCGAGTCCGGTTGCGGTGAGGACCAGGGCAGACGTACGTCCGCCTCGGCCAGCTCGTCCGACGAAGCGTGATAACGTACCGAGGGCAGCAGCGGCTCCGCCCCGATCTCGCCAGGTGCAACCAGTTGGTCGATATGGAATAGCTCGATTTCGGCCTGCGCGGCCTTGGCAAGCTCGGCACAGGCGACCACGGTATGGGTCGTTCCCAGGTCGATGCCGACGAGGTATCGGGGCGTCTGGCGTGATGTTTCGGACATGGGGAAGGGTGGCCGCAGGGGAGTTGCCCCTGCGGTATGCTGGTCTATTTATTGAACGGCCAAAAACTTTTTTTGGACGCGCTATCTTCGGCCGGTTTTTCAGAAGAGCTGGCCTCGGAGGCGGGCTCGGGCTCGTCCTCGAGGGTTGGCTCGCCGAGTTCGCCCAGAATCGGCTCCTCCGGCGCGACGTTTTCATCCGGCGCCAAGGGTTTTTCGCCTGCCCGCACGTCGAATTCCACGTTCCAGCGCTTGTCGCCCTCCTTTGCTACGGCTTCCAGCCGCAGGGTGCCGACCTCGGTGACTCGAGCGGCCAGATGAACCGGGACGACGTCGCCTGCCTGGTGTTCCTCGGCCGGCAAGGTGACTTCGATTTCGTCGAGCTCTTCCATTTCGTCATCCGACCAATAGTCGAGACGTGTGCCGACCACGTCGTCGCGGCGTACGTTGGAAGCGAAGAATCGGAAGCGCACCGGCTCCCCGACAACCAATCCGAACTCGTAAGGCGGCAGATCCGCCTCGGTGCCTTCTTCCATGCCGAAAGGCGCGATGCACAAGGCCTCGATCGGCGGAGCGAAGCCCGGTACGGCCGGCATGGCGCTTTCAACGCCGACGTAATAGGCGGCGCCGGTGCCGCCGCGGATGCGGACTCCCCGGCCCTTGCGAACATAGCCGTAATAAGCGGCGCCGCGGGCCACGGCCAGATCCAGGTCGGCACCGTGCAGCAATCGGGCGGGCGGAGCCCCGTCGGCTTCCAGCCAGTTGTTCAGTACCTCGAGCAGCCGGGTTTCGAGCGATTCGGACCTGAATACACCGCCGTTGAGGAGCAGCGCAGTCGGATGCAGGAAGCGGGCATCGGCGGGAAGGTTGAATCCCTGCAACTCGCCGGTCGCGCCGATCTGGCGGCTCAGGAAGGCGGCAAGATGGCAGGTGATCCGCGCATCCTTGGCATAGGGAAGGCCCAAGGTGGTTAAGCCGGTGCGCGTCTGAGCCGCCGGACGGTCGGATATGTTTACCCGGGGAAAGAAGCCTTCGACCAGGGTTCGTCCGACCTCGTCGCGGGTCAGGCTGGTACGCAGCGTACCGCCGATCAGCGAAGACCCGCGGCTGGGCACGACCACGGCGACCTCGTCGGTATCCGTATCGGACAGCAAGGATTCCTTGGCGTCCCGGCAGCCGTGCATGAGCGCTTGGATCTGCCAGGGTTCGAGCCGTTTGCCCTCGGCTTCGAGTTTCATTTTCAGGACATAGGCGAGCGCCAGGTCCATGTTGTCCCCGCCGAGCAGAATATGGTCGCCGATGGCGACGCGGTTGAGGATCAGGTTGCCTTCCTCCTCGGTCACCGCGATCAGCGATAAATCGGTGGTGCCGCCGCCGACGTCGACGACGAGAATGATCTCGCCCGGCTTGACCTGCTCGCGCCATTGTCCGTCGCTGGCCTGGATCCAGCTATACAGCGCCGACTGCGGCTCCTCGAGTAGTATGGCCTGGCGCAGGCCGACCGCGTGGGCGGCCTCCACGGTGAGTTCCCGCGCCGCGGGATCGAACGAGGCGGGCACGGTGATCACCAGGTCCTGCTCGCCTAAGGGCGCGTCGGGATAGCGGGCGTTCCAGGCGTCGCGCATGTGGCGCAGGTATTCGATTGAGGCCTGCAGCGGCGAAACCCGCTTGACTTCCTCTGGAGACTGTATGGGCAGAATCGGCGCGCGGCAATCGACACCGCTGTGAGACAGCCAGCTCTTGGCACTGCTGACCAGCCGGATTGGCGTCTTGCTGCCGAGCTGCCTTGCCAGGTCTCCGACGATGGCCTCCGGATGTTCATCCCAGGGCAGCACGATGTCGCCGGGTGCGAGTTCGGCTTCGTGGGCCTGATAAAGGAAGGAGGGCAACTGCCTCTTTTCCCCGACTGCGCCGGGAGACGTCAGTTGCGGAATATCCAAGACCTGGATCGGTGCTTTTTCACCGTCACACTGGATGAGATCGACATAGGACACGACGCTGTTGGTCGTGCCGAGATCGATGCCTACGGAATACTGGGTTTCGCTCACAATTCTACCTCTGCTTGGGCGATGATACGAACGTCGTGCCCTTCGGCGATTTTGGGCAGTCTGACCGCGGCGGCGCGCCAGCCGCGGTGTATCAAGGTGCCGGTAAACGGCGGTTCGCCGACGATGTTGCCGGTGGGTCTGACGCTCGAAGCGTCAAAGCCTTTGGGCAAGGTGACGCGAGAGTTCTCCTGCTCTTTGCGCACCGGTTCGAGCTCGAAATTCTGGCTCAGCACTTTGCGGCACCCTTCATGCACGACGCGGGCCGCGGCGCCGATCTCGGCGTCGGAATAGGCAGCGACGTTTTCCTGGACGAAGTCGACGAATCGGGCTTCTTTCTGCAACAGGCCGAGAAGCTGCAAGGCCGCATCCGGCGTGGCTTGTTTGACAACGACGGGTTCCGGCCGTTCCGGTTTGACCAGTTCGGCGGATTTGGCCGCCTCCCTGACCGGAGTCGCGGCCGGTTCCGGACGGACCTGGACGGCAATGGGCTCGGCCGCGGGTTTGCCCCGGCGCAGCAAGGCGATGACTGCCACGGACAGCAGCAGAATTTGCAGAATCAGGAGAACGACCGCGAGGGCCGCAAGTCCGATATGGACCGCGTCGAACGTGGTCGGAATGAGAGTCGGGTCGAATTGCATTCGGTTCCTCTTTGCGTTGAGTGATGCTCGGGGATGAGCGCGCGGGACGCCGGAAACCGCGGGGGCAGCCGGGCGAGGTCTGGGCGCGGGGTAAAATCGCGTTACGGCCGCCCGGTCACGGTCTGGGCGGCCTGAGAGCCCATTAATGCGCGCAGAACCTGGCGTGCGGCCTGGGTGCGGCGGCCGCGCATGTATCGTTCGGAGATCGTGCCGGGTACGTTCTCGCTATCGAAAGCCGCTTTTACTTTGGACAGCTTTCCTTCGCAGGTTTTCAGCACGCGATCGGTGAGCGCGCGCGAATCCGCCTCCTCGCCGATATGCGACCGCGTCTCGTCGTTGACGCAGCTCTGATACGCGACCAAACCCAGCTTGACTTTCTCCAGTGTTCGGTCGGAAAGCGTGGTGGCATGCCATTCATCTTCCGCTCGGGCGGTATGCAAGGCGGACAATGCGATTGCAGTCAGCAACACGCGTGACAAAAGCTTCATGGGCGTTGACTCCTGAAGAGTTCTTGACGAATCCGCCGGATTTTACGCTATGTCGGACACGGGAGGAACGACCAATCCCCCGTTGCTGCTCTCCAGGCCCCGCCGGCTTTCTTTTGGACGTCATAGCCAGTGTGCTACTCTTCGATGGCGCGACGACCATGCTGGACTTTCGGCGCAGGATGAAAACAAACGAACAAAACCGGAGAAAATAATGAAATTAAGATCTTGGTTGGTGGGGGCGGCGATTCCTTTCCTGGTGAGCTGCGCGGCGACCGTGGACAAGGGCTCGGTGCAGGCCACCAGCCTGACACCGGCTTCGACTCAGGTGGAAGTGTTGCGGATACCGTTCGACGCCTCGCAGCCCACGTACGTGGTTACGGTGGAACCCCTCGGCGTCGGCACCGGTTCGGGCGGCGGCGCGACCCAGGCGCCTGCCAGCGGTGCCCGTTCTGGCTGGGGGCCGTTCGGCTGGGGAATTTTGGGAGGAACCGCGCCGACCGCGCCCGGAGCCTACACGCCCGATCATCAAGGCATGAGCGATCGCGTCGGCCAGGGCGTCGCCGCCCAGTTGATCAGTGCTCTAGGCAATGTCGGGAACATCGTGGTCATCGACTACGAACATTACCGCAAGCACGCGGACAACCCGGCGAAACTCCTGAATTCCGGAGAAGTGGGGCCGTTCGTGATTAAAGGGACGATCACGGAATTCAACGAAGTGGCCGAAGCCAACGACGAGCGCAAAGGCGGTTCCCTGGGGTGGGCGGGAACGGTACTCGGCATCGCGGGCGCCGTTGCCGGTACGCCCGGAGCCGGCATCGCCGGCGCCGCCGTGTCCGCCGCCAATCCGACCTGGGAGAATACCAAGGCCCGCCGGACGGGATCGGTCGGCATGGATCTGCAAGTGGTGGAGCCGAATAGCGGCCGCATGGTAGGCACCATTACTTCCCATGGCACCTTTACTTCGGAATCCGCGACCAGCGGCTTCTCGCTGTTCGGCATCGGCGGCGGCGAATCCGCGTTTGCGGCGAGCGCTCTCGGTCAGGCGACTCGCGCGGCGCTCAACGACACGCTCAAACAATTGTCCGACCAGCTCCGGGTGAAGGGGCCGGCTTTCGTCAAGGTATCCGCGCCGAAATCGAAAAAGTCCCGTCGCTAATGCATCTAGCGCGCCGGGGAATCCGCCACGAGCGCAGGTTTCCCGCGCGAGCGGTTGCGTTGCAGCGCCCAGCGTACGTGTTCCCTGATCAGGGGTGATGGATCATCCATCCGGGATGCCAGGGTTTCGAGGACTTCGATGGGTGGGGGCGCGTTGCCCAAAGCCACCGCGACATTTCTGATCCAGCATTCGTAACCGATCCGACGTATGGCGGAGCCTTCGGTTCTATGCAGAAAGGTCGCTTCATCCCAGTGGAAAAGCTCGATCAGTCCTGCGACGTCGAGGCCGTGGCGCGGCATGAAATCCGCTTCTTCGGTAAGCCGCGCATAGCGGTTCCAAGGGCAGACGAGCTGGCAATCGTCGCAGCCGTAGATGCGGTTGCCGATGGCGGGCCGAAATTCTTCCGGAATCTGCCCGCGCAGCTCGATGGTCAAATAGGAAATGCAACGCCGGGCATCCAGGCGATAAGGAGCAACGATCGCCCGGGTCGGGCAGACGTCGATGCAAGCGGTGCAGCTCCCGCAGTGATCGCTGGTTTCGGCATCGGTAGGCAAAGGGACATCGGTGTAGATCTCGCCCAAGAAGAACATCGAGCCGGCTTTGCGGTTGATGAGATTGGTGTGCTTGCCGATCCAGCCGAGCCCGGCTTTGGCGGCTAGCGGCTTTTCCAGCACCGGCGCGCTATCGACGAAGACGCGGTAACCGAAAGGGCCGATTTCGGCCGCCACGCGCCCGGCCAGTTGCTGCAAGCGCCTGCGCAGCACCTTGTGATAATCGCGGCCAAGGACGTAGCGGGAGATGAACGCGGCGGCGGGATCTTGCAGCCGTTCCCGGACCGCGGTCCGCTCCTCCGGCAGATAATCCATGCGCACGCTGATGACCCTAAGCGTACCGGGGACGAGTTCATCCGGACGGCTGCGCTTGGTACCGTGGCGCGCCATGTAATCCATTTCTCCGTGAAAGCCGTCTTTCAGCCAAGCCCGTAGCCGCTTTTCGGCGGCGGAAAGATCGGTGTCGGCCACGCCGACTTGCTGAAAACCGAGTTCTCGGCCCCAGGTCTTGATTTTCGCGGCGAGCGCGGAGTAATCGAGCGCGGATGAAGTCACAGAAATGTGGAGGCGGTGCGGCGTTTAAGCCAGAATGTAAACGGAACGAGCGTAGTTTGGGTACAGCTTACCGGGTTATGAGCGAACGATACAGCCGAAGTTTCCAGAAAGACCTTTATCGTGCCGAAGACGTGCGCGCCATGGACCGTTACGCCATCGATACGGTGGGTATTGCCGGCATCGAATTGATGCGCCGTGCCGGTGCAGCGGCCTTTGCGGCCGTGCGCGAACGTTGGTCCGGAGCGCGTACGCTGTCGGCGATTTGCGGCGGCGGCAACAATGGCGGCGACGCTTATGTGGTCGCCCGGCTGGCCCACGAGGCAGGGATGGACGTGCGGGTTTATCCGGTTTCGCCGCCTGCGAATCTCAAGGGGGATGCACTGACGGCTTACCGGGATTATCGTGCGGCGGGCGGCGAAATACTGGATTTCATTCCCGCCGATTTCGAGGGCGCGGAAGTGCTGGTCGACGGATTGTTGGGCACCGGCCTGGATCGTGAGGTCGGCGGTCTTTACGCGGATGTGATCAGGGCCGTCAACCGGTTTTCCGGTCATGTGATGGCGCTGGATATTCCATCCGGCCTGCATGCCGATACCGGTTCCGCGCTGGGCGTCGCCGTCAGAGCCGGTCTGACCGTGACCTTCATCGGTCTCAAGCGGGGCCTTTTTACAGGCGAAGGTCCCGAATATGCCGGCGAGGTTGTTTTTGCCGATCTCGGCACGCCGCCGGAAGTGCGATATTCGGTCGAGCCGTCGGCCATGCTGCTGCCGCCTTGGGAACGCGGCTTGCCGGTGCGGCCGCGTTACGCGCACAAAGGTCATTTCGGTCACGTGTTGGTAGTCGGGGGCGATTGCGGCTACAGCGGAGCCGCACGCATGGCCGCCGAGGCCGCGGCTCGGGTCGGAGCGGGCTTGATCAGCATAGCCACTCGCAAAGCGCATGCCGATTCGCTCAATCTGACCCGGCCGGAGCTGATGTGCCACGGGGTCGAAACGCCGGAGGAACTGCGGAGGCTGATGGCGCGGGCCACGGTCATTGCCGTCGGTCCCGGGCTTGGCCGTTCGGAATGGGCGAAGAAATTGTTGGATGCTGTAATGGACACCGGTTTGCCGGCCGTGGCGGATGCCGATGCACTGAATCTACTCGCGGAAAACCCCCGCATACGGGACAACTGGGTCATTACGCCCCATCCGGGAGAAGCGGCCCGCCTGCTCGCCGTGTCTTCCGGGGAGATACAGAAGGATCGATTTGACGCCGTTCGCAAACTCCGGGAACGGTTCGGCGGCGTGGCGGTATTGAAAGGTTCCGGTAGCCTGGTCTGCGGCCCGGACGGACTGCCGCGTGTCTCCACCACCGGTAATCCCGGCATGGCCAGCGGCGGCATGGGCGATGTGCTGACCGGGGTTATCGCCGGGCTGCTGGCGCAAGGTTCGGATCTTTTCGCGGCCGCGGCGCTGGGCGTGCAATTGCACGGCGCGGCTGGGGACGAGGCCGCGAAAGCCGGGGAGCGGGGTCTTTTGGCCGGTGACTTGATGGATCCTTTACGCCGGCTCGTCAATTTATGAAAGTGACTCTGCGGGACGAGGCCGAAACCCTTGCATTGGCCGAACACGTCTACCGGGCCATGCCGCCGGGATGTCTGGTTTTTCTGCACGGAGATCTGGGGGCCGGCAAGACGACTTTCGTGCGTGGCTGGCTTCGGGCGGCCGGCTTTTCGGGACCGGTGAAAAGCCCGACATTTACCCTGGTCGAAGAATACCCTCTTAAGGACCGTATCGTTTACCACTTCGACCTGTACCGCTTGAACGATCCTGAAGAGCTGGAATGGATGGGGCTCAGGGACTATCTCCGTCCGGACGCCGTTTGTTTCATCGAGTGGCCGGAGCACGGTGAAGGCCTGCTGCCGGACCCGGATATCGAGATCACCCTTGAAATCGCCGGGGCTGAGCGCATCGCGGAAATCATGGGGGCTACCGGCTGCGGACGGGAGGTGCTGGCGCGCTTGCAAGCCGAATAGCGTAGTCCTTGCGGTTTTCTCCGTCTCGGGCTATGGTTTTCCGGGCTTTCAAGCACGGCGGCATCATCCATGGAAAAAAAAACTCTGATTGCTTGGCTGCTGCTCACATTGTTGAGCTATGCGCCGTCGCCGTTCGGCGCGCCCGCGCAATTGAAGTCGGTAAAGTTCGAAACCGTCGCGCAGGGCTCACGATTGATCTTCGATTTTTCGGCTGAGCCGACATATCGCGTTTCTGCCGGAAAAAACCCGAAACGCCTGCAGATCGATTTCGAGAATATTTCCTTGGCTGCGCCCCTGGCACGGCCGCCCGCGTCGCACCCTTTGATTGCCAGGCTTGTGCCGATTGCCGGGAAGAGCAAGAACAGTCCCCGCATTTTGCTCGATCTCAAACGCCCGTCGGTGCACAAGGTGTACGTCACTCGGCGCAAGGGAAGTGCACGGGTAGTGCTTGAATTGACGTCTCCCGCTGCTCCCGTTCGGGCGGACAAGACTAAGGCGTCCAAAGGTCCGGTGAAATCAGCGAATTCTTCCAGGGACGCCAGGGCGCAGAAATCGGCCGTGAAGCCGGTCTCGCCCCAAGGCGGAAGCTCACGTGACGATCTCAAACCCGTCCGAATCTTGAAGCCGGGACCCGCCAGGGAGCGCGTGGTGGTCATCGATGCCGGCCACGGCGGCAAGGATACCGGGGCGATCGGTCCGAACGGAACCTATGAGAAAGATGTCGTGCTGGCGATCGCACGCAAGCTCGAGCAGATGATTCGGGCCGAACGGGGTATGCGGGCGGTGATGGTGCGCTCGGACGATCGGTTCGTCGATTTGCGCGAAAGGGCCGAGCTGGCGCGCAAGGTGAAGGCCGATTTGTTTATTTCCTTGCATGCGGACGCCTATGTGAACAACGACGTCAAGGGTTCTTCCGTGTTCACCTTGTCGGAGCACGGCGCTTCCAGCGAAGCGGCTCGCTGGCTGGCGGACCGGGAAAACGCCGCCTTGGTGGGCGGTGCTCAGCTCAAGGGAAAGGATAAGCTGCTGGCGTCGATACTGCTCGATCTCTCGCAAAATGCCATGCTCGAAGCCAGCAACCGTGCCGCCGCGAAGGTGCTGGGAGAGTTGAAAAAAGATTTCCATCTGCATCATCGTGATGTCCAAAAAGCAGGGTTTGCCGTGCTCAAATCGCCGGATGTTCCCTCGATGCTGGTAGAAACCGCGTTCATCTCCAATCCGGACGAAGAGCGTAATCTGCGCGACCCGAAACACCAGAATCTGGTGGCGCGCGCCATATTCGACGGCATCCGTAATTATTTCTCCGAACTTCGGCCGATGATCCCGGTCGATTTGCGCGTGGCAGACGCCCAGAAAGCAGCCGAAGCCGACGGCAAGAAGCCGGTCGTCAAGAAATAGAGAGCCTTCGCCGCAGGTCGGCGAAGGTTCTCTCGTTTCCCGTCTTTCTTAAATTCTTTAGTTTTCCGAGAATAGCGAGGTTCTGAATCCTAGTTGTTGCGATCTTGTCTAATCGCCAGCCCGATTTCCCGATGTGCTGATCTTCATACACTATGCCTATCCGAATTCTCCCTCCACAGTTAATCAACCAGATCGCGGCAGGCGAAGTGGTCGAACGTCCCGCCTCGGTCGTGAAAGAACTGGTCGAAAATGCTTTCGACGCCTCCGCTCGGTCGGTGGAAATCGACGTCGAACAGGGCGGCTTGCGTATGATACGCATCCGCGACGACGGCTGCGGCATCGATCGGGAAGATTTGCCGCTCGCCTTGTCCCGGCATGCCACCAGCAAGATCGCCAGCCTTGAGGATCTGGAGCGGGTTGCGAGCATGGGCTTCCGCGGCGAAGCCTTGCCCAGCATCAGTTCGGTGGCCCGACTGACATTGACCTCTCGAATCCGGGGCGAGCGCTGCGCCTGGCGGGTCACGGCGGACGGGACGGAAACCGACTTCGATATCGAGCCGGCCGCCGATCCCGACGGAACCACGGTGGAGGTTCGCGATCTCTTCTACAACACGCCCGCGCGGCGGAAATTTCTGCGCTCGGAAAAGACCGAGTTCTCCCATATCGAAACGCTGGTCAGGCGCATGGCCCTGAGCCGGTTCGACGTGGGATTCGCCCTGAAACACGACGAGCGGACCGTATTGAATTTACGGCCGGCGGAAACCCGGGCCGAAATCGATCGGCGTCTGGCCCTGGTGGTGGGCGAGTCGTTTTTGGAAAATGCGCTGGCGGTGGAATTTTCGGCGGCGGGCCTCAGTCTGTCGGGCTGGGTCGGGCTTCCGACTTTCTCCCGCAGCCAGGCCGATATGCAGTTTTTTTATGTCAATGCGCGTCTGATTCGGGACAAGCTGGTGAGCTATGCCATAAAGCAGGCCTACCGGGACGTGCTTTACCACGGACGCCAGCCGGTCTACGTCTTGTACCTGGAGCTGGACCCGGCGCTGGTCGACGTCAACGCCCATCCTGCCAAGCTCGAAGTGCGGTTTCGCGATTCCCGACTGATTCACGATTTTCTGTTCCGGGCACTCCATCGGGCTTTGGCCGAGGCCAAGCCGCAGGCTGTCGAAACCGGGCCGGTGTCCATGGCGGAGGATATTCCCGCTCAAGCAGTTTCCGCGCCCAAATTCTCGAAGCCGTATCGCCAAACCGGCTTGCCCTTGCAAGTGGGCGAGCAGCTGCAGAGCTATGCCGAACTCTATTCCGTCCCGGCAGCGCAGCCGAAACAGCCTGCCGCGACCGACTCCGACGAGCCGTCCGCGCCACCGCTGGGTTTCGCGGTCGCGCATTTGCACGGGGCTTTCATTTTGGCCGAAAGCCGCAACGGGTTAGTCGTGGTGGATGCACACGCCGCCCACGAGCGAATTACCTATGAAAAGCTGAAGGAACAAGTCGGAGCGGGTTCGGTTCCGATGCAGCCCTTGCTGCTGCCGATCGGCATTCAGGTCACCGCAGCCGAAGCCGATTTGGCGGAAGAAGCGGCCGGTGTATTTGAAAGACTCGGCATCGAACTACGCCGAACCGGCCCCGAGGCCCTGATGTTGCGGGCGTTGCCCGCCGTGCTCGCGGATGCGGACGGCGAGCGCCTGGTGCGGGACGTGCTGTCCGATATCAATCAGCACGGGCACAGTCTCCGGATAGAGCAGTCCATGAACGAAGTCTTGGCGACCATGGCCTGCCATGGCTCGGTAAGGGCCAATCGCAAGCTGACCGTGCCCGAAATGAACATGCTCCTGCGCGAGATGGAGGCGACCGAGCGTAGCGGCCAATGCAACCACGGCCGCCCGACCTGGGTCGAACTAAACCTCAAGGATCTGAACCGTTTGTTCATGCGCGGCCAGTGATCGAGCTTTCACAACCACCTGCCATTGCCCTGATGGGGCCGACCGCGTCGGGCAAAACGCGGCTGGCCATCGAGTTGGCCAAGGCATTGGGCGGCGAAGTGATCAGTGTCGATTCCGCGCTGGTTTACCGAAGCATGGACATCGGCACGGCCAAGCCGGGGCTGGAGGAAAGGGAAGGCATTCCGCACCATCTGATCGATATTCTCGATCCTGCCGAATCCTATTCTACGGGCCGGTTTCGGGACGAAGCGCTTGCGGCGATGCAAGAGGCGACGAACCGCGGCAGGCTGCCGATACTCGCCGGCGGCACCATGCTGTATTTCAATGCCTTGTTCCATGGTCTTTCGACTCTACCGACGGCTGATCCCGAAATCCGGCGTCAGATCGACGAGGAAGCCGCGCTTTTCGGCTGGGGAAAATTACACCGGGAACTCGTCAGGGTCGACCCGGAAGCGGCGGCCCGCATACATCCCAACGATCCTCAGCGCATACAGCGCGCCCTGGAAGTGTACCGCGCGACCGGGGTTCCGCTGTCCGTACTGTGCGCCGAGACCCGGTCTCCGCCTTTGCCTTTCGACCTGATCAAGCTCATCCTTGCGCCGCTGAGCCGTGCGGCTCTGCATGAACGCATCCGTCTGCGCTTTCTGGCCATGATCGAACTCGGATTGGTCGGCGAAGTCCGGGCCTTGTACGAACGAAGCGATTTGCACGCCGATCTGCCTTCCATTCGCGCCGTCGGCTATCGGCAGGTCTGGGCTTATCTGGAGGGCGAATATGACCTCGAGACCATGATCGAGCGCGGCATTATTGCCACCCGCCAATTTGCCAAGCGGCAGCTCACCTGGTTGAGGCGGGAGCGGATTTCCCTGCGCTATGCCAGCGAGGACGAGGGCTTGACGGACGCGGTGTTGCGGGATGTCGCGGCTTACATGAAGCGATAGAGGGCGAAAGAAGCGAAGCGTTTAGCGGAAGCTTCGTGCAGGGATACGCCATCCCGGCCGGAAGCGGGGATTGGTTCGTGCTGGAGACCGCCGTTCTCAATCGTCTTCCACCACGGACAGGGTGTCGTTGCGGCCCGCGTATTTCTCGATACTGCCTTCCTCGCCCAACTTGATCATCAGCCTGACCTCGTTTTTCGAGTCCGCGGCGTGCAGGGCGTCCTCGTAAGTGATCTTTCCGGTTTTGTATAAACCGTACAAGGCCTGGTCGAAGGTTTGCATGCCTTGTTCCCGCGAATGCTTCATGAGTTCCTTCAGCTTATGGACCTCGCCTTTGCGGATGAGGTCGGAAGCCAGAGGGGTGTTCAGAAGAATTTCGACGGCCGGATACCGTCCCGTGCCGTCGGCTCGGCGAATGAGTTGCTGCGCGATGATTCCCCGCAGGTTCAAGGACAGGTCCATGAACAGCTGCGGGTGCATGTCTTCGGGGAAAAAGTGGAGAATTCGGTCCAGCGCCTGGTTGGCGTTATTGGCGTGCAGCGTGCTGAGGCAAAGATGGCCGGTCTCGGCGAAGGTGATGGCATGCTGCATCGTCTCCCGAGTCCGGATTTCCCCGATCAGAATCACGTCGGGCGCCTGCCGCAAGGTGTTCTTGAGCGCCACCTCGTACGATTCGGTATCGATGCCGACCTCGCGCTGGGTGATGATGCAGCCCGCATGCGGATGCACATACTCCAGCGGGTCTTCGATCGTGATGATATGGCCGCTCGAATTCTCGCTTCGATATTTGATCATGGCTGCCAGCGAGGTGGATTTACCGGTTCCGGTGGCGCCGACGAACAGAATCAGGCCGCGCTTGGTCATCGATAGTTCATTGAGGATGGGCGGCAGATTGAGATCGTCCACGGTCGGAATGTTGGTTTCGATGCGCCTCAGCACCATTCCGGCGGTGTCCCTCTGGACGAAGGCACTGACCCGGAAGCGGCCCAGTCCCGGCGACGAGATCGCGAAATTGCACTCCTTGGTATTCTCGAATTCATCGCGCTGGCGTTGATTCATGACCCCGAGAACAATTTGCCGCGCCTGTTCCTTGCTGAGCTTGGCATTGGCAATCGGTTGAATGACGCCGTCGATCTTCATGCACGGTTCCTTATTGGTGGTGATGAAGAGGTCGGACGCTCGTTTTTGCGTCATCAGCATGAGCAAGGATTCGAAATCCACGGCCCTGTACTCCGGTTTTAGAAAGCAGCTTTGTTGACGGCCTTGGCCCGCGCGGTGTTGCGCGCCACGACCCCTCTTTCGACCAGTTCCTGCAAATGCTGGTCGAGCGTTTGCATGCCGTCCTTGCGCCCGGTCTGTATCGCCGAGTACATCTGGGCGACCTTGTCTTCGCGGATGAGATTGCGGATCGCCGGGGTGCCCACCATGATTTCCCAGGCAGCCGTGCGCCCGCCCCCGGTCTTCTTGAGCAGGGTTTGGGAGATGACGGCTTGCAGGGACTCGGACAGCATGGAACGAATAATGCCTTTCTCGGCCGCAGGGAAAACGTCGATGACGCGGTCTATGGTCTTGGCCGCGGAATTGGTATGCAGGGTGCCGAATACCAGATGGCCGGTTTCGGCTGCGGTCAGCGCGAGACGAATGGTTTCCAGATCGCGCATTTCGCCGACCAGAATCACGTCGGGATCTTCACGGAGAGCCGAGCGCAAGGCTTCGTTGAAACCCAGGGTGTCGCGGTGCACCTCGCGCTGGTTGATCAAGGATTTCTTGCTCGAATGGACGAACTCTATGGGGTCTTCGATCGTCAGAATGTGGGAGTATTGGTTCGAATTGACGTGGTCGATCATCGCGGCGAGCGTGGTCGATTTGCCTGAGCCGGTGGGACCCGTGACGACAATCAGGCCGCGGGGATGCATGGTGACTTCCTGGAAGAACTTGGGACAGCCCAATTCCTCCAGGGTCAGCACTTTGGACGGAATGGTTCGAAATACGGCCGCCGAGCCGCGGTCCTGGTTGAACGCGTTGACGCGAAAACGGGCGACGCCGGGAAGTTCGAAAGAAAAGTCGGTTTCCAGGAACTCCTCGTAATCGCGTCGCTGCTTGTCATTCATGATGTCGTAAATCAGCGCATGTACTTCCTTGTGATCCAGCGCCGGCACGTTGATACGGCGTATATCGCCATCCACCCGGATCATGGGCGGAAGCCCGGCCGACAAGTGCAAGTCGGATGCGTTGTTCTTTACGGAGAAAGCGAGTAGTTCGGCGATATCCATGGGTTCTCTTCTATAGTGACTCTTGTATAAGCTTCGGTCGGTAGATACCCTTACCCTCCGGTCAAGTATAGACAAACGTATCAGCACGATGAGGAGTCAAATACAACGGCGCCTGGACGCCGTGCGCGAGCGGATTCGAGCGGCGGAGACCGCCGCCGGCCGGGGCCCGCGCTCGGTTCGCCTGATCGCCGTAAGCAAGACCCAGTCGGCGGAAGCGATCGCCGCCGCCTATTATTGCGGCCAGCGCGAATTCGGGGAGAACTACGTGCAGGAGGCCATAGCCAAGCAGGATACGCTTGCCCATTACGATATCGGCTGGCATTTCATCGGACCCATCCAATCCAACAAGACCAAGCTGATCGCGGCTCGTTTTGACTGGGTGCACAGTGTCGACCGCTTCAAGATTGCGGAGCGCCTGAGCGATCAGCGGCCGGGGGAATTGCCGCCGCTCAATATCTGCATTCAAGTCAACGTCAGCGGAGAATCGACGAAATCGGGTGTGGCCCCGGAGGAGCTCGAAGGCGTGATCGAAGCGGTCGCTGCGCTTCCGCGGCTTAGGGTTCGCGGCCTTATGGCAATTCCGGCGCCGACCGATGAAACCGATCTACAATGCGCATCGTTTCGGAGCTTGAGACTCGCCGCCGAGCGGCTCGGCCGATTCGGGCTGGATACATTGTCCATGGGGATGTCCGAGGATCTCGAAGCGGCGGTCGCGGAGGGCTCGACCATGGTACGCGTAGGTACGGCGCTGTTCGGACCCAGACCCCGTCGGGAGACGACGGCTTTCGATGCCGGGAGTGTGGCGAGCCGCTAATGCGGTTGTTGCCTCACGAGCGGTCGAGGCGTTTTTGGGGGCGTCTCTCGGTTTAGAATACTCCCGATTGTTCGGAGGTAATTTCAAATGAAAGAACAAGCTTTAGGGTTTATCGGGGCTGGAAATATGGCAGGCAGCCTGATCGGCGGTCTCATTTCGGACGGTTACCCGCCGGAGAATATTTCGGTTTCGGACGTAGACGCCGCCAAACTGAATGATCTGGCCACTCGATTCGGCGTACAGACCTTCGAAGACAACAAAGCGGTGGTCGCGCGTTCACAGACCGTATTGCTGGCGGTCAAACCGCAGGTTCTCGAGCAGGTGGTTCGGGATATCGCCGCTCCCGTGCGGGAGCGCGCTCCCTTGATTATCAGCATCGCCGCGGGCGTCCGCGAGGCCGCCATCGACGGCTGGCTGGGCGGCGGTGCGAGCATCGTGCGCTGTATGCCCAATACTCCGGCGCTGGTGCAGACGGGGGCCACCGCGTTGCACGCGAACGAGCGTGTGAGCACGGATCATAAAAGTCTGGCGGAAGCGATAGTCCGTGCCGTCGGTATCGCCGTGTGGGTGGACAGGGAGGAACTTCTGGATCTGGTGACGGCGCTGTCCGGAAGCGGACCGGCTTATTTTTTTCTGTTCATGGAGGCGATGGAGAACGCCGCGGCCGAAATGGGACTGGATGAAGCCACCGCTCGGCTTCTGACCCAGCAAACGGCTCTCGGGGCGGCGCGCATCGCCATCGAATCCGAAGATGGTCCGGCGGATTTGAGAAAACGGGTGACCTCGCCCGGGGGCACAACGGAACGAGCCGTAGAAGTATTCGAGAACGGAGGACTTCGCAGCCTGGTGTTTGATGCCATGAAGGCGGCAAATGCGCGTGCCGCGGAATTATCCAAGCAACTGGGAGGTTGACGATGTCTCCGGATTTTCTGGTGAATCCAGCCGTTTTTCTCATCGATACGCTGTTCAGCCTCTACATATTCGCGATATTGCTGAGATTTTTATTTCAGTGGGTGGAAGCCGATTACTACAACCCGATTTCACAGTTCCTGATCAAGATCACGCATCCCCCGCTTCGCCTGTTGCGCCGCTTCATTCCGTCCTTGGGTCGAGTCGACACCGCGTCGCTGGTGTTGATGCTGGGCCTGCAGATGCTGAGCGGTTTTCTGGTATTCCTCCTTCAAGGCACACCTATTACCTTCGCGGCCTTAAGTCTATGGGCCGTGGTGCAGCTCTTGGATTTGCTGTTCAACGTGTATTTCTTCGCCATCATCATCCGCGCAGTCCTGAGCTGGGTCAGTCCTGGAAGCTATAATCCGGCGGTTTCCCTGCTTTACAGTCTGACCGAGCCGCTGCTGCGTTCCAGTCGGCGACTTTTGCCCCCGATGGGCGGTATCGATCTTTCGCCGCTGATCCCCTTGATCGGAATACAACTCGCCAAAATGCTGGTGTTGCCGCCGCTACAGCAACTAACTACTTTGCTGAACTGACTTGAGTAATTGGTATACCTGGGACGGGCGGGTGTTGACCCTGAACGTCCATGTACAGCCTCGTGCCGGCAAGGACGAGATCGCCGGGTTGTATGGCGATAAACTCAAAATCCGCATCAAGGCGCCGCCCGTCGACGGCAAGGCGAACCAGCATTTGACCGAGTTCCTTGCGGACGTTTTCGGCGTCGCCAAACGCGACGTGGTTTTGCTGTCCGGCGAAACCGGCCGGGACAAACGCTTCAGAATCAGTTTTCCCAAACGTTGGCCGAAATGGTGGTCGGACCTTTCGAAAATGGACTGAATCTCGAATTGGTCTAAACTTTTTTCAACTATCCAAGAATTGCACTTTTATCCACTAGACGATCGGATCGAGAGTCGGAGATGAGCATCATTCATTTAGAAGACAAGCTGCGAGGCTACGGCGAGTGGCGTGAGCAACTGAGCCAGGCGGTTGAGCGATATCGGTCCTGGCTTGATCAATATGAATTGAACAGCGATGCCGTAAATGAAACACTGCTGGGCATGCTCGACAGCTTGCGCGCGGACCGCATCGTGCTCGCCTTCGCCGCCGAATTCTCACGAGGCAAGACCGAGCTGATCAATGCCTTGTTTTTCTCGGACACCGGGGTCCGGCTTCTGCCGTCGTCTCCAGGGAGAACCACCATGTGTCCCACCGAGATCTTTTATGATCCCGAGGGCGGGGCTTATATCCGACTCTTGGCGATCGAGAGCCGACTCAACCAGACGTCGCTCAGCGAATACAAACGAAACCCGCAGAGCTGGATGCAGATCGAACTGGATTGTGCATCGCCGGTCCAGATGCAGGAAGCTTTTCAAGAACTGACCGCAACCAAGCGCGTACCGCTGGAGGAGGCCAGGCAACTCGGTCTGTATAACGACGATATGCATCCCGGGCAAATCGTCGCACCGGAATTCGTCGAAATTCCGTGCTGGCGTCACGCCTTGATCAGTTTTCCGCATTACCTGCTGAAGCAAGGGCTCGCCATTCTGGACACGCCCGGGCTCAACGCACTCGGGGCGGAACCGGAACTGACCCTGCACATGCTACCGAGCGCCCAGGCCGTGATTTTCGTTGTCGCCGCGGATACGGGGGTTACCAAGAGCGATATGGACATGTGGTGCAACCATGTTCGCGGTTCCCGGCAAGGGCGGCAGACGAGAAGCGATCTGGCGGTAGTCATGAACAAGATCGATTCGATGTGGGGGGATTTGCACGGAGACGAAGTCATCGAAAAATCGATTCGTGCCCAGATCGATTCCGTGGCCAGAACCTTGGAAGTCGATACGTGCCTGATCTTTCCCTTGACCGCCAAGCAGGCTTTGCTTGCCAAAGTGAAAGGCGACGAAGAACTCTTGGAAAAGAGCCGTCTCCATCTTTTCGAAAAGTTTTTGGCCGAAAAAGTGGTGAATGAGAGGCAGAATCTCCTGATGGCCTCAGTCACCGAACGAATCGGACATTTGGTCGAAGAATCGACCGGTGTGCTGGAGGCTCATATAGCCGATACCGAGCGGCAGATAAACGATCTCCGGAACGTGGATGTCAATAATCGGGACAAGATCAAGCAATTGATGGTCGAGACCCGTGACCAGCAGAATGCCTATTTGGTCACCGTAAATCAATTTCAGTCCAGCCGCAGGGTGTTCACCGTGCAGGCCAAGGCTTTGGTCGAATCGCTGTCGCCCGAATTCATCGATGAAATCGTCAAGCGAACCCGGCGGCAGATGGCCGGAAGTCTGACGACGGTCGGGATGAAAGGGGTCATGGCGGGAGTTCTCGAAGAATTGAATGGGGTGCTCGTCAAATCGGTATCGAATTGCGAGGAAACGCGGAAGCTGGTGAAGGGCATATATGCCAAATTCCAGGACGAATACGGCTTTGCCGATCTCAAGGCACCGTCGCTCTCGCTCAAGAAATATCAGGCCGAACTGGAACGGCTATTCAAGGAAGGCGAGGCTTTTCGAGACAGCGCCTCGTCAACCCTGATGGAGCAGAGCATGGTCGTGGTAAAGCTTTACTCGACCATCATCGCACGCGCCCGAGAACTTTTTCTTCATGCCTACAAGGATGTGGTGACTTGGTCCGCCATGGCCCTTACGCCGCTCATTCACCAGATCCGGGATCATAAGCGCGTGATCGAAAGCAAACTGGACGTATTGCGCAAGATCAACGAGTCCAGTTACTCCCTGGATCAGGAAATTGCGACGCTGACACAGACATTGGAGCCTCTCCGTCGACAGTACGACGAACTTATGGCTATACGGCAAGCCATGCAACTGGATGAAGTCCGCTTCGAGGCCGACGGTGAGGATGACGCTTTTCATCCCGTGGAAGCGATGGTGGGTTAGAGGTCGGCGCGCCGGCTAAAAATCAAATCCCAAACTCCGTGGCCGAGTTTTTGTCCACGGCGTTCGAATTTGGTCAGAGCCCGGTGAGCCGGGCGAGGTGAAAATTTCGTCCTGCCCGCGACATTTTCTAGCCGATCGCACTGTTCGAGTACGTTCATCATGTGCCGAGCGTAGTCTTCCCAGTCCGTGGCGGCGTGAAAAAAACCGCCGCATTTGAGCTTGCGTGCCAGGAGATTGAGGAAGTCCGGGTTGACGAGCCGGCGTTTGTGATGGCGCTTCTTGGGCCACGGGTCCGGAAAAAACAGATTCACGCCCGATAGACTTTCGTCAGCGATGCAATGTGTCAGGATTTCGACCGCGTCTGCGCAAAAAATCCGCACATTGGTCAGTTCGCGTTCTTTGAGCTGCAGCAACAATTGCGCGACGCCGGGGCGGTGAACTTCTATCCCGATGAAATTGACCTGTGGCTGATCACTTGCGAGTTGCGCCAGGGTTTCGCCGTTGCCGAAGCCGATTTCGACGACCAGAGGCGCGCTCCGGCCAAAAATCGCCTCAAAATCGCACGGATCGACGGAATCTATACCATGGGCGGGCCAAAGAGTATCCATGGCTCTCTTTTGTGCAACGGTGAAACGACCTTGGCGGAGCGCGAAGCTGCGAATTCGGCGATGTTGCGCATCTCCAGCTTGCAACGAGATTTCGATGGTGGAATCGCTGGACTCAATCGGGCTATCTGTCATGGGTGGAATGTTTGATTTCGGTTTGCTTGCCGCAGGAATAGGAAGGAATGGAAGGATTTGTCCGATTATTTTAGCGGAACCGGCTTCAACTCGTGACCTGTTCCGCTGCGGATGTGTCACGGGCGCGCATTGTAAACGGTAATTCATGCCTGGCGGACAATAAAAAAACAATGGGCTTTTCGCGCTTAATCGACCTTTATCGGAAGACATTCGTACGCGTCATTCAAGATCGCTTTCGCTGCATGCTGGACGATTTGAATCTGGCGACGACGGTCCAAAATATCGAAAGCTTCGATCTCGCGTTACAGGATCATCTCGCCGATGTGTGGACTGCACTCCACCTCGACCAGGAGGCCGTTTCGGAAAGCCTTGCGCAGGAACTCTTGGGTTCTTTCGCGTTGTTTACGGATTTGCAGGATGCCGGCAAGCAAACATTTTACTCGGACGGCAGTGACCCGCCTCGCCGGTCCGATCAGATATTCGGCCATCGTCGGGTGGTCAGGTACGATGAGCATTTGGCTCGAAGGATACAGGACGTTGAGCTCCAACATCGAGTAAATCTGCGTCGGCTGAGCGAGACTTATGCGACTGCCGTCGGCCGAACGGTCGATTCCCTGCCACCCGTTCCCTGGAGTCCAAGTGCGACGCTAGACGCGTTGTTCAGGGTTCTCGACCGGATCGATGTTCCGGTCCATCAAAAGGTCCGTCTGGTTCTATATGAGAAATTTATCACGGACGTGCTTGCACATCTCGGCGAAGCCAGTCTTGTATTTCGGAACACCTTGGATGAAAGTTTGTCTCAGATGGGCGGCGGTGAACCGTCTGCGGGTGCAAAGAACTCAGGGTCTCGGCTTTCCGGCGGAATAGTGCCGACTGAAGATGAGTTGAAATTAGCAGCCGGCTCCAGGGTTGAAACAGTAATGCCAAAGAAGAGGGCGGAGGCCGGTGGTGGTGGCGCGAGGGCTATTTCGTTGACGAAGGATACGCAAGAAGGGCGACGACGAAAGCCATGGTTCTTTCGTTATGCTCATTTGCTGGGCTCCTTGATACTGACGATATTGCTTGCAGTGGCTGCCTGGCAGTTCGGTACGCGATTTGCCGAACATCGGCACGGACCTGTCGGGCAAAACGAGGCTGGCCGGCAGGCTGAATCGCGGGATTCGCATGAAGATGCCGTGCTTCCCAAGACGACTTCACGGAACTCGGACGTGGATAGCCCGCATCCGGAAAGTCCATCGTCCGAGGAGGCGGTGGAGTTCGCCGGGCGGTCGCCGGCGGTTTCGTACGTCCGAAGCAAGCACGAGGTTTTGCGAGGCGTCGAACTGACGGATTTTAGCTGGACTGTAGAGCCTTCCGAGCGAATGATGCTGTTCGACTTTTCTATTCGGAACGGTAGTGAGCGTCGGATCAGCAGAATCGAGGTCGTTTGTCTTCAGTACTCGGCGGACTTGGAAATGATCGGACCTTTAAAAGCGGTCCTACCGGACGTCATAGAGCCCAATACCACTCAAAGTTTCATGCAGATCCCTGCTGGATTCGCAGATTCCCGCGTCGACCGTGTCAGCTGCCTCATTCCCGATCTGGCCTTTGAATAGGTGCGAAGCTACTCACAAACCGACGGGTAGCTCGGCAACAGCGGTCGAATCGGAAACAGTGGTGAATGTTTCGCCTTTTCCTCCTACCAGACTCGTCTGTATACGCTGAGTGTCCGCACTTTTCTGTGCGGACACTCAGCCCGCCCAATCCGTCCACCGTCTTCCGCGTCATCACCTCTGGTAAACGCATTCGGCTTTCGCCCATACGCCTGCTAAAAGCTTAGCAAATTAGTCAAGAAAGATATTGCAAAGTCATGTCTAATCTCTAGAATATGCAAAATCATGCATATGTTACTTTACCGGTCCGTGTGTGGAGAAAGAAGAATGCATAATCGGGGGTTGTACTCGGCTTTCATTCATTCGCGGACATCGTCGAGCGAGGATTAAATGGCAGAACATGAATGGGATCGGGAGCAGGTGCAGGAGGTTATCCGTTCAAACAAAGATAAACCCGGCGCCTTATTGCCGATCCTGCACGGCATCCAAGACGCATTAGGGTATGTGCCGCCGGACAGCGTTCCGCTGATTGCCGGGGCACTGAACCTCTCCCGTGCCGAAGTCCACGGCGTCATCAGTTTTTATCATTACTTCCGCAGTACGCCGCCGGGCAAGCGCACCATCTACCTGTGTCGGGCCGAGTCGTGCCAGGCCATGGGTTCCGCGGCTTTGGAATCTCATGCCAAGGACCGGTTGAATATCGATTACCACGAAACGACCGGTGACGGTACGTTCAGCCTGGAGCCCGTCTATTGTCTCGGAAACTGCGCCTGCTCCCCATCGATCATGATCGGAAAGGATGTCTACGGGCGTGTGACGGCCGATTCGTTCGACGACATAATCGAGAATATGCAGGTTGATGCTCAATGACGACAGTTTACATTTCCAGAGACTCCGGCGCGCTGTCCCTCGGCGCGGAGCAGGTTGCAGCCGCGCTGCGGGCCGAAGCGGCCAAGCGGAATATCCATTGCAATCTCGTTCGTAACGGTTCCCGTGGCATGTATTGGCTGGAGCCGCTCGTGGAAGTGGCTACCGATCGCGGCCGTATCGCCTACGGTCCGGTGCGGGTCCGTGATGTACCTTCCTTGTTCGAGGCGGATTTCCTTCAGGGCGGCTCCCATCCGCTGCGCCTTGGGCCGACCGATGAAATCCCCTATTTCAAAAATCAGGAGAGACTGACCTTTGCCCGTGTAGGTGCTACCGATCCCGTCAGCCTGGAAGACTACCTGACTTACGAGGGCTACCGGGGTCTGCGTCGTGCCCTGGATATGGCGCCCTCGGCCATCGTCGACGAGGTCACCAACTCGGGCCTGCGCGGGCGGGGCGGCGCGGCTTTTCCGACCGGCATCAAATGGCGTACGGTGTTGAATACGCCTTCTGATATCAAATACATCGTCTGCAATGCCGATGAGGGTGACTCGGGTACTTTCTCCGATCGGATGATCATGGAGGGCGATCCCTTCGTTCTGATCGAAGGCATGACCATCGCCGGACTCGCGGTGGGTGCGGCCCAGGGCTACATCTATCTGCGCGTCGAATATCCGCACGCCCATCGCGCTCTGACCGAAGCGATCGAGGCGGCATATCGGTCCGGCTACTTGGGTAAAGACATTCTCGGCAGCGGCAAGCGCTTCGATCTCGAAGTGCGCTTGGGTGCCGGCGCGTATGTATGCGGCGAGGAGACCTCTCTTCTCGAGAGTCTCGAAGGCAAGCGGGGCCTGGTTCGGTTCAAACCGCCGCTGCCGGCCATCGAAGGGCTGTTCGGACAGCCGACCGTCATCAATAACGTCATTTCGCTGGCTTCGGTGCCGATCATCCTGGACAAAGGCGGTGAATACTATCGCGATTACGGCATGGGGCGCTCGCGCGGCACGTTGCCGATTCAGTTGGCGGGCAATATCAAGTATCCGGGATTGATCGAGAAAGCTTTCGGCGTGACATTGCGGGAAATCCTGTACGACTATGGCGGCGGCTCCGCCAGCGGACGGCCGATTCGCGCCGTTCAGGTCGGAGGCCCCTTGGGCGCCTACCTGCCGGAATCCCGGTTCGATACGCCGCTGGACTACGAAGCGTTTTCCGCTATTTGGGCGGTGCTCGGTCACGGTGGCGTGGTAGCTTTCGACGACACCGTAGACATGGCCCGAATGGCCCGCTACGGGATGGAGTTCTGTGCCGTCGAATCCTGCGGCAAGTGTACGCCCTGCCGCATCGGATCGACCCGCGGCGTGGAAGTGATCGACAAGATCATGAGCGGAATTGACCGGGAGAAAAACCTGGTGCTCCTGCGGGATCTTTCAGACACCCTGCTGAACGGATCGCTCTGTGCGCTGGGTGGCATGACGCCTTACCCGGTGTTGAGCGCCCTCAACCATTTTCCCGAGGATTTCGGCGTCTCAGCGGCAGAAAAAGTTGCCTAGACGGTACGGTGCGCTCGGCGCACCGGAGCTTTGCGGTGCGAAAATCGCGCCAACGACTACGATTCAGGAGTTATCCCATGGCACTACGTGATAACGATTTCGGCACACCTCCAAGCCAGTCCGACAAGCTGGTCACGCTGGAAATCGACGGCTTCAGCGTAACCGTACCGGAGGGTACCTCGGTTCTTAGAGCCGCGGCCAGTATCGGCATCCAGATCCCGAAACTGTGTGCCACCGATAGCCTGGAACCATTCGGTTCCTGCCGTCTATGCCTGGTGCAGATCGAGGGCGGACGCGGACTGCCCGCTTCCTGCACCACGCCCGTGGCGGAAGGCATGAAGGTTTGTACCCAGAACGAGCGACTGGCCAAAGTTCGTCGCGGTGTGATGGAGTTGTATATCTCCGATCATCCGTTGGATTGCCTAACCTGTTCCGCCAACGGCAATTGCGAATTGCAGGATATGGCCGGCGCCGTCGGTCTTCGGGAAGTTCGCTACGGCTACGAGGGCGAGAACCATCTCAAAGCGGAAAAGGACACCAGCAATCCCTATTTCGCCTTCGATCCTTCCAAATGTATCGTGTGCTCGCGCTGCGTGCGCGCCTGCGAGGAAGTGCAGGGCACCTTCGCCTTAACCCTGGACGGCCGGGGCTTCGACTCGACAGTTTCACCCGGCCAGGACCAGGCGTTCATGGAGTCCGAGTGCGTTTCGTGCGGCGCATGCGTGCAAGCCTGCCCGACTGCGACGCTGATGGAAAAGTCCGTCATCGAGAAGGGGCAGCCGGAGCACAGCACCGTGACGACCTGCGCTTATTGTGGTGTGGGCTGCTCGTTCAAGGCGGAGATGAAGGGGTCCGAAGTGGTGCGCATGGTGCCGAACAAAGATGGCCACGCCAACCACGGCCACTCCTGCGTCAAGGGCCGGTTCGCTTTCGGTTATGCTACGCACAAGGACCGAATTACGACTCCGATGATTCGGAAGAGTATTCACGATCCCTGGCAGGTTGTGTCCTGGGAAGAAGCGATTAGTCATGCCGCCTCCGAATTCAAGCGCATACAGTCCAAGTATGGGCGCTATTCGGTGGGTGCGCTCACCTCCAGCCGCTGCACCAATGAAGAGACCTTCCTGGTGCAAAAGCTGGTGCGCGCGGCTTTCGGCAACAATAATGTAGACACTTGCGCGAGAGTGTGCCATTCGCCTACCGGCTACGGTCTCAAGCAGACCTTGGGCGAGTCCGCCGGCACCCAAACCTTCGATTCGGTCAGGAAGGCCGACGTCATCATGGTAGTCGGCGCCAACCCCACCGATGGCCATCCGGTGTTCGGCTCGATGATGAAACGCCGCATCCGTGAAGGCGCCAAGCTGATCGTGGCCGATCCCCGAGATATCGATCTGGTGAAATCCGCGCACGTGAAAGCGGATTATCATTTGAAATTGCGTCCTGGCACTAACGTCGCCTTGATCAATGCCTTGGCTCACGCGGTTGTTACCGAGGGGCTGGCGAACGATGCTTTCGCCATGGAACGCTGCGAACCAGCCTCATACGAGAAGTGGAAGTCCTTCGTCAGCGAGGAGCGCAACTCGCCAGAAGCCACGGAATCGGTCACCGGCGTACCGGCGGCGACGGTGAGGGCGGCAGCGAGGCTTTATGCCACCGGCGGCAATGCCGCGATTTACTACGGCCTTGGCGTCACCGAACACAGCCAGGGTTCCACAACCGTTATCGGCATCGCCAACCTGGCGATGGCCACCGGCAACATTGGCCGGGAGGGCGTCGGCGTAAATCCCTTGCGTGGACAGAACAATGTCCAGGGATCCTGTGACATGGGGTCGTTCCCGCACGAGTTTCCGGGTTATCGCCACGTCTCCGATTTCGAAACCCGTGCCCAGTTCGAATCCGCCTGGGGCGTCACCCTGGAGTCGGAACCCGGGCTGCGTATTCCGAACATGTTCGGCGCCGCGCTGGACGGCAGCTTTAAGGGGCTTTACTGCGAAGGTGAGGATATCGCGCAGTCCGATCCCGACACCCAGCATGTTCATGCCGCTCTGCAAGCGATGGAATGCGTCGTAGTGCAGGACCTGTTTCTGAACGAAACCGCCAAATTCGCCCATGTGTTTCTGCCGGGCGCATCCTTCCTGGAAAAGGACGGCACTTTTACGAATGCCGAGCGTCGTATTTCACCGGTACGGAAGGTCATGCCGCCGCTGGCCCGCTACGAGGACTGGGAAGTGACCCAGATGCTTTCGAACGCCTTGGGTTACCCGATGACGTATTCGCATCCGTCCGAGATCATGGACGAGATCGCACGACTGGTGCCGACTTTTACCGGCGTCAGCTTTGCAAAGCTCGACGAACTCGGCAGCGTGCAATGGCCGTGCAACGAGACCGCGCCCAACGGTACGCCGACCATGCACATCGAGCAGTTCGTGCGCGGCAAAGGACGTTTCATGCTGACCGAATACGTGCCGACCCAGGAGCGGACCAGCAGCCGCTATCCGCTGATCCTGACCACGGGCCGCATCCTGTCCCAGTACAATGTAGGTGCGCAGACCCGGCGTACCATGAATTCGGTCTGGCATTCCGAGGATCGTTTGGAAATCCATCCGCACGATGCGGAACAGCGTGGCATCGGGGAAGGAGATTGGGTGGGTGTCAAGAGCCGCTCCGGGGAGACTGTTCTCAGGGCTACTCTCACCGAAAGGGTTCAGCCGGGCGTGGTGTACACTACTTTTCATTTCCCGGAATCAGGCGCGAATGTGATTACCACAGACAATTCAGATTGGGCGACAAATTGTCCGGAATATAAGGTAACCGCGGTGCAGGTTACCAAGGTTACCGAGCCGTCGGAATGGCAGCGCCGGTACCGGCAGTTCTCGGAAGAGCAATTGGCGCTACTGGAACAGCGTTCGGTCACTACCGGCTGAGGATGCGGTATGGGCGTTCTTGCGTCCGAGATGGGCTGGCCGAGTTACCAAGTCAGTGCGGTCGAGCGCTGGCGTGGCGACGAGCATGCCAATCAGGAAGATTGTATTGCCGAGGAGGCGCCAATTGCCCTGATGTATAACGGCGAACCGCACGTGGTGATGCTGGCGACCCCGCTCGACCTGGAGGATTTCGCTCTGGGCTTCAGCCTGACCGAAAATATCGTCGCATCGCCGCGCGAGGTGGAGTCGGTTCGGATTTACCGCCGCGCCGAGGGGATCGAAGTTCGCCTTCGCATACCCGAGGCGCGTTGCGCGAATGCTGCGGAAAAAGGGCGCAATCTCGCCGGGCGGACCGGTTGCGGTCTGTGCGGTGCGCGCACTCTGCAGCAGGCAATGCGCAGGCCGGCTCCCGTAGGGCGGGGAGTGGAAGTCTCGTCGCAGGAGCTGGAACGGGCGCTGGGCGAGCTGTCGGACCATCAAAGACTCAACCGTATCACCGGGGCGGTACATGCGGCGGCGTGGGCAGTACCGGGGCAGGGTATACGATCGGTCAGGGAAGATATAGGCCGGCATAATGCGTTGGACAAGCTG